>JAMCRS010000173.1 GCA_023380675.1 Chloroflexota bacterium
GAAAGCCAGGCTTTCGTGAAAGACAAAAGGACCGCTCTGAAGGTGGTTGTTCGTAAGCGTGGGGATGGATCGGCCAAAGGAGTAACCGCGCGTGTTGCTTACAATTCGAACTTCTACACTGATTTTTGCGTTGGAGAAGGAGATAATATCGACCAAACGACACACACTTTGAAGAAAAACTATGCGGGTTACCCCCTGAATTTTGCATCGAGCGAAACCACCAAGACTATCTACTTCTTCAGCGACAATTTCGCCCCCGCGAACGTAACGTTTCAAGCTTCGGCTGAGATCGACTATCTGAAAGCAATTCCTGAGATCGATGAGACCAATAGCACGACGCCATCCGGATTGATACTCGTCGGCGACACGGCTTGGTCGGGGACAGCGTATTCGCAACTCTACATTCACTATTTCCGAACGGATTGGGGCAGGACTCCGCTCGCGGTCTTCACTGGCTATTATCAGTACAGCAACGAGTTCGTCAAAGGCGTGTTTCCGGTATCTGAGCAGAACTTTACCCCAGGCAAGTCGGATTTTTGGTTCCGGAACACAGAAACCTCGCGAGGAAGCGACGGAAAGTTGGATACAAATGAATTGGGTAACTGGGTGAAGGACACGTTCATAATTGCGCGCATTGATCATCCGGCCGCTGATCGTTCCATTGCCATCGTCCCCATCGGCTGGTTTTTCAACAACATCAAAGAGTGAGACCGACTGAGGAGCGCTCTGGGAGTAGCCTATCCTGGAACTCCGGAGTTGGTGATTTCAGAGGCTCGGACGTCGGCCGATTGTGGAAAGGCTCATGCGACCCAGCATGTTACAAGCTAAGCCCCCCCGGGATTATTCCAGCATTATGTAGCAGACGGCGCTTTCGAGCGCTTGCGCGGGTACCGGAATTTTGGTAATCTCCAGGCGTGAAAACTCTAGGACAACCGTGCAATTGTTACTCCGGTCTTTTGACAGCCTAATATGTGACACGTGCTTGGAGTGTCGGCATTGCTTGAAAGGCGGCGAGATCAAGAGCCAGCGCAATGTGCCAATTGTAACAGGTTGATGACCGTCAACCTCGGACCCGCTTATCTGTGGAATGAACGATACCCTGCGGTTCGCTGAAGGATTGTCACTCTACTTGCGAGTCCCAGGCACACTCGCGATGCGGTCCACGTCAACATGCTGCTTACTACGGATTCATTCGGCTTGCCAAATCGCGCAGCGCTTCCATTTGTTCTGGGGTGAAGGTAATGGCGGTTCCGCACACTTCTCCCTCTACAAGTTTCGCGTTGACAATTCTCAGAAAATCATCGAGCGACAGTGTTGCCGCGATGAAATCAGTCGAGTTAAAAACTCCGGGAAATGTGCTACGCGTAATTGTCGTAGGAAACTGGAGTCGTGTTTTTTGATCTAGCAGCAACGCGACATCGTGACAAGAGTAGTACTGGGAATACCATATCAACGTGGTTAGGAAGAAACTCACAAATTGTGGAGGGGTTGGTATCGTGCCTGCGTATGCATAACCCACAAAGAGGTTGCTGGGTTCTCTTTTCCATTTGCCGGGTTCGGCCTCGGGGAACAGCAGGACCGTAGTAATGTCTTTTATTCGATCATATTCCACTTAAATTCGAAAACTGTGCCGATAGGTCCTACGAGGTGGAATTCCGGTCCGATTCGCTGCCGTTTCAGTTGCCTGGACTGTCGGCGTAGGTCTTGCAATTGGGCTCTGCGTCGGTGTCGGGAGAGACGGAATCGTCACCTGCAAACTGTAGCCCACTGCCCCGGTTTCTGGCACCACATCAATAAAGTAATCTTGTGTCGTGGGCAAGGGACCGCGCCAGTCGGCTGCACCCGCGCCTTCGGGAAGTAGCTCAGTCCCATCTGCGCCATAGATGACAAGCACAGCTCGTCCACCCGTCCGCACAGTGAGGCTGGCCGTCATCATCTGTCCCTCCATCGCCGCGAGTACCCAGTGGTCTGTATCAACTGCACCCGTGGTGCCCTGCACCGTGGCCGAGATTCCACCTCGCGTGAACGAAATGCGCTTGACAGCCAGTGCGGAAGGTGTGGGTGTGACTGTCCATGATGGCGCTGACGTCCCCTGCGGGGTAGTCATCGCGACTCGGATATTGGTACTCGTTGGCGCTCGCGGTCTGTGTCGCAAAGATGTTTTGTGCAATTCTTGTTTCGGTTGCCCTCATGTCTGAAGGTGGTGGCATCGCCTGCTCAACGACTCGTGTGGAAGAGGACATAGAGACCCCATAAAGTTGCAACAGGTTCACGATCACCAAGCCCGACAAACAGAGCAACGCCAGAGCCAGTACACACAAAACCCCGATGATTGTCCATTGTCTTGTTGTCATTGGTGCCATCAAATCCGGAGAGCAGATTTCGAAAACAAAAACGCCCACGCTGCTTGACGCAGTGCGGGCGATTGACGCATACTGACTTCCGCCGATGCGTCGTGCATACACTCGGTCATTGCCCCGAGTGTTATCAGCATCGCGAGGCACTTCTATTCTATAGCTGTATAACAGAACGTGCAAATTCACGCGGCAAGTGCTGTCTCTTGCACCGCTGCGGCACATGCCAGGTATAGGCGCGCCCGAATAACAACGTCGGGTATGTGCTCAGGCTTGCGGCTCGGTGGGTTCGCGATGCAGGACATGAGTCTGGTATCGGTCTCCTCAATGTTGCGAGGCTCGGGTATCGCCCGAAGCGGCAGCAGACTCTGGCTTGGGCATTTGAAGTGCCGCCCGGATCGCTTCCAGATCAGCGGCGTTACCGGTTTAACAACCTTAGCACTACATTCAGCACTATCGTGAGCACGATGCTCAGGATGATCGAGGTGACGATGGGGAAAAAGCAGGAGATGTTGCCGGTCTGAATGGTAATGTCCCCCGGAAGACGGCCAAGGCCGAGACCCGGCAGCCGGCTGATGAGCAAGAGGATGCCCCCGATAACGACGATCAAGACGCCAAACAAGATCAGCATCCGACCCATGTCTTCCATGATGCACGTTCCTTCAGACGACAGACGACGGATGACAGACAACAGACGATAGACCGTCTGGAGTTGGTCGCGCGGCGCGGGAAAGCCGTCGTGCGGACTTGCTGTTATCTGTAGTCTGTGGTCTGTTGTCTATTATCTACTCTACGGCTTCCTCACGTAAAGCGTCAAGAATTTGCTCAACTCCGGGTTGTCCGTCCAGGTGACGGGCGCGCGTTCGTACTCTTTCACGCTGTCGAGCAGTGTTCCATAAATGATAACGTAGGTCGGCGCCCGTCCGACGACGTAGCCGAGGTCGAATTTCTCGTGCCCGGGCGTGCCCTGTCCCAGGGTGGAGACGGGAAGGCGGCCGATGTGCAGGTCGTTGATGCCGAACATGTCGATCGCGGGCAAGCCGGAAAAGTAGGGGACCTGACCGGCCGCGTCGACCGCGATCAGTGTGCCGGGCGGCGTATGCGCCTTGAGCCAGCGGCCCATGGTGATGCGCGCCTCCGTCGCCGTTGCCGCGTCAAATCCCTTGATGAAAATTCCGTATTCGCCGTTCCAGGAGGAAAAGACAAAGAGGAATGCCGCGATCGCGACGGTGAGCACGCCGGAGGCAATTGGGAGAATTCCGTGCATCCTTGCTCGGCCCCGCTGGGTTCCTTCGTGTTCCGGCCGGGGTCGCGTGGTCCAGCGACCTTCGTAGTTACGAATCTTGTCCACAAGCCCATTCCACATATCCACAAGGCCGGTGGAGAAGAGGAGATAAAAGAATGGGAGGAGAGGCATAAAGAACCGGCCGACCGACCAGTCTCCGCCAACGTAGACGATATAGGCGGCATAGACGACGATGATGCCGGTGAAATAGGTCGACCAAAAGAGGCGGGCGAGGCTGGGTGCTTCAGGAGAATACCCGCTCACGGATGGACTGTTATTGCGAGCGGAGCGTCCCGGTGGGTCCCACGGGCGCAATCTCACCCGCCGCATAACAGAGGCCATTTCGAGCGAGTGAGATTGCTTCGGGGCATAGCTCGCCCCTCGCAATGACGCCTCGCCCGGCCGTTCTGTTCTTAATTGCAAGGGATAGGACGCGTCCTGTCCCTCCGCCCCGCCCGTGGATGGAGAAACTAGCGATTCGCGTATTTGCCGGAGTGGGTTGACCAGCGCGGCGAGGGGCGGCAGGAGGATGAGCCAGCCCATGTGGACGCGCACAAACTGGCTCAGGTGGTTCCAGCCTCGTTCGAGCTGGGCCTCCGGCCCCGTCGGAGCCACCTTGGCATAGAAAGAGTTGGGGAAGAAGGAGTGATAGTATCGCCAGCGGCCGAGCCAGTAGGGGACAAACAGGGCGCCAAAGAGGAAAACGCGGCCAAAATCGCGCGGGACCGCGAGCCGGCGCTCGGCCAGAATCCGCCAGGCGAGCTGGTGGGCGACGGTGATCGCGAACACCATCAAGCCTTCGGGCCGCGTCATCGCCGCGAGTGCAAAGAAAATTCCGCTGTACGGCCAGACGTTCGAGCGCTGCTCATAGATATAGAGCACAGCGCCGGCGAAAATCAGAAAGGAAAAGAGAGCCGTTTCGAGGCCGCCGACCGCCCACAAGGCAAAGGTGCCGTCCACCGCAAGCCAGAGCGCGGCGAGGAGACCTGCGCCGCGCAGCTTTTGAGAGACTCCAAAGCGGGCGACGAGCCACAGCACCGCGAGGGCGAAGAGCGCGCCGAGCAGGATGCTCAGCCGACCTACGTCGGCGCCCGCGCCCTCCAAGGGAATCATGAGCGCGGTCCAGAGAAAGTTCGTGAAACCTTCCACGCGCTCGCCAGGATTAAAGACGAGCCCATGGCCGAGGATGGCGTTCTGGGCGTAACGGAACGAGATATAGGCATCGTCTACGGGATCGCCGCCGAGCGCGTGGACGTAGAACAGGCCGTGGGCGATCAGGAGGCAGGCGCTGAGGGCGAGTGGGAGAAGAAAACGGCGCAAGTGAACGGAGCGTGCCGCGTGAGACGCAGTCATTCCACCTTGTCGTTGTGGACCATACCTGGCAGCTCCGGCTGAGAGCGGTTCAAGCCAGTTTGATCAGGATACTTTAGCCCAAGATGCTCGTAGGCGCCGCGGGTGGCCACGCGGCCGCGCGGGGTGCGGTCCAAAAAGCCGAGTTGGAGCAGGTAGGGCTCGTAAACGTCCATGATCGTATCGGACTCTTCGCTGATGGAGGCCGCAATCGTATCGAGGCCGACGGGGCCGCCGCCGAATTTCTGAATGATCGAGTGGAGCACTTTCCGGTCGATGTCGTCCAGACCGAGTGCATCTACTTCGAGCTTGGCGAGCGCCTCGCGTGCCACGGCCGCCGTAATCTCGCCGTTCGCGCGGACCTGAGCGTAATCCCGCACCCGCTTGAGCAACCGGTTCGCGACGCGCGGCGTCCCGCGCGCCCGGCGGGCAATCTCGCCCACCCCTTCTTCGTCAATCGGCACGTTCAGGATACCGGCCGAGCGCCGCACGATCTCCTCCATGGCTTTCAGGTCGTAAAAGTCGAGCCGGTACACGGCGCCAAAACGGTCGCGCAATGGTGCGGAGAGCATCGCAAAGCGGGTGGTCGCGCCGATGAGAGTAAAGTGCGGCAAGGGGAGGCGAATGCTGCGGGCGCTCGGCCCCTTGCCGACGATGAGGTCGAGCGTAAAGTCCTCCATCGCCGGGTACAAGACTTCCTCGACTGCCCGGTTGAGCCGGTGGACTTCGTCCACAAACAGGACATCGCCGGGGTGCAGGTTCGTGAGAATCGCGGCGAGGTCGCCCGGGCGCTCGATGGCCGGTCCCGAAGTCGTCTTGATCGAGACCTGCATCTCGTGGGCAATTATGGTCGCGAGTGTCGTCTTGCCCAGCCCGGGTGGGCCGTAAAGGAGGACGTGGTCAATGGCTTCGCCGCGTCCTTTGGCCGCCTCAATCAAAATGGCCAGGTTGTCCTTGACCTTGTGCTGACCGATGTATTCGGTGAGACGCTTGGGCCGCAGACTCAAATCGAGAGAGTTATCTTCGTCTTTTCGTGTAGGTGATACAACCCTGTCCGTCATTCCGTCATCCGTCATTCCGTCCTCAATTCTAGCTCACGCCATTATATCCGGATTAGCACACAAGTTCAACTCGCGGGCCTTGCGCCCGCCGGGGGAGTTATTCGGGTGTGGGAGGTTGGGGCGCCAAAGGCGCCCCAACCTCCCATGATTCTTTCTCACCCCGCTCCCCTACGAGGGGAGCGGGGGGCAGGGGTAAGGGGAGAGCGGAGGCAATGGTCGGGGGCGAAATGTAACCCTGACGTGTACTACTTGTCCGATGCATTGACACGCTGTGTGAAAGAGGATACAATCGCAAGTGGCAAGTCAAAAGGCCAAGTCGTGCAGGTTGTTTGCGTTTAGAGTAGGAGTCAGGGAGGAATCATGAAAATGGCCAGGACCAGGAAATCAGGCCGCCGGGACGGAAAAAGCGCGGCGGTAAAGGGCAAGCGGACGCGTACCACGCGAGTCGCCCGGGCGCCCCGGGCCGCACGGTCCGAGCGTAAGCCCGCCTCGAAACTCCCGCGGATTACGTATGCCACCCTCACGGTCACTCCGGAGGACGATCGGAGCTACGACGCGGCGGTTCAGCAGGTGCGCCAGGAGATGGGCAAGCACTTTGCCAATTTCATCAACGGCGAGGCCTGCCCGCCGACGAGCGGCGAGATGGCGCATCCCAGCCCGGTAGATACGCGCATGATCGTAAGCTACTTTCCCCGCGGGACGCGCGAGGACGCCCGGGCAGCCATCAAGGCCGCCCGCGAGGCTTACCGAGAGTGGAGTTCCATGGACTATCGCGATCGGATCGCGATTCTGCGGCGGGCTGCCGATTTGATGATCGAGCGGCGGTTCGACCTGTCCGCGTGGATGGCGTACGAGGTCGGCAAGAACCGCGCCGAGAGCCTCGCCGAAGTGAATGAGGCGGCCGAACTGATCCGCTATTACAGCGAGCAGATGGAACGGCACCAGGGGTTTACGCAAGCGATGGAGTCGCCGGGGCCCGGCCAGGAAACGATGAGCGTGCTGCGTCCCTACGGGGTCTGGGCCGTCATTTCGCCCTGGAATTTCCCCATGGCGCTCGCCACCGGAATGAGCGCCGGCGCACTCGTCGCGGGTAATACGGTGGTCTTCAAACCGGCGAGCGATTCACCCGTGGTAGGGCACGAAATTTACCGGGCTTTTGCGGATGCCGGCATCCCCCGCGGGGTCTATAACCTGGTCGTCGGCCCCGGCTCGGCCGTTGGCGCCGAGCTGCAGGAGAACCCGGGCGTGGACGGTCTCATCTTCACCGGCTCTTACGACGTCGGCATGCAGATCTATCACCATTTCGCCCGGAATTACCCCAAGCCGGTGATTACCGAAATGGGCGGCAAGAACCCCGCCATCGTCACCGCCCACGCGAATTTGGAAGAGGCGGCCGAAGGGGTCGCCCGCGCCGCGTTCGGGTTTGACGGGCAAAAGTGCAGCGCCTGTTCGCGCGTGTACGTCGAGGAGAACGTCAAGGACGCGTTTCTCGAATTGCTCGCGAAATTTACCCGCGAGCGCGTCAAGGTCGGCGATCCCACCCTCAAGGAAACGTTCATGGGGCCGGTGATCACCAAAGGCGCGCTGGACACATATCTGCGCGCGGCCGAGGATGCCCGGCGGGATGGCGGGCGCTTGGTGCTCGGTGGGAATCAAATCACCGAAGGGGATTTCAAGTACGGATATTACGTCGAGCCGACGATTGTCGAGGGCCTGCCCAAGACTCATCGGCTCTTTAAGGAAGAGTTGTTCGTTCCGTTCCTGGTGGTCGCCGGAGTCCAATCCCTTGACGAGGCGCTGTACCGGGCCAACGAGTCCGATTACGGCTTGTGCGCCGGCATCTACAGCCGCGACCCGCATCAAGTCGAGACCTTTTTCAACAGTATCGAAGCGGGCGTGACATACTCGAACCGCCGCGGTGGGGCGACGACGGGCGCATGGCCGGGAGTCAACTCATTCGGCGGATGGAAAGGGAGCGGCTCGAGCGGCAAGAGCGGCCTCGGTCCCTACTATGTGCAACAGTTCATGCGCGAGCAGAGCCGTTGGATTGTAAAGGGCTAGAGACTGGAAATCATTTCGACGGCATCAATCATGGGAGCCGCGGCAAGTCCGCGGCTCCCAGCTTGCATCTCCTTTTCTTATTGCTTCATCCTTCACAGACGCCCACAAGGGGCTATGCTACACGGACTCCGGCCCCCCGCTCCCCTGCTCTCCCTTGGCTCATTGGCGGATTGGCCAATTGGCTCATTGACCCTCATCCTTCAAACATGATCACTCCCCTCGCCACCTTCCCCGCTTCCATGTCCTGAAATGCTTCTGCAACGGCGGACAAGGGATAGCATTTTGTGATGAGATCATCTAATTGAAGGCGCTTGGCGCGATACAACTCGACCAGGCGCGGCAAATCAATCTGTGCCCGCATCGACCCCGCGAACGACCCCAGCAGGCTCTTGTTCTGCAGTACCAGCGCTCCCGCCGGAATCGGTACCTCCAACATGGCCGCATGGAGGCCCGCGACGACCGCCGTTCCCGCCGGGCGCACCGCTTGCAGCGCTTGCGAGATCGTCGCGGGCGCGCCGACCGTATCAAAAACATAGTCGGGTCCACCGCGCGTCAGTGTCCGCAAGGTCTTGACGACATTCGCCTGCTGCGCGTGGATCGTCTCCGTCGCACCCATCTTGCGCGCGAACTCCAACTTGCTTTCGACGGTGTCGACCGCGATGATCGGATGGCAGCCGGCGAGGCGGCAGCCCTGAATCGCACTCAAGCCCACGCCGCCGCAGCCGATGACCGCGGCCGAACTCCCCGGTACCACCCGCGCCGTGTTGATGACCGCGCCGACGCCCGTTATGACCGCACAGCCGATGATCGCCGCCACCTCGAAGGGTACATCCGCGGGGAATGGAATCGTCCCCGCCTTGTCGACGACCACATAATCGGACATGGTCGCGGAGCCGAGCAGATGCCTGAGCTGCAATCCGTCGAGCGTTTTGAGACGTGAGGTACCGTCGGGCAAAAGCCCGGCCATCGTCGTCTTGGCCAGGCGCTCGCACAGGTTGGGGTGCCCCGCCAGGCAGGTCGGACAGGTGTTATCCGCCGGAAGCCAATTGATCAAGACGCGGTCGCCCGCCTTGACGTGCGTGACATTGCTGCCGACCTGCTCGACGATGCCCGCGCCCTCGTGTCCGAGGACGACCGGCAGGGCCGTGCGCAATTCATTGCGCATCATATGCAGGTCCGAGTGGCAGACGCCCGCGGCGCGCATGCGCACGAGCACCTCGTCCGCTTTCGGCGGGTCGAGCTCGACGCTTTCAACCGTCAGCTTGTTGATCTCTCGAACCACAGCCGCATTGATTCTCATTATCTCACCATTCTAGATACGTTCCCTTTGGGCCATGCGTCATTGCGAGGGCGCACTTCAGCCCGAAGCAATCTCCCCCATCGTCCTGAGGACATCTTGCCCTGCGCCGCCTTCATCCAAGCGGCATTCCCCTAACGGAGCAGCTCCCCCGCGATGACTGCGCGCTGCACCTGATTCGTCCCCTCGTAGATCTGGTGCAGCTTGGCATCGCGCATGTACTTTTCCACCGGGTAATCTTTCATATACCCATAGCCGCCGAGCACCTGGACGGCGTCGGTCGCCACTTGCATCGCCGTGTCGCCCGCAAAGCATTTGGCGGTCGCGGACTCGAGCGTGTTGCGCTGGCCTTGATCGTGCAGCCACGCCGCGTGCCAGACGAGGAGGCGCGCCGCTTGCACCCGCATGGACATATCGGCGAGCATGAACTGGATGCCCTGGAGCGCGGCAATCGGCTTGCCGAATTGCCTCCGCTCTTTGGCGTACGCGACGGCGGTCTCGAGCGCCGCCCGCGCGATGCCCACCGCCGATGCGGCGACGCCCGCGCGCGAATCGTCGAGCGTCATCATCGCGATCTTGAATCCATCCCGGCCTTTCCCGACCCGGTAACGCGCCGGCACGTGGACGTCGGTCATGATCACTTCCCGCGTATCCGCGGCGCGCTGCCCCATCTTGTCTTCCTTTTTGCCGCGTGAAACACCGGGTGTATTCGCCGGAACCATAAAGCAGGAGATGCCCCGGTGACCCTGGGAGGGGTCTTCGCTCGCGAAAAACGAATAGAGACTGGCGACCCCACCGTTCGTGATAAAGTGTTTGGTCCCATTGATCACATACTCGTCTCCGACCCGCACCGCTCTCGACCGCATCGAAGCCACATCCGAGCCGGCGTCCGGCTCGGTCAGGCAAAAGGCGGCCAGGTTCGGTCCCGCGCAGTGCTTGGGCAATAGCTCCGCTTTGAGTTCCGGACTCCCCGCGAGCAGCAGCGGGGTCAAGCCGAGAATATTCGCGCCCAAATACGACGAGACCCCCGCGCAGGCCGCGGCCAGTTCCTCTGCGATGAGGCACCCGTCGAGACTCTCGAGTCCACCGCCGCCGTATGCTTCCGGGACCGCGTGATGGAGCAGCCCGATCTTGAAAAACTTGTCGACAATGTCCTGCGAGAACTTTTGCTCGCGGTCCAACTCGGCCGCAACCGGCGCAATCTCGTGCTGAGCAAAATTGCGCGCCAGTTCCCGCAGTCGCTCTTGCTCTTCGGTGAGCTTGAAATCAACCATGGTTCCATTACCTCCCTATCATCTCTCATTGTCCCGCGGGGTTGTCATGGCGAGCGGAGCGAAGCAATCTCCGTGTGACTTGAGGATTGCTTCGGGTTCGTCTATTCAAAACCTGATGGACGAACCCTCGCAGTGACAACTACGCGAGGTTTCTCTGTCGCCAAACTAGTGCTTGGCTATTGCAAAAACTCCATGACCTCGCGATTGAATTTCTCCGCCGCTTCGATCATCGGCAAGTGTCCGACGTCGTTGTACGTGACCAGCCGCGCGCCCGGGATGTGCGCGGCCAGGTACTGTCCGTTCGGATACGGAATCAACGGATCGGCGTCGCCGTGAATGACGAGCGTCGGCGCCGAAACTTGTTGGAGACGATCGGCGGTGCCATTGTTCGTGTGGATCATGCACGCACCCAGCTGCCGCATGTACGATTCGAGCGACATCGGTTTGGCAAGGCCGTTCTGGACAATATGGTCCAGGTCTTGCGGGTGCGCGGCCATATAGCCCGGCCCCGCGATCGCCGTATAGGTGTTACGAACACGCGTCGCAAGATCTTCCTGAGCGCCGCGCATGAGCAGCGCGGCAATCTCCGGCTTGGCAGGGACATTGGAAGGGCCTCCCGCCGTCGTCGAAACCAGCACCAGCTTGTCCACGAGGTCCGGGTGTCGAAGGACCAGTTCCTGGGCAATCATGCCACCCATCGAAATGCCGACGACGTGCGTGCGTCCGAGCTTGAGAGCTTGAATCACACCGGCCGTATCTTTTGCCATGTCGGCAATCGTGTAGGGTCCTGTGCCGAGCGCGCTGTCCCCCCCATCACGGTTATCCAGATTGATCACGCGGAACCGCGCGGCGAACGGGTCGATCTGTTTCCACCAGCCCAACCGGGATGCCCCCAGACCGGTGAGGAGCAAGAGCGGATGACCCCTGCCCAAGTCGTCATAGTACGCCGTGTGCGAACCGACTTGAACCGTAGGCACGTTGCCTCCTTTTCCTTCGCAGGTGTTGTTGCACACTCCCGGCGTCGCTAGACCATCGAAACCAGCGTTGCCCCCCCGTCCACAACCAGAATTGCTCCGGTGACCCAATCCGCCGCGGGCGAGGCGAGGTAGAGCGCTGCGCCGGCCACATCCTCCGGCCGGCCGACGCGTCGCAGAGGCACCATCGCTTTGTACTGTGCCATCAGCTTTTCATCCTCCCATAAGGCGCGGCTGAATTTGGTCTGGACGATCCCGGGCGCGATCGCGTTCACCTGAATATTGTACTGCCCCAGCTCGCGCGCGAGGACCTGTGTGAGCATAATGTCCCCGGCTTTGGAGATGCCATAAGCCCCCATCTTGTGGGGGGGGCGCAACCCTGCGACGGAGGCGATATTGATGATCTTGCCTCCGCCTTGCTCTTTCATCTGCGGCATCACTAGCTGAGAGAGACGAAAATACCCCTTCAAGTTGACGTCCAGGATTTTCTCCAACTGTCCTTCGTCCGCCGTCAAAAGAGCGCCGAAATGGGGGTTCGTGCCCGCGTTATTCACCGCAATATCCACCCGTCCCCATTTCTCGACCGTCTGGCTGACCAGAGATTTCACCTGGTCGGCGTCCCCCATATGGGCCTGGATCGCCATCGCCTCGCCGCCCGCCCGCTCGATTTCTTGGGCCACCTTGGCGACGCTCTCCGACTTGCGGCTGGAGACGACGACCCTGGCTCCCGCCTGGGCAAAAGCAACGGCAATCGCTTCGCCGATGCCCTGCGAGGCGCCGGTAATGATTGCGACCTTTCCCTGCAAACTAAAATCAACCATCTGCCTACCCCTCCCGCTCGATAATTGTCGCCACGCCCTGACCGCCGCCGACGCACATGTTCGCGAGGCCGTAGCGGGCGCGTTTGACCTTTAAAATCCGCGCCAACGTTCCGACGAGCCGTACGCCCGTCGCCCCCAAGGGATGCCCGATCGCCGTACCTCCTCCCATCACGTTGACGCGACCCGGGTCGATCGCCAGTTCCTTGATGCAGTTCAAGGCGACGACGGCAAACGCTTCGTTGATTTCCCAAAAGTCAATATCACTTGCTTGCAAACCGGCCTTTTCGAGTGCCTTGCGGCTCGCAGGGACCGGTCCTATTCCCATGAGCGTTGGATCGACGCCGGCGAAGCCGATCGCACGGACCGTCGCCATCGGCTGGATACCCTTTTTCACGGCGGTTTCTTTCGACATCAGGATCATCCCCGTCGCCGCCGCATTCAACGGCGACGAATTTCCCGCCGTGATCACGCCGTCCGGCTTGAACACCGGCTTGAGTTCCCTGAGCCCCTCCAATGTTGTATCTTCTCGCACGGCCTGGTCCCGGTCCACCACCTTCTTTATCCCGTCCGCTTGCTCTGCCTCGATCGGAAGGATTTCATCCTTGAAGAATCCCTCCCGGTACGCCTGCGCGGCCAATTGATGGGACCGCACCGCCCAGCGGTCCATCTCCTCTTTCGTGAATCCGCCCTCGGCGGCAAGCTTTTCTGCCGTCAGCCCCATACTCATCGCCGTCGCCATATCCCAGTGCTTGTAAACGGGGTCTGTTAAAAGGCGCTCGTTCACAGAGATGGCGCCCTTTTCTCTGAGCGTTCCCCCCATGGGAACTCGAGTCATGTGTTCCATTCCACCGACCATCACGACGTCGGCAAAGCCCGTGGTGATCTCCATGAATCCGATATGAATGCCCGCCATCGACGACCCGCACTGCTGATCGACGAACTTGGCGGCCATCGTCTGCGGGAGGTTCGCCAGGAAAATCGGCGTGCGGCCCCCATAGCTCCACTGCTCCGAAACTCCCAACGCGGAGCCCACGATAAAGTCCTCAATCTCTTCGGCCTTGATTCCCGTCCGCTTGATCAACTCGGGCAGCACCCGCGCCAAGAGCTCATCCGCCCTTACTTGCCCAAACCAATCCCTTGCGGGGTCATTCGGTCTCGACCGGGATTGCGCCGTCCGCAAGTATCCCGCGATCACGACCTCTCTCATCCTCTGTTCTCCTCCAGAGCCGCGCCTTATCCTTCTCTCGGCAAACGTTTTCCTTCCGTGGAGTACGTGTAAAAGCCCTTTCCCGCCTTGCGGCCCAGGCGGCCCTCCGCCACCATTCGTTCGATCAGGTCCGACTTGGGCGCGAGATATTCCTCGCCCAATGCTTTGAGACTCTGCCCGACGCGGGAAACCGTATCCAGGCCGGCATTGTCGGCGATTTCAAAGGGCCCTGCTTTCCAGCCGTACCCCAGCCGCATCCCCACGTCGACATCTTCAGAGCTCACGATGCCCTGGTCCACCAGGTCCACCGCCTCACGGAATGCGGCCGAAAAGATTCGGTTCATGACAAAGCCGGGGACGTCCCGCCGGACGCGCACGGGCGTCTTGCCCAGAGATTGGACAAAAGCCGCGCCTCGCTCGAACACCTGCGGACTCGTCTTTTCTCCCTTGACCACTTCGACCAACGCCATAAGCGGCACCGGCCCAAAGAAATGCAGGCCGAGCACTCGTTCCGGTCGGCGCGTGACCGCGGCGAGACGCGTGATGGGAATGGAGGAAGTGTTCGAGGCGAGGGGAGTGTCGGGCCGGGCGATTCGGTCCAATTCCCGAAAGATGGAGAGTTTGAGATGCTCCTCTTCCCACACGGCTTCGATGGCCCAATCGACTCGAGCCGCACTCGCCAGGTCCTTTTCGATCGAGATTCGTGCCAGCACCTGCTCGGGCGACTCCTTCAGGATCCCCTTCGCCGCCAGCTTGCCCAACGACCCGCGCATATTCACGAGCGCCCGGTCTATCGCCGCCGGCTGCGCATCTATGAGATGGACCTCACACCCCGCCTGCGCCGCGACCTGCGCGATCCCCGCTCCCATAAACCCCGCGCCGACGACCAACACCTTGTCCATCGCGTCGCTCCTTCTCGGCGATTGAAATCGCCCCAGGCGGGCGCCTGCGCGCCGACCGTCCACGGAGGTGGACGGGACGCGTCCCCGCAGGGGACGCTTGGCCGGAGGCCCCCAAGGGGCGATTTCAATCGCCCAGGTCTATTCCTCCTCGAACGCCTGCTCCCATTCCGGCCACACCTCGTTCGCCTGGTGGTGCTCCTTCTGCCGCTCCACATATCCGATCACGCGCTCCACATCCCACCGGCTGACCGAAAAAGCCCCGTAGGTGCCCTGCCACTTGAATTGGCCCGAGGGCGCAAGCTCCTCATTCACGAAATGCGATGACTCCCCTTTCACCTGCTTGACGAGATTGGCGATCGTGACGGTCGCGGGGATTTTGACCAGGAGATGCACGTGATCGGACACGCCGTTGAGGGCCAAAACCACGCAACCCTCTTCCCGAGCCTGGCTCTCGATGCAACGATAGAGCGGCCGCTCGATCCCCGGCTCAATGAGAGGCAGGCGATCCCAGGTCGCCCAGACGAGATGAAGGTAAAGATCCAGCTTGTTCCGTCGCATCGGCACCTCCTTCTCGGCGATTGAAATCGCCCCAGGCGGGCGCCTGCGCGCCGACCGTCCACCTCCGTGGACGGGACGCGTCCCCGCAGGGGGACGCTTGTCCGGAGGCCCCCAGGGGCGATTTCAATCGCCCAGGACCCCCACCCGCGCGCACCGGGCGATTTTCGTCGCCCGACCTACTCCCTCTCCGGTATCCCCGCGATCCGCCGCACCATCTTCTTCCTCGCCTCAATATCATACTGCGTCGTGATCGCGATCGATTCCATGATCGGCGACCCGCCGCCGTGATAGGACCCAAAGAGATGGACGCCCCCGGTCGCCGAGCAGATGATATCGCCGACATAGCGCCACAGCTGCGCCGCGTCTTCCGGCGGAATTTCCGGGTTCCGCATGATGTACTTGTTCAGCAAATCCTTGGTCTCGGGGTTGACGAAATCTCCCTCGTACGGGAAAGTGGCCGGCACTCCCCCCGAGACATCGCAGAGAATTTCCGCTTCGCGGAAGACCGCTTCGCCGGTGAGATTCCGCCCCACGTTCGCGTAAATCGAGTGGGGGATATAACTCCCCGGCCCGTACGGGCAAAAGCCCATTCCGGGAATGTACACCTCGGGCTTGCCCAGCTCGGAGGCCGTAAAGCCGGCCGCATACCCCAGTTCGGCCACCCGAATGATCTCGGCCAGTTTGTCGCGTACGTGTGACGCCTTCTCGATCCCATTATACTCCGCCGCCAGAGCGACCGTGCCCAGCATCAGGTCGCCGAGAGCCGGCTTGCATCCGGAATAGCTGTGCCGGTGGAAGAGAGCAAAGAGCAGCGCGCACACGCCGCCGTGGACCGTCTCCCCGCACAGGAACACGCGCTCCCACGGAATAAAGGCATCGTCAAAAATCGTGTACGAATCGGTGGCGCCGGGCGTAAAGCCCCGCTTGAAATGTTTGCGCTCACGCAAATTATGCATCGATACGACCTGCTTCACGCCTTCCCAGTCGGCCGGTATCGCGAATGCCACCGCATAATCCTTTTCCTCTTCCCGGAGGGCGCGCGTCGGCACCACCAGGATCTCGTCGGCCACCGACGCTTCCGAATTATGCACCTTCGCCCCGCGCACCACGATTCCATCGCTCTTTCGCTCCACGACGTGGACGTACAGGTCCGGGTCCTTTTGCTGCGAGGGCCGCTTCATCCGGTCGCCCTTGACGTCCGTCTGTGCGCAGCACCCCACCAGGTCCTCTTGCTGAAACCGCGTCAGCCATTTGACGAAATTCTTGTGGTACTCGGTCGCTCCGTTGTTATCTTTGTCGGCTTCGTACGAGACGTTATAGATCGCATTCGCCCCATCCACTCCCATGCAGCGCTGGATGCAGCCGCCTGCGACCCGGCACAGCGCCCGCGTCATGTCCTGCTTTTTGTGCAGATCCTCTTTGCTCTGGTGAATGTGGGTAAAGCGGTTGATCTTTTCGCCCGTCAGGTGGGAGGTCGCCGTGCACAGGTCTTCGTACTCGGGATCGGACGCATAGTCGAACGTGAGCCCGATGGTGTTGAGCGTGCTCTCCTGCAGCTCGTCGGTGCGGTCGATCTTTTCGCCGTCCACGTAAATGTTCCGCTGCATCTTGCACAGCCCTTCGATATACTGCTGTTTCGTCCTCATCTTGTTTACCTCCCTGGCTTGGCTCTATTTGTTGTCGCTCGCATTCTTCTTGGCATAGTCGTACCAGCCCTTGCCCGTCTTTTCGCCATACTCGCCGCGCATATACCTCTCGACAAGGCTCGGCGGCGGATAGTCGGCCGGATCGCCTGTCTCCCGGAACTTTTCCATCATCCGGATATAGGCCAGATCGTTGCCGGTCAGGTCCATCAAGCGGAAGGCCCCCATCGGATGTCCTGCCCCATAGACCATCGCTTTGTCGATGTCCTCAAAGCTCGCCACGCCCATTTCCAAGAGCCACAGCGCCTCGCGGTATATTACCTTGAAAATCCGGTTCAGCAAAAAGCCTTCCACTTCTTTCTTGAGGTGGACCCCGACCTTGTCCAATCGCTCGGCGAGGGCCATGGAGATTTGAGCCGTCTCATTGGAAACATGCGGTCCCTGCACGATTTCGACCAATTTCATGACGAGCGCGGGGTTGAAGAAATGGAGATTGAGCACCTTGTCGGGCCGTCGGGTGACATCGGCGATGCGCGAGCTGACGATGTAGGAACTGTTCGTGGCGAGGATGGCGTGCGGGGGAGCCAGCCGGTCGAGATCGGCAAAGACCTGCCGCTTGAGCTCGAGCATCTCGACCACCGCTTCGATGACATAATCGGCGTCCTTCGCCGCTTTTTCCAGGCTTGGGGTAAAAGAGATATTCGCCCGTGCCTGCTCTGCCTGCTCTTGCGTCATCTTGCCTTTGGCCACCCGGCCGGGGAGATAGGTGTCTGCAAAGTCCTCGGCCCTTTTCAAAATGTCTTCTTTGATGTCGGTACATTGGGTCTTGTAGCCATGGATCGCGCACAAGAGCGCGATCTGGTGCCCCATATTCCCGGCCCCGACGACCGTGATGTTCTTGACCTCGTCGATGTTCATGATTCTTTCCTTTTCTCCTATCGACCCTTCCACTGTGGTTTCCGCTTTTCCGCAAAAGCTTTGGGACCCTCGACGAAATCCTCCGACGCGTACAACGCGACCTGGGCAGGGAAGCGCGTCCGGGCCGCCTCGCTCAATGGCATGCTCAGCCCTTGGAGGGCGGCTTCCTTGGTCGCGCGGATCGCCAGAGGCGAACAGGCGAGTATTTTATCGGCCCAGCCCGCGGCCGCGGACATTAATTGGTCGAGCGGCACCACCTGGTTGACGAGTCCTGCTTGCAGCGCTTCCTGCGCTGGCATGCGGCGAGCGGTGAGCAGCATGCCCATCGCCACGTGATGCGGAATCGCGCGGGGGAGGTAATGCACGCCGCCCGCCCCCGCAATCATGCCGACCGTCGGTTCCGGCAGGCCGAAGAAGGCATTTTCTGCAGCCACGATAATATCGCACGCCAGAGCGCACTCGAACCCACCGCCGAGGGCGAGGCCGTTCACGGCGGCAATGAGCGGTTTAAGGAGGTCAAAGCGCAAGGTAATTCCTCCCAGACCGCCCTTGACCTTTTCCATCCCCTCGCGCAGCGCCTCGCCGCCATGCTGTGCCTGCCACTTTAAATCGTTGCCCGCGCAAAAGGCCTTGTCCCCCGCGCCGGTCAAGATCGCGATCCAGGCATCCGGGTCCGCCGCAAAATCGTTGAACGCCGCGTCCATCTCCAGGCTTGCCGGCGGATGCAGCGCATTCATTACCTCCGGCCGGTTGATCGTCACAATCGTGATGTGCCCCTTTTTCTCGACCTTGATAAAGTCATAGCTCATGTTCTTCTCTCCCGCTTTTCACCGGGTCTATTTCAAGATATACATGCCGATGATCTCGACCACGCACGCCGGCTCATCCTCACCTTCAATTTCAATGTTATGCCGGGTCGTCACCAGGACTCGGCCCGGTGCTCTTTCTTCCACGTTGACAAGCACCATTCGGCTTTTGATCCTCGAATTGACCGGTATCGGTTTGAGAAACCGGACCGAATTCATTCCATAGTTGAGGAGCATTTCCACTTGCGCCTCGTCAAACCCGATCTTGCGCCCGCGGCTCATCGCCGGGATCAGCGCCATGGCGAGAAATCCCGGCGCGATGGTCTGACCAAAAGGGCCTTGCGCCGCCTTTTCGGGATCAGTGTGAATCCACTGCAGGTCCTCGGTGCATTCGGCAAACCGGTTGATGCGCTCTTGATCGATCAGGAACCAGTCGCTCTCGCCGATCTCTTGGCCGATCGAGCTTTTCATCTTTTCTATCGCCGCGCGTTGATCCACGAAACGGTTCTCCATCTCTCGAGATCTAGTGGGCTTTCGGACGTCGCCCTCAATAACACTGGCCCCACCCCTGCCCCTCCCCGCAAAGCGGGGAGGGGAGATATCTGGGTGTGGGAGGATGCAGCGCCTTTGGCGCCGCATCCTCCCACCTTCCCTCAATCCCTCTCCCCCGTTACGGGGGAGAGGGTAGGGAGAGAGAGTCGTCAGGAAGCACCCCGCGCGGCGAGCCTTGCCATCGTCTCTTGCGCCTCGCGGACCGTCCTCTCCACCAACACCTCAACTGTCGGCAGGTCGTTGATCCGCTGCGCGCACTCGCCGCCTGCCAAGAGTGCTCTGCTTTCGTCCCCCGCGTAAACCGCGTTCATCGCATCGTGTTCTCGATCGATCAACTCTTTCGGCACCGTCGCATAATCATCCGGCCGTCCGAGGAACACGCCGGGAGACATTTTCAGGGTGTCCTCCTGGTGCTTCTGACTGACGGGCGTCTTGAGCCAGCGCGCGGGCCCCACAAAACCGCGCGCCACCAGCGTCCCACGGTCCCCCGCTTTGACCACTCCCTGCTTCCACATCGGGTGAAAGTCGCTCTCCTGGGTTGCCAGAAAGCGCGTTCCCATCTGAATGCCCGAGGCGCCGAGGGCGAGCGCGGCGACAAGCGTCCTCCCGTCGCAAAAGCCGCCCGCCCCGGCGACGCGGATCTGAGAGTTGGCGAGTGCGTCCACCACCGCGGGCAGCAGCACCATCGAATGCACCGGCTCCCACGCGGTGTGAAACCCGCCTTCGTGCCCGGACGCGACCACGCAATCAACACCCGCTTTTTGGCACCGCAGTGCCCCCTTGACCGATGGGACGACGTGAATCCACACGAGCCCGGCTTTTTTCACCTTCGCCGTCCACGGCAGCGGGTCGCCGGCGGAGGTCACCAGCACCCGCATCCGCTCCCGCATTTCGGCGTCTTCTTCCCTCGCCTCGATCATCGTGTCCAGCGTCAGCTCAGCCCAGTCTCGCATCTCCTCCGACACGAGCATGTTCACGCCAAAGATGCCTTGTTTCTCTCTCGTTCCTTCCAGCGTCTGCCGAAAGATCTTTTTGAGCACCGTCTTCTGGTCATCCAGCAGAGAGGCGCCGCCGGTTTCGACGAAATGCTTGTAAATGCCCGGGTGCGTATCCCGCGAAGCGATGCCACTTGAGCTGACGAGCCCCAACACCCCGGCGTTCGCCGTCGCAATCGAAAGCTTGTTTGTCCCAAAGGGGCCCATCCCCGCTTGAATGATGGGATACCTGATGCCGAGCAAATCGCACAACTCCGTCCTGATCATCCCCCTCCTCTCCAACGCATCCTTTTGCATCACAGGATTTTAGGCTTCAGCCGGTATCCGCTTGCTGTCCGTAACTTGCAACAACCGGAGCACCCCTCCCCTGGCCACTCGTTTTGGCGGAGGGGTGCCCCAGTCATCGGACTACCTGAGCACTAATCTATCCGCGCTCTCACATCACACGCCCACAAGGGGCTAGGCTACTCAGCTCCCCACCCTCTTGCTTCCCCACCAACCATCCAACTATGAAACTATCCAACTACCCAACTCGCTTCATCCCTCATCCCTCCGCCTTCATCCTTTCACCTCACACTCATCCAGTCCGTAAACGTGACCCACTTGCCGCTCTTGGAATCCGCCTTTTGGAAATAGGCGGTCTTGGTGCCCCCATGGTCCGTCGGGCTGTAGCTAATCGTCGGGAGGATCGAATCCTTGTAATCTTTCATCTGGTCCATGGCTTGCTCAAACGACTCGCGCGTTAGATTCTTGCCGGCGCGCCTGAGTCCTTCTGTCAGGATTTGTGCTTCTGCCCATCCGCTTAGCGCGAAGCCGCCGAGTTGCTCCTTCGGCGCGTACTTTTTCATGTCGGCCTGCCATTGGACGATCTTGGGGTTCGTCAGGTCGTCAAAGGCGGGCAGCCATGCCGGAATGATCACTCCATCGATGCCAGGGCCAGCCAATTGAAAGATCGATGGGTCGTTGAGGACAGCGGAAGCCAGGATCTTGGGCGTGTAGCCAATCTTGTTCATCTCGGCGAGAACAGAGCCGCCGGGTTTGGGGACTGCCCAGAGGACGACGGTGTCGGCGCCGGTCGTTTGCAGCTTGAGCGCCTGCGCACTAAAGTTGGTGTCCGCGGTCTCGTACGAAACACCCGTGGCCTGAGCAATCCCATCCTTTTTCAGCACGGCGTTGACGGTATCCAACCCCTCTTTGCCGAATGAATCGTTTTGATAAAACACCGCGAACTTTTTCGACCCCAACTTGTCGATGGCGTACTGGGTCAGTAGCGTTGCTTCCGTGGCATAGTTGAGCTGGACGGCGTAAACATTCTTTTTCAGCGGCACGGCCAGCGCGGTGGTGCCGGTCGCGGGCCCCACATGCGGTACATTGTTCTGAACGAGGTAATCCATGACCGCGAGGTTGTTCGCCGTACCCAGCCCAGAGACGAGGGCAAAGACCTTGTCCTCCTCTACCAACTTCTTGACCGCCGCGACGGTCTTGGCCGGCTGATAGCTGTCGTTCTCATAAATAAAGCGCACTTTGCGTCCGTTGATGCCGCCCTCGGCATTCACCTTGTCGAAAAATCCGGCGATGGTGCGGTCAATCACACCATAGGCGCCGGCCGGACCATCCTGAGGCCCCCAGCTGCCGATCACGATTTCGCTATCGGTGACGCCGGGGACGGCAGCCGCGGGCGCGGATGTCGCCGCCACGGGGGTCGGTGCAGTGGCTGCCGGTGCCTTGGTCGCCGGAACCGGCGTGGGTGCGGCGGCAGGCGCACATGCTGTCAGGACGAGCGCGTACAAGATCGCGAGCGTAAGGATCGTTCCGACCAAGAACCACTTCTGGATTCTCGAATCATGTCTCATCTTCTCCTCCGTTTTGGTGAGGGCTAGCGAACTTTTTTATCCGCCCGGTGATCTTTCAATGGCCCAGGTAAGCCCGTTTCACCTCCTCCCTTTGCCGCAAAGCGGCGCTCTGGTCACTCGCGACGACTCGTCCGGTCTGCAACAAATAGGCGTAATCTGCAATGTTAAGCGCCATGTGAACGTTCTGCTCCACGAGGAGGACGGTGGCTCCGGCGGCGCGGATCTCGCCGATAATGTGGAAAATCTCCTTGACCATCAAGGGGGCGAGGCCGAGTGACGGCTCGTCCAGGAGCAGCAAGCGCGGTTTGGACATCAGGGCGCGCCCGATCGCGAGCATCTGCTGCTCACCGCCGCTGAGCGTGCCGGCCTGCTGCCCCAGTCGCTCACGCAAGCGCGGAAAGTAGCTCAAGACCCGTTCCATGTCTTGCTCGATAGACCAACGGTCGCCGCGCGTGTAGGCGCCGAGGCGCAAGTTCTCGCGCACCGTCAAATCCGGGAAAATCATCCGCCCCTCGGGCACGTGCGCCATGCCGGCCCGGACCAGTTGATCGGCGCGCAGCCGCTCGATGCGTTGGCCGTCGAATTCGACAAAACCGCGGGTGGGGCGGAGCAAGCCGGAAATTACCCGCAGCGTCGTCGTTTTGCCCGCGCCGTTCGGCCCCAGGAGAGCGACGACGGATTTCGGCGTCACTTCCAGGCTGACATTCTGCAGCGCCCGCACTCTTCCGTAGTAGGCCTCGACCTCGTTAACCCGGAGCAGGGAATCTGACATCTTGAGACTCGGAAAGAGCAATGTTGGGTTCGCCGAGATAGGCTTCGATCACCGCGGGATGGTTCTGTATTTCCTGCGGCGGCCCCTCGGCGATTTTCCTGCCAAAGTCCAGCACATACAGGCGCTGGCACAACCCCATCACGAACTGCATGTCGTGCTCCACAATCAAAATGCCAAGGCGGAATCGCGCGTGGAGGCGATGGATCAACTCTGCCAAGTCTTGCGTTTCGCGGACGTCCGCGCCGGCCGCCGGTTCGTCCAGGAGTAACAGCCGTGGCTGTGAGACAAGTCCCCGCCCCAGTTCCACCTTTTTCTGCAAACCGAATGGCAAACCGGAGGCGATGCGGTCGCGGTAAGGGGTCAACCCTAACAACCCGAGCATTTCCTCCGCCCGGGCCGCGGCCGCCGCTTCCGCTCGCCGGGCTCCAGGAAGGCGCAGGCCATCTCGAACCAGGTTCCCCCGGATCATCACATGCTGGCCCACGAGCAGATTCTCCAGCACGGTCATACTCTTGCATAGCTCGACATTCTGGAACGTGCGCGCAATTCCCAGGCGAATGATCTCGTGCGAAGGCACGCGCGTAATGTCTCTTCCCTGAAAATAAATGGTGCCGGCATCCGGGTCGTAAAAGCGACTGATGCAGTTAAAGAGGGTGGTCTTGCCAGCGCCATTCGGGCCGATGAGGCCGACAATTTCGCCCGGGAGGACCATCAGGTCGAGCTTGTCGACGGCCACGAGGCCGCCAAAGCTGATCTTGAGACCTTTGATCTCGAGGAGAGGCTGCTTTATCGCCGATTCAGTCATCTACGCCTTTTCCGAGTGGATGTCGCCGACGGCGGTCTTGTCCGCGGTCGCGGCCGGTGGAGCGGGCTCCGCCCGCGGCCGCAGAACGGCGGACCAGCGGCGCAGACTCGTCCAGGCGCCGGCGACGCCCCGCGGGAGATACGAAATCGTCAGAACAAGGATCAACCCCAGAACGATGATGTATAAATTCTTGAAATCACGCACCACCGGCAGCCGCGTGAGCAAATTCTCCAGCGCCGTGAGCAAAAAGGCACCGTACAGAGCTCCGCTCACCGTCCCCAGGCCGCCGAGCACGACCATGGTCACAAAGTCGATTGACAGAAAAACGGTAAAGTCCTCCGGGCTGATCCCGTGGAGGAGATGGGCATACAGGCTTCCGCCAATTCCGGCGTAAAAGGCGCTGAGCGCAAAGGCCGTTGTCTTGTACGTCACGGGATTCACACCCATGGCGCGCGCCGCCACTTCGCTGTCGCGGATCGAGATAAAAGAGCGGCCGGTGTCGCTGTGGACAATGTTCCATGCCAAAATAGTCAACAGGATCAGGACGCTCAGCACCAAATAGTAATAGTCCTGGTCGGTGCGGAACACGATCGCGGGAAACGGCCCCAGAGGAATGGAGGCGAGCGGCAAGCTGTGGATTCCCATCGCGCCCCCCCGTCACTCCACCCTGCCACAGGATGAGTTGCGGAACCGCCAGTCCAAATCCAAGCGTCACCACCGCGAGATAGAGGCCCGAGAGTCTCAGGGCCGGGAGGCCGAGCAAAAAGCCGATCCCTGCGGTGACAAACCCAGCCGCCAGGAGCGCGAGCACAAAGGGGACGCCCGCCTGCGACGTGAGGATGGCCGAGGTGTAGGCGCCGATGGCAAAAAAGCCGGCGTGTCCCAGCGAGAATTGACCCGCATAACCGAACAGCAGATTGAGGCCCAGGGCGACGATCGCGTAAACCAACCCGAGCGAGATGAGGTACAGAACGTACCCCAGCGGGACGCCGGGAAACAACCCGAGTAGCGCCGGCAGAAGGAATGCCGCGACCAGCCCAAGGATGGAGAGTGCGATTTGCGGCCTCTGTAGTGGCAGCCGGAGGGTCATGCGCAACCTCTAGACTTTTTTGATCTGGTGAGTTCCGAGCAAGCCGCCCGGACGAATCACGAGGACCACCACAATCAGCAGAAAGGCGATGGTCGTGCGCAGCTCGGGCACTTGGAATCCGACCACGCTGTCGATAATGCCGAGCACGAGTCCCCCGACCACGGCACCCGGCAAGCTCGTGAATCCGCCCAGGACCGCCGCTGCAAAAGCTTTCAGGGCGACATCCCCCATCATGTTCGGGTCCAAGTAATTCAGCGGCGCGATCAGGATACCTGTGACCGCGCCCAGCGCCGTGCCCAATCCCCAGCCGATCGCATTGATCTGATTGATATGGATGCCCATGAGCTGGGCCGCCACGCGATTCTGGGCGACCGCGCGCATGGCGATGCCCATCAGGCTGTAGCGAAAAAAGGCAAAGAGAACGATCATGAGCACGATCGTCACGACCAGGATGAGGGCGTTCATTTGGCTCAACACGACGGTGCCCATTCGGAGCGGCGGACCGGAGACCGGAGCGGGAAAGGCGCGGGTTTCATAGCCCCAGACCGCGCCGGCGACGCCGACGAGGATCAATCCGAGCCCGACGGTCACGATCACGGGGTTGATGATCGTCGCCGTGCTGACCCGGCGCAGGATGACGCGCTCGATCAGAGCGCCGAGGATGACCGCGAGGATCAACGTCAAAAGGAACGCGACGACAAAAGGCAATTGCAGAGTCGTCAGGAACGTAAAGGCGATAAAGGAGCAGAACATCGCCGTCTCACCCTGGGCGAAGGTGATGACGTCTGTGGTCTTGTAGATGAGGACGATGCCGAACGCGGTCAAGGCATAGAGGCTGCCGAGTGCCAGCCCGTTCACAATCAATTGTGCCCAGGGCAGTTCCAAGAGGGACACGACCGAAGAGAACACCACCACCTCCCACTTCGGGAGCCGCAACGCGAATCACGTTGCGAACGGACTGCAGAACGGGCTTGTGGATGCCACTCCCCATCATCCTTTAATCCCTCTCCCCTTTCGGGACGGGTTTTGTCCCGAAGGGGGAGAGGGTAGGGTGAGGGGGCGATGGGCACGCTAGCGCGGCCGCTAGACTCGGGGTCGAGATGATCCTTATCGCGTTCTTGTCGAAAAAGCGGCCCCCTTCACAGATGCGGTTCCCCCTCACCCTCCCCTCTCCCCCAAGGCAAAGCCTTGGGGGAGAGGGAAAGAGGGGATTCTCGGGGCCTTGCAGTCCCCGAGCCCTTGGCCGCCGCCCTCGCGAATGCATGCGAGGCGTCACGCCGAATTCATTCCCTCCCTGAGCGTTCTGAGACGGAGGTATGTTTTCTCGGTGCGGGAGGTGCTTGGCGCCGAAGGCGCCAAGCACCTCCCACCCACTATTTCTCCCTCTCCCCCGGAACGGGGGAGAGGGAAGGGTGAGGGGGTATGAAGCAACTACGCCGGTGCTTTGCCGCCGGATTGGCCTGCGGCCTGAGCGGCCTTCGCCTGGTCCTCGGCGACCAACTGCCGCCGCAGAATCTTGCCGATCAGCGTCTTGGGCAGCGAGTCGCGGAACTCGACGATCGTGGGGCGTTTGAACGCGGCGAGCCGTTCCTTGCAAAAAGCGATGATGTCCTCGGCGGTCGCCGTCTCGCCCGGCTTGAGCACGACGTAGGCCTTGACCGTTTCACCGCGATAGGGGTCCGGCACGCCCGCGACGGCGGCTTCCATCACCTTCGGATGCTGGTAGAGGACTTCTTCCACGTCGCGTGGGTAGATGTTGTAGCCGCCCGCGATGATCATGTCCTTTTTGCGGTCCACGATCCGGAAATACCCATCCTCGTCCATCGTCGCAATATCGCCCGTGTACAGCCATCCGTTGCGCAGCGCCAGCCGCGTCTCTTCGGGCTTGTTCCAGTAGCCCTTCATGACCTGTGGCCCCTTGACGACCAACTCGCCCGGTTCGCCCGGCGGCAGTTCCTTCTCTCCGGTTTCGAGGTCCATGATCTTGCTGTCCGTGTCCGGAAAGGGCACGCCGACGGTGCCGATGCGATTGTCGCCAAAGAGTGGATTGTCATGTGTCACGGGGGTCGCTTCGCTCAGCCCGTAACCCTCGACGAGGTGGGCGCCGGTCAGCTCCTGGAACTTTTTCTGCACCTCGACGGGCAGCGCCGCCGCTCCGCTGAGGCATGCCTTGAGGGACCCAAGGTTGTACTTACCCAGTTCTGGAAAGTTGAGGCAGGCGGTGTACATCGTCGGCACGCCCGGAAAGTAGGTCGGTTTGTGGCAGTCAATCGACTTGAGCAGGTGAGGAAGGTTCCGCGGATCGGGAATGAGAATCATCGACGTTTGTTGCAGAACGCAATTGTTCATGCACGCCGTCATCGCGTACGAGTGATAGAGGGGCAGCGCAACGATGGACCCCTCGCTCGGTCCTTTTTGCACATTCGCCACCCACTCCTTGCACTGTATCGCATTCGCGACAAGGTTGCGCTGGGTAATCTCCGCCGCTTTGGGCACGCCGGTCGTTCCACCCGTGTACAACAGCACCGCCGTGTCTTCGGGTTTCACCTCAACCTTCGGCGGCGTCGCGGGCGCATTGTTGACCACGTCCAGGAACCAGTGCTCATCCGCGGCGATGGTCACGCGGTGCCCTTCTTTCTCTTCGACGAACTGCTCAAAGGCCGCTTTGAGTTTGGGGGGAAAATAGTCCTTGATGTTCGTGACGATGACGTTCTTGAGCTTGGTGTTCGGCCGCACCATACGCACGTAGGGGTAGAGGCGTGAGAGGCAGATGATGGTTTCCGAGCCGGAATCGTTCAGCTGAAATTCCAGCTCGCGGGGAACATACATCGGATTGTTCGGCGCGACAATCGCTCCCAGTTTCAAGATAGCGTAATAAGAGATGACGTACTGGGGGCAGTTAGGCAAATAAATCGCCACGCGGTCGCCCTTCTTGACGCCCAGCGCGGCGAGGCCGTTCGCCAGCCGGTTGGTCAGGTCGTTCAGCTCCTTGTACGACAGCTTGGCGTCGACCAGTTCGGGACCCAGCATCCCCCCGAAGATGGTTGCGGTCGCATCGGGGACCTGGGTCGCCGCCTCTTCGAGAAAGTGCTGCATGGGGACGTTTGGGTAGTCGAGGTGGGCACGGACGCCCGGTTCATAGTGCTTGAGCCAGCGCTTTTCCATGTCTTCTGCCTCCTAGCAGAGAACGCGACGGTGGGTCGCAGTCTATTAACGACTATGGCTTGTCCCGGCCAACATCATGGACGAAAATGATCAGCGCCGCCTTGCCCAAGCGAAGGCGTGTGGGGGATAGATCTCGTGGATGCTAGCATAAACCAGAAATGCACCGATGTATATCGATAATTCGGGGGATTTTTCTGACCTCGAGCGCGCCAGGGTGGTTTCTAGCGGGCATCACGGGGGATAGATAGTGTTGACACCTTACCCAACAGGGGTACAATACGGATTGTTGGGTAAGGCAGCTCGCTCGGGGAAGGAGGGAGAATGCCAACGCGCAACCGGCCGATCGTGCGAAACGATCTTCTCGCGGCTTGCGACCTGGGCTTGGCCATTTCCGACGAGATTCGTGTGGGCTCGCCGGAATGGTATGCCTGGTTGGCCGATCATCCGGCGTTCACTTTCGAAGGGAGCACAGGACATTTTAGCGCCCGCCGTGAGACACGGCGAGCGAGCTCCTACTGGTATGCCTATCGTTGGCGCGCGGGCAAACTGTGCAAGGCCTATCTGGGGAAAACGGCCGAATTAACCCAGGAGCACCTTGAGCAGGTCAGCGCTCGCTTGGCCGGGCAGAATGGCCATCCGGGGTTAGCAGGCGTCACCGATCCCGTGCAGTGGGTGGATGCGCTGAAACACCCTTTGGTCGCAGCGCCGATCTCCGAACCCGCTCAGGCAGATCTCTCGTTCCTGTCCCTCACCAAAGTCCGTCCGCCTGCACTCCCTCAAAAGCTCGTCGCCCGGCCGCGTCTCACACAGCGCATCGGCGGTCAGATCACCTTGCTCGTTGCGCCTAGCGGCTTTGGCAAAAGCACGCTCCTCAACGAATGGCGGCAGACCTGCGGCATGCCGGTCGCGTGGGTCTCTCTGGATGCGGACGATAACCAGCCGTTGCGCTTTTGGTCGACGGTGACCGCGGCTTTACAGACGGTATACCTCAGCTTCGGTCAGGACTTGCCCCCTCATCTGCGCGCCCCCTCGTCCGCGGACCTATCGGAAATCGTCATCTCTTTGACGAATGCCATCGTCAAAGCCAGCGAAGCGCCCGGGTCTCCGGCCCGGATGTGCCTCATCCTGGACGACTATCAGCACATTCAAAACAAAGACATCCATGCTTCCTTGCAGACCTTGCTGGAACATTTACCGCCCGCGCTGCAACTCGTTATCTCCAGTCACAATAGACCGCCTCTGGCCTGGGGGCATTTGCGCGCCCGCGGGCAGGTGACCGAGCTCGAGACTGGGGACTTGCGCTTTACGCTGGAGGAGGGAATCGGCTTTTTGCAGCAGCACACCGAGGCGCATCCCCTCGCCTACGGCGATATGCAGACTATCATCAAGCGCACCGAAGGATGGGCCGCCGGACTTGCGCTCGCGTCCCTCGCGCTCAACCAGTCCGGAGACCGACAGCCGCTCTCTACGGCTTTCACCGGCGCGCACAGTTATCTGCGCGAATACTTTATCGAGAGCATCTTGTATCGCCAACCTCCTTCCGTCCAAGAGTTCTTGCTCGAGACGGCCATTCTAAAACACCTCACCGGCCCCTTGTGCGATGCCGTGACGGGGCGAACCGACGGCGCCGAGATGCTCGCCTACTTGTGGCAAGAGAATTTATTCCTCGTCCGGCTGGAGGAGCCGAATTGGTATCGCTATCACGATTTGTTCGCCGAGACTCTTTATGATCAACTGCAGCGGCAGCTTGCGAGTGGCATCCCGCGCCTGCACCGGCAGGCCGCCGAATGGTATCGCAAGCATAACGCGCCCGACGACGCGGTGTATCACCTGCTTGCGATCGGAGCGTGGGAAGAGGCGGCCTCGCTGATCGAGGACATTGTGATGCGTGAACTGGAGCAATCGGGCGACTATTCGCGCCTCATGCATTGGCTGCAGCAGTTGCCGGAAAGGGTCGTCCAGCAGCACAAGACGCTCCTGCGCGTGTATGTGCGCGTCGCGGCGTTGGACCTTTCGCGCCCGGAAGTGAAACTATTCCTCACGCGCGTCGAGACAAACATTACGATAAAGCCGACGGCGGAACAGAGCGCGGAGGAGCAGTCGGTCTTGGCGGAAATCGAGCGAATTCGCCAGCTGTGGTTGACGGGGGAGACGGGCCTGCCGCCTTCGTCCGGAGGGGATGAACACGCGGACGTGTGGCGCATGCTCGATGGGATCGTGACCTATGCACGCTATGTGAGGCGCGATTTCGTCCGGTCCGAAGCGCTCGCGCGCGAGCTCTACGAAATGGCCCGCGCCCGGTCGCATCTCTATGTCCTAATGATTGCGAGCGGAAGTCTGGCTCACCACGCGATCCTGCGCGGCCATCTTCGCCGCGGCGAAAGAATTGCGCGCGAAGCCCTACAGCAGGCGATGGCGGTACGCGGCAAATTGCCCGAATCGGCGAGCGTCCCGCTTACCATTCTGAGCCGGGCGTGTTACGAGCGCAACCAGTTGGCGCAGGCGAATGAACTCTTGCTCCGTGCCGCGGAAGTCGATCCGAACCCCACGAGCTCGAATATGCCGATCATGGAAGCGATCGAGCGCGCCAGGCTGGAGCTCGCGCAAGGGGATGCGGACGCTGCGCTCGCAACGATCCGAGCCACGCGCGAATTACAGGCCAAGCACCCTGCCGGCCTTTACCGGGACCGTGATCTGATCGCCTATCAGGCCTGGATCTGCGTGCGGCAGGGCGATTTCGCCGCGGCGGAAAGCTTGTTAAACGAAGCAGGAGTGAGCGAGCCGCATGGGTTGGCCGCGTTCGTCCGCGCCGAGCTCGTGCTCGAAGAGGAGCATTATGCAGCCGCGGCGGACCTCCTGAACGACCTGCTTGGCCGTTACCCTCAGAGTCTGTATCTCGAACCGGTCCTGGGGGCACGTGTATTGCTCGCCCACGCCTACTTCGGGCAGCACCAAATCAACCAGGCCCGTCGTATATTGGCGGATGCGATCCGCCTGGCCGCCCCCGAGGCATTTATTCGTCCGTTCCTGGATCACGGCCGTCTGAGCGAGTCGCTCCTCACCCTCGTGCTGCAGACCTCGAACCTTACCCCGGAGGCCCAGTCCTTTATCAAACAGATCTTGCACCGCTTGGGAAATGCTGGGCCCGGCCAGCGGCCGCAGCCTAAACCGGAGCTCGCCGAACTATCCGCGGCTGCGTCCATCACCGTGCGCGAGCAGCAAGTCCTGCGGCTCGTGACGAATGGATTGTCCAATCGGGAGATTGCGGCCCAGCTCTCCTTCGCCGAGAGCACCGTCAAGACGCATTTGAAAAACATCTATCGCAAGCTCGGGGTGAACAGCCGCACCCGCGCGGTCGCCCAGGCGCACGCGCTGGAATTGGCGTAGGGGCGGGGGGAATGAGGGGAATAGAGAGAGCACGGAGGGTAACATCAAAGAAGATAGAAACCCCGCAGGGTAGATGCCTTGCGGGGTTTTAGAATCAACCGATTGCCCGTGTACGGACACTCTGCTGATATCAATTCTCATTTGGTGATCCGCCCGAGACTCGAACTCGGAACCCACTGATTAAGAGTCAGTTGCTCTGCCAATTGAGCTAGCGGACCGAACAAGGGCCAAACGGCTTCGGCCCCTATTATACTCACTTCTCCTCGCGCGTCAATCTGCTATCGGCAAAAATCTCTCACGCTGTTTGCGATTCGGTTCCAGTTGTGCTATACTTTTTTTACGCCCCTGTAGCTCAAATGGACAGAGCGAGGCACTCCTAACGCCGCGGTTGTGGGTTCAAGTCCCGCCAGGGGCACAAGTCAATGAGCCAACCCTGCAAGTCCCGCGGGGTCTGCGGGATTGGCCAATTTGCCAATGAGCCAACATGGTTTCTAAATCGAAAATTCCTAATTCTAAACTCTAAATTCTAAACTCTAAATTCCACCCCGCCCTTCCCCTTCTCCAACGGGTTTCACCCCCTGCTTCTTGTACATCTGGAGAATTTCCTCGATCGTCGTCGCGTCTTCGGGCTTTTTGTCCGTTCGGATAAAGCCGACTACCCGCGGAAACCGGAGCGCATAGCCGGGCGCGTCTCCCACCTTGCCCGCCGTGTGGATCGGCGACCGGGTGATTTCGTCCGCTTGCATCTCGATCACGTACTTGGGTTCGACCCAGATGTCCGGAAGCATGACGGCGTCGACGCGGGCCGGCTTGTGGTCCACCGCCACCGCGTCGAGCAGCTCGCGCATGCGCGGCCATTCCTCGTCCGAAAAGCCGGTCCCGATCTTGGCGACCGTCGTAAACATGTCGCGCGCCTTGTCATATACGGCCACGAGGAGCGCGCCGATCCCAAAGCGAGCCCGCATCCCTCTCCCGCGCAAGTAACCGACGATCACCCCGTCCACGGTATCCGACAGATGCCCCTGATACGATCGCTTTAGTTTGATCCAGTTATAGTTCCGCGCGCCCGCCTGATACTTGCTGTCGGGCCGCTTGGCCATGATCCCTTCCAGTCCGCCGGTGACTGCGTCCAAAAAATACTTTTCGATCTCTTTCGCATCTTGGGTCACAATATGATCGGCGACCTGGAGCCTTTCGTCCGGCGCAATGATCCGGGCGAGCGTGTCGTGGCGCGTGGTGTAGGGTTGGCCGGTGAAATCCTGGCCTTCCACGTAGAGCAGATCAAAGGCCATGAGGCGGAGCGGGAACTTGACGCTCATCTCTTCCATATTGTATTTGCGCTTGCGCTGCATCGTCACCTGGAACGGGTGAAACTCTGCCGTCTCCGGGTCATACGAGAGCGCTTCGCCTTCGAGAATCGCCGTCTCGGCCTGGACCTGTCGGCAGACCCCCTGCACAATGTCAGGGAACATGGCCGTAGTTTCTTCCAGGTTGCGGGAAAAGATGTGCACCTCCTGCCCGCGCTTGTGGACCTGGCACCGAAAGCCGTCGAATTTCTTCTCCACCGCGCATTTCCCCATCCGCGTGACGATCTCCTCCGCGCTCTTGGCCCGCTCCGCGAGCGCCATGCGAACCGGCTTGCCCACCTCCACCTGTACTTGAGCGAGCGCCTCGGCGCCGCCGGTCTTGAAAATGCTCGCCACCTCGCCCAGGTCGGAGCAGACGTTGTAGGCGCGTTCGATCTGAGGGCGCAGGCTCTTGTCCCCGGTCTTGGACCAGGACAGCCCTTCCATCACGGTCGGATCGCCGATGCCGAGGCGCAACCGGCCGAGCGGAATGCGCAGGACGTAGCGGGCTTCGCGTCCCGAGAGATTCTTGAGCAAATCGGAGAGAAGGCGAGTCTTTTGCGCCACGGTCCCTTCGCCGCTCGTCGTCGCGATCGCCTTGAGACGGTCATAGACCTGGACCACGGTCAGCTTGTTTCCCTCGCCCTTCAACAGTTCCTCGGCGATGGTGCCGTAATCGCCGCGTTCCTTATAGAGCTTGCGAATCTCGGCGCGCTCCTTGCCCGTCGCCAAAGCGAGTGATTCCGCCGCGAGCGCTTCGCCGATCCCGAACTCGATCGGCTCATAGGCTGGCCCAAGCCGCTCCTGAGTGAGATAAATGATCGGAGCGACATCGGCCCCGCCCGCCTCCCGAAACAGCTTGGCCAGAATCGCCGTCATCTCCAGGCGTTTCGTCGTGGCTTCGAGCTCGGCTAAATAATCCACCAGCTCTGAAAAGCGCATGTTGCCTCCGGAGGTGGAGCGTTTTTTGATCGTCGCTTTCGGCCCAGCCACTCGGCCATTACGCGGTTGGGACGGCCGGGTCGCCTTCTTGGCTTGTACCTTGACGCGTTTGTTCGCCAGTCTCTTTATGGTTTTCACGTCATGACCTTTATGTACCATTTCTCCAGTTCAGAAAGGAGCGCATCCTTCCTCTCATCCATGACAATCGCTATGCCATTTCCTATACTGTAATCGGTAAGTCGTACAGGGGCAAAGGTATGGACGAAAAACTTGATCGGCGAATCGTCATTGATCCTCAAGTAATGGTGGGCAAGCCGGTGATTCGAGGCACCCGAATTCCAGTCGAGCTCATTGTGCGAATGCTCGCTCAGGGCATCCCGGAGAGTGAAATTCTACGCGACTATCCCCGACTGCAATTGGAGGATATTCGCGCTGCCCTGAGCTACGCCGCGCAAGCCCTGTCGGATGAAGATATTCTTCCACTCATCCCGACGGTATAGGCTGGTACCTGTCGGAAGAGTGGTCTTCGCACACCCAGACCCCCTCACCCTACCGTCTCCCCCATCAAAAACCGATGAGGGAGAGGGGTTTTGCACCTGATGGGGGAGGGAGCAGCAAGACGCTTTTCGACGAACTAAATCCGTCTCCTGGCTTCTGCCCACTGCCTTCTGCCTTCTGCCCCGCTCTTCTGCCCCTATGCTCACTTCCCCGCGAGCCGCGGTTCCATCTTGGTTCCCGTCGACGCGGCTTCGGCGGCTTGTTCCTCAGCCCGGGTGCGCGCATTCCGCCGGGCTTGATAGAATTCCTGGCTCGCCTCCGCAACCTGTTTCGAGTTTTTCAGAAAGAGCCCGAGATTCAAATGCGCCGTGCTCGAATAGGGGTCCAGGGCCACGGCGCGCCGAAAAGCGGCTTCGGCCTCGCTCTTTTTGCCCCGCTGCCAGAGCGCCACCCCCAAATCATTCTGCGCCTCGGCGTTCGACGGATCCAGGCGGATCGTCTCTTGATACAAGCCAATCGCCCGGTCGAGTTGGCCGCTCGTTTGATAGAGACCGGCGAGAGCATAGCGCGCCTCGGTATCCATCGGATCGCTCGCGACGCGCTGCTCTAATTCCTGGCGCGAGAGCCGGCGCAGATCGGATGCCGCGGGCGTTGTGTCCACCGGAGGGGGCCCCTCCATCGGAGGGGACGAAATCGGGGGCATGGGCGCGCCCGGCAGCGCCGGTTGCTGAACCTCGCGGCCTTGGTAAGGCTCGGTCGGACCGCTGGGTCCCCCCATCGATGTTGGCGGCGAGCCAGGGGCGGAAGGAGTGACGTCCGGCATCATGCTCGTATCGGCAGGGAGGGTGCCGGCAAGCGTGGGCGGGTTGCCTTGATCCGGTGCGGCCGCCGGACCGGGTGCGTTTTCGGGCATGCGATCGCGGACCGTGTCGAGGATTTGCTGGACGGTCGAGACGGGTTTGGTCGAATTATCCACGAGCTCTGCGCGCGTCATATCGGCCGCCCGCTGGGCGAGGCCGGACATCTCGTCTTTTTTGCCATCCCAATTGAGCCCCACCTGGGTCCCCTGCTTGGTCACCGCGTTCACGCGCCAGGCGTCATGCGCGTACCGGCCAGACTGCTGGCGATAGTATTGGTATTCGATATTGGTGACGTCCGCGAAAGGGACCTCACGCGTCTGAATTGGCAAGCCCAGCAGCCGGCGGCTGATCGTAATGACGCGGCTCACGGGATCGAGCACGATCTGCGTCGTCACGATACTGTTCAAGGACACGACCCCAACGACCACGACTAACACGATCCCCGCGATGAGAATCGTTTCCCAGTTCGCCGTCACATTCCCAAAACTGGGCAGAATAAAGACGGCGAGGAATCCTATCCAGACGAGAGTGGAAACGAGACTGCTCAGGCGCGGCAACAGCGGGGACTGGAGGACGAGCTGCCCCGCCGGACCATCACGACTTTTCAGTGCTGCCATTCACTTGCTCCTACGCGGTAGCGCAAAGTTGGGGCGGCGCTACCCATTGACCTCTATTATATCACGCGCGCCGAGGCCCCACAAGGCGAATTCGATCTCAATCCGCTCCTCTGTTTGACAAATCCCCCTCCTTCTTCTATTATAGGTGAAAGATGGTTCAGCCTTTCGCGCCAGTAGTCTTGGCGTCTACATCTCCCCGTCGTCGTGAGCTCGTCCGCATGCTCCGCTTGACGGTCGATACAATCTCTGTGGATGTGGATGAAACGCCGCGCCCGAACGAATCCCCCGAGGATTTGGTGCGGCGTTTGTGTCGTGCCAAAGCGGAGGAAGGGGCCGCGCGGCGGCCGGAGGCTCTCATTATTGCCGCCGACACGGTGGTCGCGCTCGAGCCGACCTCGGCGTCCGGCGAGAGGGTCGTCCTCGGCAAGCCGCAGGATCCTGAGGATGCGCTGCGGATGCTGCGGCTTCTTCGGAACCGCGCTCACCTCGTCTACTCGGGATTGGCCACGTGCCTGGGCGACCGCGAGGTGGTGCAGGTGGTCAGGACGACCGTTTGGATGCGCGACTATCGCGATTCCGAAATGGAGGCGTATGTCGCTTCGGGCGATCCGCTCGACAAGGCCGCCGCGTATGCCATCCAGCACGCGACCTTTCATCCCGTCGCGCGCATTGACGGCTGTTATGCAAACGTCATGGGTTTGCCGCTCTGCCATCTTTATCATGCGCTCGCCCAGTATTTTCAACCGCCGGAACCGGAAATACAATGCTACGAGCATCCGGACGTGGGTTGCACGGTTCCCAGGCTGCTCGCCATTCCGAAATCCTAAATTATAAATCCGAAATCATAAATGGCATTGTGGACATTCTAACCGAACTCAATCCCGCTCAACGCGAAGCGGTCAAAATTATAGATGGCCCGGTGCTCGTACTCGCCGGCCCGGGGAGCGGCAAGACCCGCGTCTTGACGCACCGCGTCGCCTATCTGATTCATGAAGGCCGCGTGCCGGCGCACCGTATTCTCGCCGTCACCTTTACGAACAAAGCCGCGCGAGAGATGCGCTTGCGTCTCGTCCAACTTCTCGGCGAGGAACGCGTCCGGGACCTCACCATCGGCACTTTTCACGCGACCTGTGCTCGCTTCCTCCGTCGTGATGGAGAGCGGGTAGGGTTGGGACGCAATTTCGTGATCTACGACGAAGAGGACCAGACCAGACTCATCAAGCAGGTCATTAAAGAACTGAACCTCGACGACAAGATCTACCGCCCCGGCGTCGTGCTCGGAACGATTGGCAAAGCCAAGAATGAGCTCATCGGGCCGGACGAATACGTCCCTCCTTCCTATTGGCACGAAGGGGTCCAGCGGGCGTATCAGCTCTACCAGCGCCGCCTCTCGGACAACAATGCCGTGGATTTCGACGATTTGCTCCTGAGCACCGTCCGCCTCTTTCGCGAAAATCGTGATGTCCTCGAACGATATCAGAACCGCTACCATTACCTACACGTCGACGAGTTCCAGGATACGAATATGGCCCAGTACGTGCTGGTCAAGCTCCTCGCCGACAAGCACCACAATCTATTCTGCGTAGGGGACGAGGACCAGAGCATCTATGGCTGGCGCGGGGCGGATTACCGAAATGTGCTCCGCTTTCGGGAGGACTTTCCGAACGCGCGCGTTGTCCTCCTCGAGCAGAACTATCGCTCGACGCAGACCATCGTGGAGGTGGCGCAGTCCATCATTGGCCGGAATGTGAGCCGCCATAAGAAAAAGCTGTGGACGGAGAACCCGCGCGGGATTCCGATCAATATCTATGAAGCCTACAACGAGGAAGAAGAGGCCGACTTTGTCGTCGGCGAGATCGATCGCCTGACCAAGAGCGGCGGCGTCCAGCCCTATCGCCCGAGCGATTTTGCAGTCTTTTACCGCACGAATGCCCAGTCGCGTGTGCTCGAGAACGCTTTCCTTCGCCGCGGGATGCCGTACAACCTTGTGGGCGCCACCCGTTTCTATCAACGGCGCGAGGTCAAGGACGTCATCGCGTACTTGCGCCTCATCCACAATCCGAACGACTCGATCGCCTTCCAGCGCGTTCTCAACGTCCCTCCCCGCGGCATTGGCAAGCGAACGATGGACGAGGTCGCGCTCTGGTCCGAGCGGTTGGCCGTGACGCCTTATGCAGTGCTGGAAAGGCTCAAGGAGATTTCTGGGCTCGAAAAAGAAAAGGGCCAGGTCAAGACCGAAAAGCCGAAAGAGGAGACGGCGACCCTACCCTCGAGATTCAGCGCCACTTTCGATACTCGCACCCGGCGGGCGCTCCTCGCCTTCGCGGACTTGCTCGACGAACTTGTCGCGGCCCAGGCCGACAAGACGATTGTCGAACTCATCGACTTGATCCTGAGCAAGACCGGCTATGAAGACTATGTCCGGGATGGCACTGAGGAGGGGGATGACCGCTGGGCCAACGTGATCGAATTGCGCAAGGCGACCCAAAAATACGCCGTCGTTCCCGCCGAGGTCGCGCTCGTCCAATTCCTCGAGGAAGAAGCCCTCATTGCCGACGTCGACGCCTATGACGAGACGGTCGAGGCGCCGACGTTGATGACTCTCCATACAGCCAAAGGACTTGAATTCCGCGTCGTCTTTATCGTCGGTCTGGAGGAAGGGCTCTTTCCGCATTCGCGCTCGTTCGACGACCCGGCCCAGATGGAAGAAGAGCGCCGCCTCTGTTATGTCGGAATCACGCGTTCCAAGGAGCGCCTCTACCTCCTCTATGCATTCCGTCGCTCCTCGTATGGCAGTTCAGAGCCGGGCGACCCCTCGCGTTTTCTCGCGGACATTCCTCGAAATTTGATTTCGGGCAAGAGCGTGTCGCACAAAGCGGACCAGTGGGAGGACGCGGGGGACAAGACGAGTTGGAGAAGCAAGGATCGCGACAACGAGTCCCGCGCTCACGACGACGAAGACGAATTCGAGAGCAAGCGGGAGAGGCCTGTCTCTGTTCGCCGCTCCTCTCCTCCGGTGCGTCCCTTGCCCACTCCCGTCACTGAATTAGAATTCAAGCCGGGAGACAAGGTCGAGCACCCGGCTTTTGGTTCCGGTGTTGTAGTCACGAGCAAGATGACGGGTGCGGATGAAGAGGTAGAGGTCGCCTTTGTCGGCAAGGGCGTCAAGCGACTCATTGTGCGCTATGCCAATCTGATCAAAAAATAGCAGAGGCACTCGTGACGCTCCGCATGAGCGCTTGTCACCCTTTGTCATCAGGCGCGAGAGCACGGTTCAATACGTCAACACCTTTGCCGCCGAACAGTTCGGTAAGACGCCTCAGGACCTCATCGGCCAGTCCCTCGAAGCGCTTTTCCCCCCCGAAATTGCCTCTCACTTCAAGTCCAGCTTGCAAGAGGCCTTGGCATCTGGCAAGCCTCGCTATGTCGTTCAGAAAAGCGCTTTTCCCGACCGCGAGGTCTGGCTCGACAGCCACCTGGTGCCACTGCGAGATGATGTCGGCGCGGTAACTGCGGTCCTCGGCACCGCGCATGATGTGACCGAGAGCAAATGGGCCGAAGAGAGACTGCGGGACAAGGTGGCGGCGCTCCAGACGCTCGCCGAGATCGAGCAGGCCATCACCTCGACCTTGAGCCTCTCCGAGCGCATGGATATTCTGCTCGAACACACGCTCACCCACACCGCAGACCACGCAAAGCGGCGGGCAGAGATAGCCCTTCGCCTCGGCCATGAAACGGGACCGGGTCCGCGGGAGTTGGAGGACCTGTGCTACGGCGTCCTCTTGCACGATTTCGGCAAGATCGGCGTTCCGGATGCCATTCTGCAAAAGCCGGCGCGCCTCGCAAATCATCCGGCATCATCACGAGCGCTACGATGGAATGGGTTACCCGGAGCATTTAAAGGGCGAGACGATCCCCCTCGGCGCGCGCATCCTGGCGGTCGTGGACGCCTTTACGGCGATCATGGACAAGCGCGTCTACAAAGAGGTGTGTTCATAAGAGGTCGCGATCGGACAATTGAAGCAAAACGCGGGTACCCAATTCGACCCGCGCATCGTGGAGATATATCTACGGCTTTTGGCGATGACGCGCTAACGATGAGCCAGTCGCCTTAATCCTGCATCGCCGCAAAGCGGTCGATGAGCTGCCGGACAAAGTGCATCCCCTGAAAGTAATCGTCGAGGCGGACGCTTTCATTCGGCGCGTGGGCGCGGCCGTCATACCAACCGCAGCCCGCGCTCACCGCCGGAATACCGAGCGCCTGGCACAGCGGGTACATCGGCCCGCTCCCTGCCGAGGTGGGATAGAGCACGGGCTCCTTGTCATAGACTGCCCTCGCCGCCTGGACGGCCGCGCGCACGATCGCCGAATCGAGCGCCGAGCGCGCGACCTCTTCTCCCGTCTCCGTCAATTTCACTTCGATATCGCCAAAACCGTGTCGCGCCAGGTGCTTGTTGAGCAGTTCGAGGACGAGATCGGGCGTCAGGTCGGGGACCAGGCGAAAATCGATCTTGGCGAAAGCATAGTTGGGCAGGACGGTCTTGGACCCTTCGCCAATGTAACCGGAATACAACCCGCAAATCGTGCAAGTCGGTTCGTACAGGTATTTCTTCAACAGCTCGATGCCGGTCAGATTGCGGATAAATGCGGGGATGCCGTAATCGGCCTTGATCTTGTCCTCCTCAAACGGGATCGCTTTGAGCGCCTCCATCTCTGCGGCCGACGGCGGCCGGACGTGGTCCATAAAGCCGTCGATGCAGATCCGGTCTCCCGAGTCCTTGAGGGTGGCAAGAGCCCACGTCAAGCGCCACGCCGGGTCTTCGACGACGGCGGCCAGCGAGGAATGCAGGTCGCGGGCAGCGCCGTGGGCGTGCAACTCCACGTACGCAATCCCCTTGAGCCCGCACGACATCGTCGGACGCTCCTCAATGTCCTTGGATCCAAATTCCCACAGGCATCCGTCCGCATCCTGAACCAGATTCCGGTTTTCCTTGGCAAATTGGGGCAAATGGGTACTGCCGATCTCCTCTTCCCCTTCGATCACAAACCGGATCTTGCACGGGAGCGGGCCGACCGCATTGAGGTAAGCCTCGATCGTTTGAATCCGTTCGAGCAGGTCCGCCTTGTTGTCGGATACCCCACGCGCGTACAGCTTGCCATCGCGGATGGCGGCCTCCCACGGGCCGGTGATCCACTGATCGAGCGGCTCGGGCGGCTGAACGTCATAATGGTCGTAGATCATCAACGTCCGGGGACCGCTGCCAATCTCGGCGAGGATATATGCCGGCGCGCCCGTGACCTCGATCCGTCGCGGATGGGCGCCAAGCTTTTCCAGCCGCGCTATCACCTTGCGCGCCATCTCCTCCATACCCAGGTTCTGTGCCGCCACGCTCGGCTGGCGGCACCATTCTTGCAATTCGGCAATAAACCGCTCGCGATTCTCATTGATGTAAGACTGAAACTTGTCCATAAAGCTCCCGAGATTGCAGATTTCAGATTTCGGATTGCGCCCAATCGTATGAGCTGGGACGTTCGAAAAAAGCGCTTGCGCCGTTCCATTTGTCATTCGTCGCCAACCCGCTGGCTCCTGCCCTCTTCATCCTTCAACCTTCTGCCTTCATCCTTCAGTACGCTCCGATTTCCTCCAACCGGTCGTCGTCGATCCCGAAATAATGCGCGAGTTCGTGGAGGAGCGTCCGGCGGACACAGTCCCGCACCTCCCCGTCGCCACACGCGCGCAGAATGGGCTCGCGAAACAGGCTGATTTTGTCCGGCGGCACGAGCCCATAATCGTGCGTGCGTTCCGTAAGGGGGATTCCGTAGTAAAAGCCCAAGAGTTCTTCGCGGCGGTCCACGCCGGCAAGGTCGAGCGTCTCTTCATCCGGCCAGTCCTCGACCACAATCGCGACATTGGCGATCTGCCGTCGGAATTGGGCGGGTAGTGCGTCGAGCGCATCACTCACGAGGCGGCTAAAAGCATCGGGGTCCATCGCGACGCATTATAGCATGGATTGGAAGAGACTGACACTCTCGATGTGATAGCTCTGGGGAAACATGTCCACCGGCTGGACCTCCACCAACCGATAGCCGCCGTCGACCAACCGGCGCGCGTCGCGGGCGAGGGTCGCGGGATCACAAGAAACGTAGGCCAGAGCCCGCGGGGCGCGGGCGATCAGTGCATCGAGCGCGGCGCGGTCAATACCCGCGCGCGGCGGGTCGGCGACGGCGATGTGGATGGGTGTATTGAGCTTGGGCAAGACTTGTTCGACGCGGCCGACGTGAAAGTCGACATTGGCCAGGTCAACCGCATTCGCGCGCGCATCCTCGACAGCGGCTGGGTTTTCCTCCACCTCGATCACATGCGCGACGCGCGAGGCGAGCGACAGTCCGAAAGTGCCCACGCCGGAAAAAGCGTCCAGGAGAGTTTCTCCGGGCTGCGGCTCCAGATACCTCTCCACCAGGTTGAGCAGTTGCTCCGCCATCGCGGTATTCACTTGAAAGAACGAGGTAGGTGAGATACGGAAGGTCTTGCCTCGCAGTTCCTCGTGGATCGCGTCACGTCCGACCAGCGGGAGGAGGTCGCCTTCGGGAGTCTCATACACAATTGAGACCGGCTCATCCACGGCGATTTCAGGTGGCTCTTCGTCCTTGCCCTCAAGGATTACCATCTTCTGCCCAGTGCGCGTGCCTGCCCGGAAGGTGATCATGGAGAATGCGGGGCTGGAGTCTATCGTCCGGAAGAGTCCGTATACGAGGGGGTGCTGAATAGAGCACTCGCGAATCCGAACGAGGTTGTGGGAATCCCACGCCAGAAAGCACAAACGCCCTTTTTCGTCCATGCGCGCCTGGATATTGTTGCGATAGTCCCATGGTTCCGACATGCCGATCGTGGGGCGAACGGGAGCATCCGCGATCTTGCCAATGCGCGCAAACTGGTCGCGCACGATCTGTGCCTTGAACTCAAGCTGGGTGGAGTAGGCAATATGCTGCCACTGGCACCCTCCGCAACCTCTTGGCCACTCGTTCTCCACCGCATCACCTGCGGAGTGGCCTGCGTCCTGAGCGGAGCCCCGCGCAGTCACGCGGGGCGGAGTCGAAGGAGGCAGCGGCCGCACCGAAGGAGGCAAGCCAAAGTGCAGGCAGCGCGGAGTGATGCGCGCCGGCGACGGCACACGAATTTCCACCAACCGACCGCGCGCGTATCCCTTTTTCTCCTCGGTAATCTCTACCGCTACCTCTTCCCCGGCAATGGCATAAGGCACAAAGACCACGCGGCCGTTCTCGTCCCGTCCCATGGCCTCCCCACCCTGGGCCATGGAGGTCAATTTTAGATTTAGGATTTCAGATTTCAGATTTCTGATTTAGACACCTCACCCAATCGCCCCTTACCGTATCACATCCATCTTCACATAGGGTCTTAGCACTTCCGGCACGACGATGCTTCCGTCTTTTTGCTGATAGTTCTCCATAATGGCGATCATCGTGCGCGGCAGCGCCAGGCCCGAGCCATTCAGCGTGTGGACGAATTCCGCCTTGGCCCCCGCCTCGCGCCGGAAGCGGATGTTTGACCGGCGGGCCTGGAAATCGCCGACGTTCGAGCACGACGATACCTCGAGCCACTCGCCGCAGCCGGGCGCCCACATTTCGAGGTCGTAGGTCTTGCGCGCGGCAAACCCCAAATCGCCTGTACACAGAATCTTGACGCGGTAAGGGATGTCCAAGAGACGGCAGATTTCTTCCGCGTTCTCCCGCAGCGTTTCCAGCTCGGCGACCGAATTCTCCGGCAGGCAGAACTTGAACATTTCGACCTTGTCGAACTGAAAGCCGCGTTTGATGCCCCGCACGTCCTTGCCCGCCGACATCGGTTCCTTGCGGAAGCACGGAGTGTACGCGACATAGTGCAGCGGGAGTACGCTCGCGTCGAGGATCTCGCCCGCGTGCAGACCCGTCAGCGGCACCTCGGCGGTGGGCACCATCCATGCGTCCCGTTCGACGTCATGAAACAGATTGTCGCGGAACTTGGGGAGTTGCCCCGACCCGAACACGATTTGTTCTCTCACCATGAACGGCAAATACTCTTCGCGATATCCCTGCCCAATGTGGACGTCGAGCATCCATTGTATGATCGCCCGCTGCAAGCGCGCTCCCGAGCCGCTGAGCACGTAAAAGCGCGAACCGGCCAGCTTGATCCCCTGCTCAAAGTTGAGGATGCCGAGGGCGGGGCCCAGGTCCCAATGGGGCAGCGGCTCGAAATCGAAATGGCGCGGCTCGCCGATCGTCCGCAGGACCACGTTCTCGCTGTCGTCTTTGCCATACGGCACATCCTCGGCGGGGATATTCGGCATCTGGACGAGAAGCGCGTTCAAGCGCGTCTCGACCTCGCCCACGATCTTTTCGAGCTCTGCAATCCGCGTGTTGATTTCCCGCACCTGGGCCTTGCGCGCCTCGCGTGCCCCATCCTCCTTCATGCGGCCGATCTCTTTCGACGCGACGTTGCGCTGGTTGCGCAGCGCTTCGAGGTCGGCGAGGGTTCGCCGGCGCTCTTCGTCCGCTGCGAGAATGTCGTCCACGGGCGCGAGGCTCTCCTGCCGCCGGCGCAGCGCCTCGCGGACCAGGTCCGGTTGTTCACGAATCAAATGCAGATCAAGCATGCTGGCCTCCTCTTACCTCATCACAGTACTGTCTCAGGTGGCGAAACCAATGAACGATATCGCCCCGGTAGTGGGCGTTGCGCGGGCTCGTCGAGGGCACGATAAACAAATGTGCCTTGCCCCAGATGGCTTGCTGCGGTCCCAACACGGCCTTGCGATCAAAGGCGATCCGGTATCCGACCAGGCCGACAAAACAGATCACCCGCGGCTTGAGCGGCTCGAGCTTGACGCACAGAATACGCCCCCCTCGAACAAATTCCTCCGGCTTCAATTCGCCCACGTTGGCCGTCGCCCGTTTGACAATGTCCGTGAGGCCGTATCCATACTGGAGAAGGCGAGCGTCATCCTCCGGTGCCAGCTTCTCAGGCACGAGGCCCGACCGGTTTAGCGCCGTCCAGAACAAGTTCTGCTTGCGGGCGAAATAGTGGCCGACGCGCACCGAGTATTCTCCAGGATTGAGCCCGACGAAAACGAGCTCCAGATGCGGCACCAAATAATCCGGTAGAGTCCGTGGATTTCCCCCCACTGTGCCCCCAAAGGAAAGTCCTCTTGCCTAAAGGGCAAGAGGACTCGCGGTGCCACCTTTCTTCGTCGCCTGTTCGGCGACCTCTAATGCATTAACGGTGCAGCCGGCAAAGCTTATCGGCCGCGCAAGCCCTGGCCGTTTTCGCTTGCAACTCGGGAGTGGATTTCCGCGAGGTCCATCATCGCCTTGCACCGACCGGCGACTCGCTGAGAGGGCCTCTCCGCGTACTTGGCTCCGTCATCGTCTTTGGAATGGTTGCGATTCTAGCACGATTGAGGGGCGCTGTCAATAGAGAAACATCTTCCACTCCGGGGCCTATATCCAGTCGAAGGGGAATCCGAAAATCAGACTGCCAATCCCGCGCGTACTTGCTTCAGGCAGGCGCGATAGTTGGCCAGTTCGTCGGGGGACATTTCGTCCGGAAATTGAAGCGGCGCCTGCGTCAATGCGTCGACGAGCGTACCCGAGTACGGCGCGAGCCCCAAGACTCCGACTTTGCTTCCCTGTTCCAGAGTTATCCTGCCCAACATGAAATCGGCGACAAACTTGCTCTCTTTGCGCAGAATCTTTTTCCACTCTTGCGGAGTCGCCGCCAGAATGTAATCTGCCTGTTTTCTCGCCTCGGCTTCGCTGAGAAACGAGAGATGGGCGAGTTCCCCGTTGTCCACAAACGCGCCAAAGATCATGTCCTTTTCGATTCCCCAGTTCGGCTCGGCTTTGACCCGGAAGCAAGTCTTGGCGCTCAGCTTTCCCATGGCCTTTTTGAGATTGGGGTTGGACCGATAGAGCCGGGCGCCCTCCTCCAGCCATTCGGGCGTACAATACTGTAAGGTCATTGGTCTCCTCCCACCTTCATCTGAGCGATGATCTCATCCCGCAGAGCTTTTTTGAACACCTTCTCGCTCACCGTCAACGGTAACGCGTCCCTGAACTCGACGAACGTCGGCACCGCATAAGGTGCCAAGTGCTGCCGGCAGAAATTCTTGATCTCCTCCGCGCTGACCCGACCCTTGTATGGCTCCTTCAAGGTAACAAACGCCATGATCCTTTCGCTTCCCGGAATCTCAGGGTCGGGGACGCCAATCGCCGCGGCCATCAGCACGGCAGGATGGCGGAAGAGCACTTCATCCACTTGGATCGTATACACCTTCATCCCCGAGATGTTCGCCATGTCCTTGACGCGGTCGACGAGCTGAAAGTAGCCCTCCTCGTCCATGACCGCGATATCGCCTGTGTGCAGCCACCCCTCGGCATCCAACCCGGAACCTGGGGTGGGCCAGTATCCTCTCATGATCTGGGGGCCCCTCACCAGCATCTCCCCCGGTTGTCCGAACGGAACATCCTGACCTGTTTCTGGATGGACCAGCCGGCATTCCGTGTCCGGCGTGGGGACTCCGATACCAGCCTTCTCTTTTGCCATGAAACCCGTAATCTTGGCAAAGGCGGAAAGGTTCAGGTGGGTGAGCGGCGAAGTCTCGGTCAATCCATAGGCTTGCGAAATCGGCATGCCTGTTTTCTTCTTGATGGCTTCGGATACTTCCAATGGGAGCGGCGCTGCGCCGCTCAAAAGCAAGGCGTTCATGCGACCGAGATCGGCTTGAGCGATGCGCATGAACTGCGTCGGGACGGCAGGGACTATAAAGGGGCGATACTCTTTGAGATAGTTCACGATCATTTCGGTATTTCGAGGATCGGGGAGGAGGATAATGCGCAGACCCAGGTGGGCGCCTGCTTGATGCGCATAGTGTCCCATGGCGTGGAACATCGGTAACGCGATAAAAAGCGACGCCTTGCCAACGAAGCCGCGATTCAGGGGCTTGAGCGCCCAGGGAAATCCGAGATGGATGCAACTGTAGCGGTTATAATGCGTGACCATGACTCCCTTGGGGATACCGGTTGCGCCTCCGGTAAAAGCGAGCTCGCACAAATCCACCTCGGGATCAATGTCCACTTGCGGGGGCACTGCCTCATTCTCGGCCAGAAGCTTGCGCAGCTTGTGCACACCCCTTGGAAGCGGGCCCGCCACATCGGCTACATCATAACCGTCGCAAGAAGTCACGATGATCTGTTCGATACTCGATTTCTCTCTCGCCGCCAGCACCCGCTCGAGCATGTCCTCTCGGCAAATCACGATCTTGGCATTGGAACTCCCCACCTCATGCAGCAAGCCCTCATCGCTGCGCAGGATGCTCGTCGGCACTACCGCGGCGCCCGCCTTGAGGATAGCCCAGTCGCCGAGAATGAATTCCGGGCAGTTGGGCAAAAAGAGGCATACCCGGTCTCCTTTTTGAACGCCGAGCTTGGACAGGGCGGCGGCGAGCCGATCCACCTGACCTCTCAGCTCTCGGTACTGAATGGAGCGGCCCAAATAGAGAATGGCGGTTTGGGTCGGATAGTTCTCCGCCGCTTTGTCGAGAACGGCAAAGACCGGCTCTTTCGGATAAGGGGCGAGACTCGTTTCCAGCTTATATGGCCCCAACTTGTAGCTTTTGAGCCAGGGTCTGTCCAGGTAGGTAAGTGCTTGAGCCATACGCGCTTCCTCTCCGACCGGACAGGTCGAGAAATTACCAAAGGTCTGAGACGAGGTCGTCGAGTCCCAGTTCTCTCAGTTTGTCGGGGGTGGGGATGCCCGTGGACTTGTCCCAGCCACGAAACTCGTAATAGGCATCCTTTAAGCGTTCGAGCATCTCCGACTCGATCACCATTCCCTCCGCGGCGCCGGCCGGCAGCGGGTCTTGCAGCAATCGCCCCGGCAACGCGTCCTGCTCGCGGGTGATACCTTCTCGCACGCAAAAAGCGCGCATGAGATTATAGATGCGCTCTCCGCTTTTCCGGAATTCGTCCACCCCGAACTCCCAGCCCGTCACATCGGAGATGAGAGTGGCGAGATCCGCGGCCGTCACGAGGATGCCCATGAACTTGCATCCGCCGGTCGCATCCATGACGGTCAGCGCATTCTCCATGTCTACCACCACCTGTGCTTCGCGCGGATTGACCGCAAACGGATCCTGGATTTGGCTTTCCTCCACGAGCAGGAACGGCACGTCGATGAACGTCGGTCCCTGGATGTACGCGGTCATGTGGTCGCCGCCGCGGTTCGCCGTCACAAAGCCCAATCCGGTGATCTTGGCGGCCCGCGGGTCATAGGCCGGCAGTTCCAGCCCTTTGACATTCATGGCGAAATGCTCCGCGGCTTGGCCGATTCGCTGCGCCATCGCGCGCGTCCCCTCGGCGAGCAAATCACCCACTCCTTCCCGGCGCGCGATCTTGTCTATCAAGTCCACCACCAGATCGGCATCGCCAAAGCGGAACTCCCGGCCGCCGGTCTGCTCAGGCCTCAGCAGGCCGCGCGCGCAACATTCTATCGCGAAAGCGATGCAAGCGCCCGTGCTGATAGTATCGAGGCCGTACTCGTTGCAGCGGTAATTGGCCTCCGTGATGGCGTTCAAATCCGACACTCCGCACAAGGCGCCGAGGGTATTGGCCGACTCGTACTCCGGCCCCTCGCCCTTGCGGCCTTGCCATTTCCCCTCACGGATTTCCGTGCTCCGACCGCATGAAACGGGGCACGCGAAACAGTTGACGCCTTGAACCAGAATCTTATCCGTCACCGCCTGCGCGTTGACCTCCTCAATGGCGTCATAGACACCTTCCTGCCAATTACGCGTCGGGTATCCCCCGCGGATATTCACCATATCCGCAACCATATTGGTTCCAAAGCTGTCAAAGCCGACCTTGAGCATCGACTCATTCAGATAGTCGATCTGCTTCTTCGCGTCCTCACGAAAGGCATCCGGGCGCGCAACCGGAATACGCTCCTGACCGGAACAAACGACTGCTTTCACGCGCTTGGAGCCCATGACGGCGCCGACGCCGCAGCGCCCGGCCGCGCGGTGTTTGTTGTTCATAATAGCCGCATAGCGGACGAGGTTCTCGCCTGCAGGGCCGATCGAGGCTATCGTCAGATTTTCGCTCGAGCCCTGCTGGAGCAAATCTTCGGTCTCGGGAACGATTTTGCCCCACAGGTGGCTGGCATCGCAGAGTTGTGCTTGACCCCGATCGATCCGTAGATAAACAGGAGCAGGCGAAATCCCTTCAAAGATGACGCCGTCGTAGCCGCTCTTCTTCAAGGCCGGACCAAAACTGCCGCCCGAGTTGGCATGTCCCCAGATGCCGGTCAAGGGCGACTTGGCCACCACGGAATAACGACTAGCGCTCGCGGAAGGAGTGCCCGTCAACGGTCCGGTCATAAAGATCAGCTTGTTGTCATCTCCGAGGGGATCAACACCCACCGGCACCTCGTCGTAAAGATAGCGCGTGGCCAGCCCTGATCCTCCAATGAATTTCCGCGTCCATTCTTCGCGCAGGTTCTCAACCGTGATCTTGCCCTCGGTCAAGTTCACCCGCAGCAGTTGACCCATGAAACCGTTGCTCATGTCTTTACCTCGGGAGACGAATACTGGCAGCTAACGAAAAGTGCCTGTCCTCAGACGCGCGTCTGAGGACAGGCACTTGGCCTGCATCAAGCTGACGAGTAACTGCTCGGAAGCACTGCACTTGCGCTCCCAATTCCAAACGCCCGCGCGTTGTTAATGGAGCCTCGGCGCCGGGAGCGGAGCCATCCGCTATAGGGTCAGCTGTATCGCTACAGATCTATTATAGGTTGGTACTGCCGCGGCGTCAACCGCCCATACTTCCCATTTGTGTTGGCGGTTGACGTAACGAGCCATTTCCAGTAAATTAGTCGTACTCGCATCTACAAGGAGCTGACCATGATCAAAATCAAGCGTGCGTATGAGCCGGCCGAAAAGGCGGACGGAAAACGCTTCCTCGTCGAGCGCTTGTGGCCGCGCGGAATGAAAAAGGAATCCTTGAAGATGGACGCCTGGCTTAAAGACGTGGCGCCGAGCGCCGAGCTGCGCACCTGGTTCCGCCACGATCCTGCCAAATGGGCCGAATTTCAGAAACGCTACCGAGCCGAACTGAGGGCGCATCCGGAGGCATGGGAGGCAATCCGTGCCGCGGCGAATCGCGGCGCGGTCACCCTCCTCTACAGCGCACACGACACGGAGCACAACAGCGCGCGCCTGCTCAAGGAATTCCTGGACCGGCAGGTCTCAACTCATTGACACTCTTTCTCCCTGTGCTATAATCGTCTTGTCAGGACCTTAAGCGACAGGAGGCCACGGTGGCCAAATTATTGTTCGGTTCCCCGGAGTGGACACAAGCTTTGCATGATGAGTTGAACCACAGCCCAGCGTATGAACAAGCCGCCAAGAACTGGGAGGGCGACTTTTATTTTGTTATCGAGCCCGAAGGTCCGGTCACAGAGACGACGTACCTGTACATGGACCTGTGGCATGGCAAGTCCCGCGATGCGCGTGTCATTCAGGACCCCAGCCAAAAGAACCCCGCTTTTATCATGTCCGGCAAGTACAGCAAATGGAAAAAGGTTGTTACGTCGCAACTCGACCCGATTCAGGCGCTCATGACCGGTCAGATGAAACTCAAGGGCAACATGGTCATGGTGATGAAGAATGTCAAGGCCGCCCAAGAGATTGTGCGAGCCTGCACGCGTATTGATACCGATTTTCCCGCCTAGCTTCCCAACTGATTCCCAGCGCAGTGGCCGCCGCCATTCCCGATTTATGCTCGCGCCTCACGCCGTCTCTCTCTGTACACGGCATGAGGCGCCCGCGCGGAGGTAACGATGTGGTTCTTTAACAGCCCTGAAGTCGCATTCGGCGAGGACGCGCTCTCGTACCTCGCGCAACTGCGCGGCCGCCGCGCCTTTATCGTGACCGATCCACAGATGGCCCAGTTTGGGTTCGTGGACCTTGTCCAGCAACAACTTACGAGCGCCAGTATTGAAACGCGAGTCTTTGCCGAGGTTGAACCCGAGCCTTCGCTTGATACGGTGCGGCGCGGCGCCGAGTGCCTGCGCGAATTCGAGCCCGATTGGATCATCGGGCTCGGGGGCGGCTCCGCGATGGATGCGGCCAAGGCGATGTGGGTTCTGTACGAGCGGCCGGATTTGTCTCCCGACGGCATCAGCCCTCTCGAATATCTCGGATTGGGCAAAAAGGCCCGGCTCATCACCATTCCCACCACCAGCGGCACCGGGGCGGAAGTCACCTGGGCGATTGTCCTCACCGATCGCGCGGAAGACCGCAAGCTCGGCCTCGGCTCACGCGAAACCCTCGCCTCGCTCGCCATTGTGGACCCGATCTTTGCTTTGAAGATGCCGCCGCGCCTCACCGCGGATACCGGGCTCGACGTATTGACTCATGCCGTCGAGGGCTATTGCTCGAACTGGCATAACGATTTCGCCGATGGGTTGTGCCTCAAGGCCATCCAGCTCGTTTTTCAGTATCTCCCTCAAGCCTACGCCGACGGCAGCAATATGGAGGCACGCGAAAAGATGCACAACGCGGCGGCCATTGCCGGCCTCGGCTTTATTAATTCGATGACGAGCCTGGCTCACGCGATGGGACATTCCTTCGGGGCTGCGTTCCACGTTCCCCACGGGCGCGCGGTCAGCCTTTTCCTTCCTTACACGATCGAGTTCTCGGCCAACGGCGGCCATCACCGGTACGGAGAGATCGCTCATTTTGTCGGGGTCGACGAGCCCCCCGCGCGAGCGCCCCGCCTCGCCCCCTGGCCGGAACAGAACGAGTACGGTCATTTCGAGGGATTGCCCTCCACTCCTGAATCGAGGACGCGGTTATTGGTCCGGGCCATCCGCGAACTGGAAACTCGGCTCGAATCGAATACGAATGTGGCTTCTCTTGGTATCTCCCGGAGCGTGTATAATGAGAGCATGAACACCATGCTCGATCATGCAGAGAATGACACCTCTATCGTTCCCAGTCCACGCGCGCCCGATCGGACAGAACTGCAAAAACTCTTCGAATATGCGTACGAGGGAAAACCGATTGATTTTTAATAATTGGGGTGCAGTCCCCTGCGCCCCAACGTCGCTTCAAAGAGGAATCCTATGAACGGCTATACGGGCCGGTTGCTCGATGTCGATCTCAGCACCGGAAACATCAAGGAGGAACCGCTCAACGCCAAGTACGCCGCGCGGTATATCGGCGGGGCCGGACTGGCCGCGCGGATGCTGTACGATGCGATCAACGCCGATACTGATCCGCTCGGCCCGGACAATCCGTTGATCTTCATGACCGGCCCGCTCGACGCGACGGCTGCTCCCAGCGCGGGGCGTTACGTGGTCTGCGCTCGTTCGCCGCAGACCGGTCTCTATGGCGAGGCGAACGCGGGCAACTTTTTCGGGCCCGATCTAAAGCTCGCCGGTTATGATGGCATCGTCGTGCGCGGGCAAGCGGCTTCTCCGGTCTATTTGCTCATTCGCGACGGTCAGGCCGAGCTGCGTGACGCCAGGCACCTCGCCGGCAAGACCACCTTTGAGACCGGCGATGCCATCCGGGCCGAGCTGAATGATCAGAAATTCTCCGTCGCGGCGATTGGACCAGCAGGGGAAAACCTTGTCAAATATGCCATCATTCTCACGACCAACCCGCGCCCCGGCGCGAAAAAGGGGATCGCCGGCCGCTGCGGGATGGGCGCGGTCATGGGGTCCAAGCGCCTCAAGGCAATTGCCGTGCGCGCCGGGAATACCAAGATCACCCTCCACGACCCGGCGGCATTCCGGGCCGCCGTCCGTCCCGCCGTCGAAATGCTGCCGGACGATATGTCGACCCAGATGTACCGGTCGGTAGGGACGTCCGGTGGAATGGATTTCCTGGGGATGCTCGGCGATGTGCCGGCGAAATACTGGACACAAGGCGCTTTTGATTTCGCGAGCATTAGCGGCAACGTGCTCGCCGAGACGCTCTTGACGGGTCATGGGACATGCCACGCCTGCGTTGTCGCTTGCGGCCGCAAGGTCAAGCAAGCCGCCGGGCATGATCTGCCTCATAGTGAGGGCCCCGAATACGAAACGCTCGCGGCGTTCGGCGCACTCTTGCTCGACGACGATCTCGGCATGCTCACCTATATCGGTTCCCAATGCGACGCGCTCGGGCTGGATTCGATCAGCGCGGGCTCGACGATTGCTTTTTCGACTTTTCTACGCGAGCAGGGACTCGTGCCCGCTTCCGCCTTCGACGGGATGGAGCTGCAATGGGGCTCGCCCGAGCAGGCCTTGCAGCTCGTTCAAATGATTGCGCGACGGGAGGGGCTCGGAGATGCCCTCGCCGAAGGATCCAGAGCTTTTGGCGAACGCTACGGCGTGGAGGGACTCGCGGTGCAGGTGAACGGTCTGGAGCTCGCGATGCACGACCCGCGCGCGACGAGCGGGATGGCGCTCGTTTACGTGAGCTCGCCGATTGGCGCGAGCCACAATCAGTCCGACTACTTTATGATCGATATCTCCGGTCGCGTGCTCGAAGATCTGGGCATCCATCCCGTCGATCGCTTCGAGACGGTGGGTAAAGCGGGTCAGGTCGCGCGACATCAGGATTGGCGCGCGCTCAACGCCGCGCTCGTCCAATGCCTCTTCCCGAATCCGCCCGTCAAGAATACCATCGAGATGATCGCGGCCGCGACCGGCTACGACATTACCCTCGAGAACGCCCTGAGCTACGGCGAGCGGATGTGGGACCTGAAACGTGCGCTCAATCTCAAGCTCGGCTATAATGCGCGGGAGAGCGAAAAGCTGCCCGAGCTGCTGCTCAGACCGCTTGCCGAAGGGGGCACCGAAGGACATGTGCCCGAGCTGGAACCGATGCTGCGTGAGTACTACGCCGCCCGCGATTGGGACTGGGAAACCGGCAAGCCCTCCCGCGCCAAGCTGAATGCGCTGGGGATGGAAGAGATCGCGCAAGACCTTTACAACCCAGGAAATACGCCCGATTGAAGAATTAGTAAAAACCGCTCAACCTGTGGTACAATTAACCCGAGCTAGTTGACATTCGATGAAACTTACCTTCTACGGTGCCGCCCGCGAGGTCACCGGCTCCATGCATCTGGTCGAGGCCGCGGGCGCGCGGATTTTGCTCGACTGCGGGATCTACCAGGGACACCGGGCCGAGGCTGCGGAGCGCAACGCGCATCTGCCGTTTGACGCCAAGACGGTTGACAGCGCCATCCTCTCTCACGCGCATCTCGATCATTCGGGCAATCTACCTACATTAGTCAAGTCCGGATTTCAAGGGGATGTCCACTGCACGCCCGCGACCCGCGACTTGGCCAATCTCATTCTGCGAGACAGTGCCCATATCCAGGAACAGGACGCCGCTTACCTCAATCAGAAGCAATCCCGCCAGGGTCTACCCCCAGTTGAGCCGCTGTATACGACTCAAGATGCGGAACAGACTCTCAAGCACCTGGTCGGCCACGCCTACCATCGCAACATTAGCCTCGGCAACGGCCACTGCGCCTACATGTTCGATGCCGGACACATCCTGGGGTCCGCAATTACGCTCCTCGAATTGCACGAGGGCGACCGGACCGTCCGGCTGGGCTATACAGGAGACCTGGGTCGTACGGGCACGCTGATTTTGCCCGATCCCGAATCGGTGCGCCAACTCGACTATTTGCTGATCGAGGCGACCTATGGCGATCGGGAGCACCCGTCGATTCAAGAGAGCGAGGATGAACTCGCCCGTATCGTACGAGAGACGGTCGCTCGCGGCGGCAAGGTGGTCATTCCCGCCTTCGCCGTCGAGCGTACCCAAGAAGTGCTCTATACCCTCCATCTCAAGGTGGACGCCGGCGAGGTGCCGAAAGTCCCCTCCTTTGTCGATTCTCCGCTCGCGATCGATGCGACCGAGGTCTACCGGATTCACCTGGAGGATTTGCGCCAGGATGTGCGCCAGCACGTGATGGAGAAGCAAGACCCCTTTGGCTTTGGGCAGTTACACTATACGCGCACGGTGGAGGAATCGAAAGAGATCAATGAAGTCCGCGGCTCGGCCATCATCATCTCGGCGAATGGGATGGCGGAAGCCGGGCGGATTCTGCACCACATCAAGCATAACATCGAGGACGAACGCAGCACAATCCTCTTTGTAGGATATCAGGCGGAGAACACGCTCGGTCGTCGGCTTGTCGAAGGCGCCAAACAGGTCAAGATCTTTGGGGACGAATATAATGTGCGGGCCCAAATCGCTCTGGTGAACGGTTTTAGTGCGCACGCCGACCGCAGCGACTTGCTGGACTGGGTGGAAAGCGCCAAGGAGAATCTGAAAGGCGTTTTTGTCGTCCACGGTGAAGAGCAAGCGGCTCTGTCATTTGCCGATGCTCTCCGCACCCGCGGCGGATTTACGGTGACGGTGCCGCAGCGGGATCAGACCATTGACCTCTAAGGAGTACTCGACTATGAATTTTGACGAGGCGGAAGCCAAGTTTCGCGAGCTGCAAACCCGCGTGCAGCGAGGCGAACCAATCAGTCGCGCCGAGTACGAAGATCAGGTATCTCAGCTTGCCGTTCAAGACGAACGCGGCAATCTCTGGGAGATGAGCCCGCGCAATGGGCAATGGATGCGTTTTGACGGAGCCGAGTGGCTTGCGGATACACCCCCCGGCCGGGAACAGTCTCACGCCGCTCCCACCGGACGTGTATCCATTCCCCCTGCATCTGCGCCCACCCCACCCCCTTCGCCTCCAGCATCCGCGCCGTCGAGACCGACGAACCCGTACTCAAAGGGTTCTTCGCTGCCGCTTTCAGGCGCACGGCCCATTTCTCCCGCTTCGCCTTCCGGGCCCACTTCACGGACAACGCCCTCGGGAGCGCGCCTAGTGCCCCCGTCCGGGGTCAGCTCGGTTCCCGGCGGCTCTGGCGGGCCGTCGTCCGCCCAACGACCTCCCAATGCACCGGAAGACGACTCGATCCAACCTTACGTACGCGTCAACGCCCCGGAGCAGCCCTCTGCGGCGCCTCCCAGCGGGACCGGCGGCACACCTCCCGGCACACCTATGCCCCCGCGCGTATTGCGTCCCTCTCCTCCCAATGCGGGAGCGCTCGGGGGACCGAACCGCGAGTGGGTGCCCCTCGCGATTGGGGCGGTGGTGCTCCTCTTTTGCGCTATCTTGCTCTATTTCGGCGGTCGTTTCGCGTTGAGCGCCATGGGAACACCCTCAACGCCGACACGTCCGGCCGTGGCCGTGATACCGACCAGCACCGTGATGCCCACTGCCGTTCAGCTCCCCACCCAACCGGTGGCCACCGCGGTGTCCACGACCGTAACGGCCAAAGTGAATGAGAACCGAGTGAATGTACGCACGGGACCGAGTACCAAGGACAAGATCATCACGGTTGTGACACGTGGGACCCAGCTTACGCTCTTGGGAAAGAACGACGCGGGAGATTGGTATCAAATCATCGCTCCCAAGTCCACGAACAAGGCCTGGGTCTCTGCTCTGACGGTTGACATCGTGAGTGGCGATCCTGCTTCTTTGCCCGTTGTACCGGCAGGTGGGACGACCGCCGCGCCGACGGCCAAACCCAAGGCGACGGCGACCAAAGCTCCCTGACACAAGGTTGGCTTCAAAAACATTCATGAAAAAAGGCGGAGCCGAGTGCTAACTCGGTTCCGCCTTTTGATTTCCATCACCGCTCCGCCATTCGCCAGACCGTGTGGACACGTACGCCCACCGTCGCGTGCTGTTGCTGCTCCTGCGGCTTTCCCTGAATTCCTTCCACCGCTTGTCCTCTTTAGCAGAGTGGCCTGCCGTTGCACCGCGTCCATCCCTCGTGTCATTCCCACAAAGACTGGGACGATGCCGAACGGAGCCACGACGACGAGCGTGGTAAACGACGCGAGACCATACTGGACAAGTGGATCGGGCATCAAATACTACTCACACTTGGTGTTACATTTGGCGTCGTACTGCGTTATTGATAACAGAACGGCAGACCCGGTGAGCAAACCTGGAAAGCCGTTGCTTCTCCTCCTTGGGATGGGCGCCGGAAGGTGCGGGTCGGCGCCCCTCTCTTTTTTGCCAAGCGTCGCCTCTAGTCCATAGACACAAGCCCCAGCTTCATGGCCAAGCGGACCAGCCCGGCCCGATCGTGCACCTGCAATTTCGTCATGATACTCGCCCGGTGTTTCTCCACCGTCTTGGTGCTGAGACTCAATAGCGCGGCAATCTCGTGGTTCTTTTTCCCCTCGGCGGCGAGCTTCAAGACTTCTTTTTCCCTCGTCGTTAACGAGTCGGCGAGCCGCGTCACTTCCTGCTCAGAACCCTGAGAATCTGTCAGCGCCGCTTCCGAGATCTGAGGAGAGAGAAAAGTCTCGCCCCGCTGGGCCGCACGAATAGCCAGGAGGAGTTCTTCGGTGACGGCGTGTTTGAGAAGGTAACCCCTTGCTCCACTCCGAAGCGCCTCGCGGACCCATTCGACGTTCGAATACATGGAAAGGATCACGACTTGAGAGGGAAGATGGAGCGAACGAATCCGCTCCGTCGCCAGGCTCCCATTGAGCCGCGGCATCGCCAGGTCCATCAGAATCACATCGGGCTTGAGACGAACTGCCAGTTCTACCGCTTCCTGGCCGTCGCAGGCCTCACCGACAATCTCGATGTCACTGGCGCGCTCCAACAGGGCACGAATGCCCTGCCGCACCAGATGGTGATCTTCCGCAACGAGCACACGAATCATAGCGCTCTTCTATACCTCGGCGTCGAGTATAGCATGGTGTTCCTGGAGCGTCAATTTCATGGTAAAGCAAGGGTGTTCCTTCCGCCGCAGCCTTGCATTTCCGTCACACTCGGAACGCGGCTGCGTTGCTAAATAAGACAGCCGAACGGATCGACAAGCAGAGTTGAAAGCATCTCGGATTGCGAGAACCTGCGACCTCGTCGTGGAGGTGATGGATGCAGTGCCGAAGGTTGCCGTGTTCCCTACGCTTGCTGATTGCGCAAGTACGATTTCGCCCTGCTGAGAAAAGGGGACCTGCTTCCGTTATATAAGAAGAGGCACATCCCTTTTTCATCCGGAGGTGCATCGTTTGAGAATCGCACAAGTAGCACCGCTTCACGAAAGCGTCCCTCCTAAACTTTATGGAGGCACCGAGCGGGTCGTCTCCTGGCTGACCGAAGAACTCGTGCGGGAAGGTCACGCTGTGACTCTATTCGCCAGCGGTGATTCCACAACCCGAGCGCGTCTGGTGCCCATCACCCCGCGTTCCCTTCGCTTGGACAAGCGTGTCCGCAAAGAAATGCCCCACCTGATGGTGGAGCTGGAACGCGTGATTCAGATGGCCTCCGAATTCGACTTGATCCATTGGCATGTGGACTATTGGAGTTTTCCGCTCATACGCCGGCTGACCACGCCCAGCGTCGTCACGCTGCACGGCCGGCTCGATCTCCAGGACCTCAGCCCCTTGTACCGCGAATATCGCGACATGCCTGTCGTCTCGATCTCGAATGCGCAGCGCGAACCCATCCCCTGGGCCAACTGGCAGGGAACCGTGTACCACGGCATGCCGCGAGATCTTTTTGCTTTTCGCGCACAGCCGGGCAGCTACCTCGCCTTCCTCGGGCGCATATCGCCTGAGAAAGGGCTCCCACAAGCCATCGAGATCGCGCGGCGGACGGGCATGCCGCTCAAAATTGCCGCCAAGATCGACAAAGAGGACAAGGAGTACTATGAGGAACAAATCAAGCCGCTCCTCAATTCTCCGCTCGTCAATTTCGTCGGCGAGATCTCGCAGAGGGAAAAGAACGAATTCCTCGGGAATGCCTATGCCGTCCTCTTTCCCATCCAGTGGCGCGAGCCGTTTGGACTGGTGATGATCGAGTCGATGGCATGTGGAACGCCCGTTATTGCTTTCCCGGGAGGCTCTGTGGGCGAAATTATGGAGGATGGCAAAACCGGCTTCGTCGTGAAGGGTGTGGACGAGGCGGTCTCCGGCTTTGCTCGCATTTCAGAGGTTAATCGACGAGGATGCCGCCGGGTTTTTGAAAAGCGCTTTACGGCGACACGGATGGCGCACGATTACCTGGCGATTTACGACAAGGTGATCGAGAACAAACAGGCAGCCCTGGAGTTGGCGAAGACTTTAGCCTAGGCCGCCTTCGGCGGGAACATTTCCTTTCCCAGGTTTCACGGCTCCCATTTCACCTCCGTTCCCACCGTCTCTAGCTCTACTGTTACGGGGCCGCACGACGGGGCGCGCGGGCCTTTTGGACTTGGCTTTACCTCTCCCCTTGCCGCCGTACACCGGCGCCGGGCGGCCCGATTGAGATTTCTCGCTCAACCGCCCTCCGGTTGCTCCGGGCGAATGGGGAGCGCGTCGCCGTGACCCTCGGCCATGACGCGCTCGAAAACCGGCGCGATGGCCCGGCACACTCGGGTGATCGCCTTTTCTAGTTCTTCTCTCTCCTTTGGGGTCGCCGCTTCTTCGATCGCCTTGGCCCACTGGTAGGCCATCCAGACCTGACCCCCTCTTTCGGTGCCTCCAATCCAGAGCAGTTCAACCTGCATTTTGCCCCGTCCTCTCCTTAAGCATTGTTCGTTTCTGCCCCATTGCCGGAAGGAGGGCTGGAGATGCTGTGGCTGAAATAGGTTTGGCCGACCAACTCAACATCCGGAGATGTCTCACGCGTCAGGTCGACCGCCGTTTGCCCGTCCTGCGCCTCACCAATCAACTCGATTTCCCTCGTTCGCGCCAACAACGCCACCACTCCCTCCTGTACTCAATAATGACCCTCTTGATTATAACAGAGGCGCGCGTATTGGCTATGGGGCATTTTTCCACCTTCTGCACAGTGGTCAAGCGCCGAGCAGGTTGGCCGATCGCGCGTCTCGATTTAGAATACCAGGCAAGAGGTCAAGGGGGACGAGGCACGATCCGGAATCGGCAGGCCTGGCAGAGCTGGGAAGCGGATTTCCAGGCGAGAGAGAAACCGATACTTGGCGGTCAAGCTGTTCTCCTCTACGGCAAACCTCGCCTCGCCCGAGACATTGGAGATGAGCCAGCAGTTGGGGTGGCACGTCTTGATCAACGCGAAACGGGATGATGCACCTGGAGGTACTTGGTCGCCAGCGCGCCCAACGCATTATCGACGGGGGTGCCTTCATTGCTCACGAGGCTGAACTCGTTGACGAGCAGGCGAAGAGGGTCATACGGATTGGGAGCCTTGGGATTCGGTTGGTCGGGACCGAAGACATACGCGAATCCGCCGTTGGGAGAGAACCTGGAAACGTCGTCCCAGATCATGGCATATTCAGCGCCCCGGTCCTTACGGTCCATCCCAAAGGGCGCAAATTCGCCCACGACGAGAGGGACGCCGAGCCGTCTCTCCGCATTGCGTTTCGCCGCCTGTACCGCCTCCGCGACATCGTCCGGGCTCCCATAAACGTTCAGGCCAAAGACCAGAAAATTGCTAGGATCGGGTTGCTGCGGTTGGGCGCGCATCTTTTTGATCGCGACGTCGAGATGCGGTATATACCAATCCCGGGGTTCTTTGATTATGCTGACATGATTCGGGTCGAGCGAAAAAGCCAGCGCCGATAATTCGACCAGGAAATCGGCCGCGGCTTGCAGCTTGTCCGTAGTCCGATGCTGGTCCGTGTCCATCCGGTGCAGCAATTCATCCCCCCCGGGATTCCATGCCCATACGGCAGGGAAATCCTTAAAGCGTCGGACATAGGCTCGAAAATCCTTCTTGACCTGTTCCCGATAGTTCTGATTCTCGTAGGGACCCTGCGCGTCCAATTCGAACGGCATGACGACGCCGATTCCAAACTCTTGTGCCAGCTCGAGCGTTGCCTCATCATAAACGCCCCACCCGATCACGGCATTCACCCCTGCCGCGCGCATGATTTCGAAATCCCGGCGATGCCGCGCCCTCTTTACGTCCTCGGGTAACAGCGTGTAGTTGACGTTGTAATTCATGCCGGTCATGATGCGCGGCTGCCCGTTGACCGTCAAAATCAAGCCTTGTTCCGTTCGCCGTACCCCTACCTTGGTTGGCCCCATGGGGGTCTGCACTGCTGGAACGGATGCAACCTCGGTGGCCGTCGGCATGATGCGATTGGACGGCTTTTGATCAGGTACGAGATTGGCAATCACGCGCGGTTCCTGTTCGGACTCGGCAGGAGCGGGGGTGACCGTGGGCGTCTCAGCGGCATAAGCGGTCGGCGTCGCCATGTCCGCGGGCGAGAGCCCTTGCACGTCTCGAATTGCCGTCGCCTCCACGTACACTCCTTGCACCGGAGATCGGGACAGCGCGTTCATCTTCGCGAGACCGAAATAGTTCTGCGACCATGGAAACAAGGCCGTGATGATGAGCGCGCCCGCCAGAAGCGCCCCGTGCCGGGTGAGGGGAATCGAAGGCGCCGGGCAGGCCGGCCGAGAGGTGAATCGCGCGACCACACGAACGAGCCTATCCGCTAGTTGTCCCAACAACCAAGCGGCGGCCAGCGCCGCGCCAACCATGAGAAACGGAATGACGACCGGAAGGGCCTCGTCCATCGCCCATTTGTATTGCTGCGGGTTCGGCCTGAACGCGATGGAAACGGCCACGCCGATGCCCATCTGCTGAAATCCGGCAAAGTCCGCACCCAGGGTCAGATTGAAAATGGCCCAGACGGCTTGGGCCTGGATGAACAAGCCCAGTCCCACATACAATAGATCGCGAGCGCCGCGGCTCTCCTGCAACCCCTCGCGGAGGGCAGGTCTTTGCCATCCGGCTCGGACGAGCAGGGCGCCGAGAGCGAGGAGGGCCATCTCGACGAGCGCGCGAGTGACAAACACACTCAGTATAGTGCTACGGCTGTCGATAATGGCGCTTGCGAAAGCTCCGGGCGCGACCAGCGCCGGATCGAGGAAAAACGAAGGGGACCACTGGTGGAGGAGGAATCCCGCAATCACAGGCAGTGCTATCCCGCGGGGTTCGATGCCCGAGAGCGTTTTGATGGCAAGCTCGGTATAGACAGGGCTTATCGATAGGGACCTGGCGAACAAGCCCAAGGGGTGGGCATCATTGAGCCCGCTAAGGAGACTTGCGACGGCGAACAGGAGAAACTCGTGCAACACGATGAGGAGCGGCAGGGCCATTACAAGCCCGACGAGAACTTGCCCTCCCTTGGTCGAGATTCGTCTCATTCACGCTTCCCCATCGAGTCTCCATTGACGTACTCGGGCTTTCAAGAGTCCCATTATATGGAACTCTCGCTCCAACTGCAAATCTGCGAATGAGAAAATCACTTGTCCCGAAATTCATCTTGGTCCTATCACCCTAGACCTCTGTAGGAACGGAGAAGGAGTGTCACATCAATCCTAAGCGCCCGTGGCAAGTGCCTTTTGGAATCTCGCCTCTTGCCTCTTTATTGTACTACGGTGAGGGAAACGCCCCAAAAGCCCTGGGAAAACAAAGAGGGCCCCGAATCGGAACGGTTCCGACCCAGGGCCGCGTTGTTTACGCTATGAGGCTTTCATGCTGATTAGTAGGTTCGCGTAGACGCTGGGGTCGCGCCGCCTGCTGGAGCCGCGCTCGTTCCGCTCGCTCCAGGCGTCGCGCTCGCTCCGCCCGTCTGGATGGCATTCCCGCTGGGCGAAACCACGAACCAGGCTCCGATGAGCCCCTGTCCCTTTGTGTCGCCGGGAGCCGTGTCGCCCGAATAGTAGTACAGGGGGTGCCCATTGTAGGTGACCTGCGTCGTGCCATCGCTGCGCGTGATGGTTCCGAGCAGGGTCGGATCGATGCTCGCTCCGGTGGTCGTCGTTCCACTCGCCTGGGGAGTAGCGGCGCTGGTGGCGCTAGGCGCGGCGGCCGATGCGCCCGCTGGGGTGAAGGGCGGCCAGATCTGAGCGCAGCTGCCGCTGCAGTTGCTCGTATTGGTGGTATCTTTCGTAAAGAGGTAAAGCGTGCGGCCGCTGCTGTCGGTCAAGAACGAACCGAGCGTGGCGTTTTGACCCACTGCCAGAATGCTTGGGCTGACCGCGGTCGAGCCACTGGCGGACGGTGTCCCACTCGGCGACGCACTGGGAGCCGCGGCGGGGCTGCTCGTCGCCGCCGCGGTTGCTGCGGTCGTGGGCGCGGTGGTTGGTTCTGTTGTCGGCGCGCTCGTTGGCGCCGTTGTAGGCGCAGTCGTTGCTGCCTCTGTTGGCGCTGCTGTGGGTGCCGAGGTAACCGCCTCAGCGGGTGCCGCTTGGCTCAACCCCAGGAGCTGATCCGAAGTCGGATTCTCGCACTGCACGATCGCCCAGCCCTGGCTCGTCCCCGCCGACGGCGCCTGTGCGGTCTGGGGGAGTGTGCCCGCCTGGCACTGCGCCAAGCCCGCTCCGCTCACAATGAGATCCGGCGCCACCGTGGCATTGGTGCTGTTGATGATGCGAATGTAGTAGGTCCCCGGCGCTCCGAACCCGCCGACCCACGTCAGATCATTTGTCGTGCAGCGCTGCGTTGTCCCATCCGGAAGGGTCGTGGTGCAGTCCGGGATCACTTCCTGCGTGCCAACGCCCACCGGGTTGTTCTCCCACCAGTTGCCCTGCATGCGTTCGGGCGACCACACTTGAAAGTTCAGCCCGTTCGTCACGCCGTTCACCAGGCGAACCATGACGGTCGGCCGGGGCAACTCGTTGCCGGAAGTGTCATAGGCGAAGCTGTACCACTGTGCCATATTCGCCGGAATCCCGGAAATCGTGTTGGTCCCCACGGCCGTCGCAATGCCGGGATTGTCGAGGTTGGCTCCCGGAGGCAATGGCGCCTGGGCCGGCCCGGTTGGAGTTCCCGTGCCAGTCGGTCCCTGCGCCGACACGGTCATGACGCTCAGACTGGCGACCAGAGCGAGGACAAGCGCCAATCCGGCCGCGAGTCGTGACGTGCTCTTCATACGTTCTTCTCCTTGCTTTCTTGTTTCTTGCTTTTCTACTTTTTCACTGCTCGTTTGCAGCCAATAGTGGTTTTGTCACTTGGCATTCGTGGAGTGCCAAACCCATCCAGATGAGGCCAGAGGCCGAAGGTTGAAAACCAGACACCAAGATGTCACAGGTCAGTCTACTAACAATGCAACGCACTCTTGAGCTCTGTTGTTACGGTGTTTCTTGGTGAATGAAGCGCAGTCCTTCTTGCTCGCACGGTTCTCGCTTAACGTAAGCCGACTGAGAAAATGTCATCAGAGTCTTCTCGCTGCATAGAATGCTGAGAAGAAAAGACCGCGCACATCAGGGTCGATGCACGCGGTCTAGATCAACGGCGGAGGGGACGCTTTATTTCGGCTCTTGTTTCTTGGCCCATCCTTCAGCACCCTGACGGAACGCAGTAAGCATCCCGAGGCGTTTGTAGTAGATGGCGACAAGGCCCGGCGCGAGCTGTTGCAGAGCAAGCAAAGGACGAATGACCGAAGGCCAGACGAGCACTTCCGGGAGATCGCGGTATATGGCGTCGACCACTACCCGGGTGACCCGCTCCGGTGTAACTGTTCCCGTCATTGGAGGAGTCTTGGTCCCGCCGTCCACGAACATGCCGACGCCGGAAACATACCCCGGACATATGACGGAGGTACTGACCCCGGTGCCGTCGAGTTCCAGGCGTATCGCTTGCGACCACGCGACAATTGCGGCTTTGGTGGCCGAATAGATCGAGCCGTAAGGAACAGGCGCCTTGCCGGCCATGGAAGCGATGTTCACGATGTGACCACAGCGGCGAGCCAGCATGCCAGGAAGCACGAGCCTTGCCAATTCGAGGTAGGCGACGAGGTTCGTCTCGACCGTCGCCCGGATCGTTTCCGCATCTAATTCTACGAACGGACCGTGGGACTCGATACCGGCATTATTGATGAGCAAGTCTATCGATCCGAGTTCGGACTGCGCTCGTTCGACCAGAGACTGCCGGTCGGCCGGGTTGGTTACATCCGCGGGAATCGAAACTGCCCGAACACCCATTTCCTTCAGTCCGTGCGCGATGGTCTCTAGCTGACCCACACTCGCGGGGCGCGCCGCGAGCGCCAGGTTAATTCCGTAACGGGCCAACTCCCGGGCCATTGGCACCCCGATGCCGCGCGAGGCGCCTGTCAAGAGAGCATTCTTGCCTTTGAGGTCTCGCATCTCTGCCTCCACGATTGAGCATCCATCCCTGTCGGACGAGTGTATCACCAATCCCCGATAAACCCAAACGAATCATGGAACAAATACATTGCGCCGACCGTCTCAAGATTAACGAGGGTTCGGGCGAGCCAGGTAGAATCGGGCATGACCTCTCCGACCCCCGACCACTCTATCTTGACGAGGCGGCGGAAGGATATATAATGGCTGTCACATCGGGGGGCCGTTGTTTGATCGCTGCGTGCCTGATCGACTCGGCGAACGCGGGAACCCGGCGACGATGTGCCGGTTGAATCAATTCCAAAAGCGTCTCGAAGAGGTGACATGCTTGGGCACCCCTTCGGGGCGCTTTCGTTTCTGGGGCCGGGGTCAATCGGACGCGGGCCATGGGTACACATTCCAGATGGGAGGCAACCAATGATCGACGCACGAACGACCAAGGCCAAGCTAGAGGGTTTTGCCAATCTTGTCGAGAAACGTGATCCCGATACCGCGGCCCATTTGCGCGATCTGGGCGATGCACTCGTCGACAGCCCGACGGCCGACGCCTGGGCCCTTTCCGATATTGGGACCTTGTTGGATCCCGAGAGGATCTCGAGCGCTCTGGGCAATGACGGCTCGAGTGACTTGCTGGCGCGCAGCCTGGAGGTCCTCCGCAACTCACTCGTGCTCCTGCCGCTTGGCATTACATGGTTCGGTATCGCGCTCGCGGTGGATGGCTATTACAAGCTGATCAATGTCCATCCCGAATTGGCTGGCCAGTCTTTCATTTACCTTTGGCAAGGCGGCTTTCAGGGGCGCATGCTCTTCCCCTTCCCCTTGGGAACGCTCGCCGTCATTGATGCCTTTCTGCTCGCCTGTGTTTTTCTCTTGACTCTGGCCGCCTACGGCCGCTCGGCTTGGGTCTCTATATGGAATTACCAATTCGGCGCAAAATTCAGTCATGCGCTGAGTCAGGCGCTTGTCGACGCGCAGCTTATCCTCGCTCCGCGCCGCAGTCCGCAGTACGCGTCCATTCGGAAATTCGAGCAGAGCGCCCAGGACCTCATGCACGAAATTGCCGCCGAACGCCAGCGCTTGGTGGAGCTCGCGCAGCGGCGCGAGCGCGAACTTGGCGATCTCAACGGCATCGCCGATAACTTGGGGAACAGCTCCGTCGTGTTTCTCAATGCCGCTCAGGCGCTCGCGAACACTCACACCGCCACCCTCGCCGCTCTGAACGGTGCCAGCGGCACCATGAAGGGCCTGGCCGCTACGCAGCAAGACGTGATGAAAGCAGTCCACTATGTCACAGGAAACACCGAGGCGCTCCTCCAGCAGCAGCAAAAGGCCTCCGAGCAAACCAATGCTCAAATCAGGAGTCTCCTCGATGCCAACGGGACACGAATGGACAGCTTGATCGCCGCGCACCAATCCGGCCTGCTCCGCATGGCCATGGAACAGCAGCGCGCCTGGCAAGACGTGATGGCGAAAATCAACAATCTCATCGAGGTCGAAAGGCAGGGTATAGAAGGCCTTCTTAACGAGCAACACCGCGCCGTACGCGGGTCGGTGGGGCAACCGGAAAAGCTCAAGGAGACCCTGTGAACCGACGTACAGTGCCGTCGAATGCACACGACCTCGTGTGGCTGAGCGGTTGGGTCTTTGCCGACCTGCTGCTCGGGCTGGTTGTGATTTTCCTTGCCGGGATGCGCGGCTCTTCACCTGTGGAGATAGCGGCTCTCACGCCCAGTCCGACGCCGACCAGCACGGTGCCGGGACCGACGCCTACCCCATATCCGACCTATACGCCCGGTCCATCCCCCACTCCGTATCCGACGTATACTCCGGGTCCATCGCCGACACCCTACCCGACCTATACGCCGGGACCGTCGCCCACGGCCTATCCCACTTACACACCCTACCCGACCTTAAAACCGTCCGTTGTCCCTGCCCTCGCGATCGGCTTGGATCCATCGCCTTACATAGTTTCGCTCAGGACGGATCCAACGCTTTTCCTCAGTGCGAGTGCCAGCGACAAGCAAGCAGCGGAGAGCCAATTCGGCGCCCAGATCCATTCCTGCCTGGACAGTGCCGCCGGGGGCAAGATCGGTCTCGTGCTCGGCACGGGCTATAACCCGGACGTCACCAACGGTCATGAGTTAGCTCAGCGGGCGATGGCCATCGTGCAGGAAGAGATCCCATCCCTGATGGGCAACGCCGTGCAGAAAGACTATCACGCGCTGACGAATGATCCGCTCCTGAACGGGATGGTCACGCTCGAAATGTATTTCATCGCGGACCCGAAAGTGACCCTCCCCAAGGCCTTGCTGGGAGCGCATTGTCAGCCTCCGCCCAGGACGTGGTGCCAGGGAAAGGAGAGCACGCGGAGTCTGATCGTCTACAATTGGGACGTGGCGCCATCCTTGACCTTTGTTTTGGATAACCAGAACTACACCGTCAAATCGGCCAGCGGCACGACGACGGACGGAGACAATCGTACGGTGGGGTGCATTATGGTTTCGCCCGGCCCGCACTACTGGAAAGCGGGAAATGCATCCGGGAGCTTTACCGTCGCGGCTAACAGGGACCCCGATCCTATCCGCCTGTGCTCCTCGCCCGCCCAGTTGTGTTCCGGCGGCCAAGCCCCTTCCACCCCCGCGGCGGGAGTGCAATAGGCGTGCCAAGCTGATCGCTAGAGCGGTTGCTTCACCTTTCCAGACGACGAAAAACGGCGGAGCCGAAAAAGCCCCGCCGTTTCGCTTTCAAAATGAGGTTCTCTCTGCCGCCTTAGTCGGACCAATCCTCGACGGCGGCGAGGCAGAGTGCGCGCTTTGGTGGATCGTGCACATCACCACTTGAACGAGCAAAACCCGGGCTGCCTGTCTCCGCCGGCCATTTCCCACAGCCATACGCCCACCTTCCGCTAACCCGGCTCCCGCAGTTCATTCTGCTCTTTGAGCGATTGGTAAAAAGCGAGGGGGCCCTTGATCGCGTCCAACAACTCTGCAGGGATTTTGTCCCGGTCGAGTATCCCTGTGACAATTGCGTAGGCGACGCACATGTCCTGCTCGCCGGAATTATGTTGCTCGAAGAGCTTCCGCGACGGCCCTCTTTCATACTCGTGAACTCGCGCGCTCAGCTCACCGCTTCCAATTTTGCCTTCCCGCCACTCGGCAAAACTCTTGTCAAGCTTGACGAGCTCCCGCTGCAACTCTCGCTCGTAGGCTTCCGCATTGTAATCACGCAGGAGCCGCTTGATCGCCTTGGGATAGTCTCTCATTGGTTTGCGCCTCCGCAAGCCGCATGGTTTGCAAACAGGTAGGCAATTCTATTCTAAGGGCTAGTAGGTTTTACTGCAACTCGGACCCGTGCCCCTGCAATTCCGGCCGCCTCTTTCAAGAATTCTTGTATGCGAACGGGCCGCTATGACGGCGCACTCGGCGACGACTACTTTACGGAATAGATCTAGAACGGGCGCAGTCGCAGTGAGGGCGCCTGTGTGATTTTCCAGCAAGGCTGGCGCCATCTCACACCGGAGCGCAGCGTTTGCGGCGGAAACGAATGACGGCGGAGCTGTGGGTGAACTCAACCCGATTCAGCTTCCGCCGTCGTTCCTCGCTGGCAGGGGCGCAGAGATTTGAACTCTGAACGTCCGTTTTGGAGACGGACAGTTTGCCATTAGCCTACGCCCCTATTTTCTTTTGCAACAGGCATTCTAGCACATCTCCCACCCTCGCGCAAATCCCATTTTCTCCAAGCGCTCTCACGCCTCACGCTTTCCGTTTTACGCTTTCCGCTTCACACATCACCTGCTCACCTCGCCAGACCCTGCGCAACCTGCCCCGCGCTTTCCAGCGGGGTTGGCGGGGCAATTACCTAATCTCCTAATCACCCCACGTGCCTCACCTAAACAAATCCGTCTCCTTGGGCCGCACAATATCTCGCGCCGTTCCTTCTGGCCCGACCGTCGGCGGCAGCCCGCGCACGTGCACGATCGGCCGCCCCTCATCCGCCTGTCCCTGTACAAGTGAGGCTGCAGAAGCTATCTGGTCCGCTAGACCGATGGTCGTCACCTGCAGATGATAGCCGAACAAATCGGGGCGTCCTCTCAAATCGTCCACCGCCGGCAAGCCCGCGACTCCAATCGCCACTCCGACCGCTCCATTCCGCCATGCCCGCCCGTGTGTGTCGTCAATAATAATGCCTACTTCATTGCCTGCTGCTTCCTTTAGGCGGTCGCTCAACTCGCGCGCCGAGCGGTCGGCGTCCTCCGGTAATCGCAGCACCCATTCCTCTTCGTCGTGCGGCGCGACGTTCGAGCGGTCGATCCCCGCGTTGGCGCACACCCACCCTTGCTTGGTCTCGACGACGATCAAACCATCGCGAATGCGCAAGACCTCGCGCGTGTCCCATAGGACGACCTCGCAGAACCGGGGGTCCTTGCCCGATTGGCGCGCCAGCTCCTCGGCCTGTGGCGAAGGCGTCACCGTCCGCAGCGCCACCATGCGTCTTTCGGACTTGCTCACAATCTTTTGCGCGAGCACGAGTATATCGCCGTCTTGCAGCGTGAGCTCGGCCTCGCGCACCCCGCGCAGAATGATCGCGGCCAGGTCGTCCCCCGCCCGCACCAATGGAACATTGGGCAAAGCGGTCAGTGTCAATTGAATCATCGTTCCCGCTTCTTGGTCCTCGCTCTTTTCCCTTTTGGGTTTCGGTGTGATTCTGTGGCTAACTCATCGCGGCACACCCGTCAGCCGGAGGCCCGCCCCTTTCACCTTGTACTTGATGTTAACCGCAATCAGCGCGGCCGTCAAGGCCTCGACCGCGACTGCATTCGCGAGCACGCCCGCGTCGAACGCATCCAGCCCGATCTTTTGAACCAACCCGATCACCAGCGTCCGTGCGTCCTTGTCGCCTCCGCAGACGAGCACATCCGAATCAATCGGCCCTTCCCCCTCCAACTTTTCCGGCGCAATGTTCTGAAATGCGGCGACCACCTTGACGGCCGGCCCCAGCTTCTGCTGGACCTCAGCCGTGGTCGAACCTGCCGCGGGCACCTTGGCGCGGCTCTTGCGCTCGGGATCGAGCGCCGAAGCGATGTTGATCACAATCTTGTTCTGGACCGCATTCTTCACGGCGTCGAGGATGGGCGCCATCCCTTCGTATGGCACCGAGAGGAGCACGACCTCTGCCTTGGCCGCCGCGTCGCGGTTCGAGGCACCCTCTACGGTTGTGATCCCGAGCCGCGTGTTCATCTCTCGCGCCGCACTCTCCGCTTTGGGCGCCTCCCGCGACCCGATGAGCACGCGCACGCCCGCCCGGGCAAACCGCGCGGCGAGCGCGCTCCCCTCCTTGCCCGTCCCTCCGAGGATGGCGAGGGTGGGCGATTGCCCCGCCAACCCCGCTGGAAAGCGCGGGGCAGGTTGCGCGGGGTCTGGCGAGGTGACTAGATGATTAGGTGATTGGGAGATTGGGAGATTAGGTGATTGAAAAGCAGAATTGTCAGGCATCTTGGCGCTGTACCCTTTCCCACACCTGCCGCGCCGCCTCCCGCGCGGCCGCCGCGATCCCTTCTTCGTCCAACGTCAGGAGCTCGCGGTCTTTCATCAGCAATTTCCCTGCGCCGTGG
>JAMCRS010000174.1 GCA_023380675.1 Chloroflexota bacterium
GCGCCGCGGCTCAACATGCTGCTCGTGTACGACGTGAGGCCGGTGAGGTGTGCCGGCTCGTCAAGGTTGCCAACGTGGAGATAGCCTTCCATCACGATGGACGGCGCGCTCCAGTTCTCGCGGACGAGCACGACAATCCCGTTGGGCAGCGTGGTGCGGAGGACATCGTCCGGGCCGGGGAGGGCACGCTGAATCGTTGGAACGTTGCCACGTTGAAACGTTGAAACATTGGAACGCTGGAACGTTGGAACGTGAGAACGTGCAAACAAATCGTTACGCATCTAGCCCCTCCTCGCCCTCGGCCATCGCCTGCCCGCCGTCCCCCGAAGGAACGTACCAACCCACCGTGCGCAGCTTGGGCTGGAAGTAGACGCGGGCTACCCGCTGCACATCGGCCGTCGTCACGGCCGACAGCCGTTCCAGGAAACCCTCGAACCATCCGATATCGGCCACGACTTCGCTGAAGCCCAGCCAGTAACCCTGATCCGTCACGCTCTCACTGGAATAGGCGAACTGCGCCCGGGTCTGCTTGATCGCCTTCTCCAACTCCTGCTCGCTGATCGGCTCGGCCATCACCCGGTCGATCTCAACCAGCAGCGCGGCCTCGACCTCCTGGAGCGTGCGGCCGTGGCGGGCCGTCGCGGACACACTGAACAGGTAGGGATCGATGGTGGAGCTCATCGAGGAATCGGCATCCGCCGCCAGCTCGGTCTCGACCAGCGCTTTGTAGAGGCGCGGTTGCTGGTGCCCCCGCCCCACAGCGACATGCCCTTCGCGCCGCCCAGGATCGTGTCGAGCACGACCATCGGATAATAATCCGGGTCGGTGGCGCGCGGCGCCCGGAACGCCACCTCGATGTAGGAGGTGGTGCCCGGCCCCTCGACCGTCACGCGGCGTTCGCCGCGCTGGGGCGGCTCTTGCGCGGTAAACGGTAGCAGCGGCGGGCCGGATGGGATGCGGCCGAACAGTTCATCGATGCGCGCCAGCATCGCGTCGCTATCGAAGTCGCCGGCCACGGCCACAATCGCGTTGTTCGGGGCGTAAAACGTCCGGTAGTGGGCATAGAGCTGATCGCGGGTCATGGTCTCCAGATCGCACTGCCAGCCGACCACCGAGTGATGATAGGAGTGCGCCTGGAAAACGGCTGCTTGCAGGGTCTCGCCCAGCAGGAAGTTCGGGTTGTTCTCGTCGCCCTGGCGTTCCGAGATGATCACGGTGCGCTCAAGATCGGTCTCTTTAGGGTCGAAGATCGCATTGGCCATGCGGTCGGCTTCCACCCTGAAGGCCAGATCGATGCGGTCGGATGGCAGCGTCTCGAAGTAGGTCGTGAAGTCGATCCACGTCATACCGTTGAACATGCCGCCTTCGCGCGCCACCGCCTTGTCGAACTCGCCCTGGGGAAAGGTCGGCGTCCCCTTGAACATCATGTGTTCGACCCAGTGCGAGATGCCGGTGATCCCGGCGTGTTCGTTGCGACTCCCCACACGATACCAGAGCCAGAAGCTGGCAGCCGGTGCGTGATGCATCTCGCGCAGCACAACGGTCAGCCCGTTGTCCAGGCGCGTCTTGCGGATGTTGTTCAGTTCACTCACTCGTGCGCTCCAATACGGCGAATAGCAAATCAGCGAATCAACAAATCAGCGAATCAGCAAGGCGTTTGCTGTCATCCGCGGCTCTCCTGCTCTGGCCGGTCTCCGACCGAGTCAGAACGAGAACTCGTGGCTCTACAGCCTATTACGGGAAAGCGGCAGGACTCTCGATGAGCGTAGCCCCTTCAAGAACGGTTTCCCGCCCCGCATGCGGGGGCGCAAGGCGAGCTTCGCGCGCACGGGGAGGGGGCCGCGGTCTGCATTTGGAGTGCCAGCGCAGATAGCTCTCGTCTCAGGCTGGAGAGCCGAACTTATTTCGTGACGCGTCCCTGGCCTTGCTCTTTCGTCTTTCGTCCTTGGTCCTTTGTCTTTCGCCACCCCGTCACCCTTTCTCCTTGCCATCGGTATTGTACCCCCGCCCCACCCCGCGATACAGGAAGCCTGCTTCCCGCATTTGTTCCGGGTCGAAAACATTGCGGCCATCGATGAAGACCGGCGTCTTCATCGCGGCCCGGAGGCGGGGCAGATCCAGCTTCTTGAATTCGCTCCACTCGGTCAACAGAATGAGCGCGTCGCAGTCTTGCGCGAGATCGTAGGGGTCCTGCGCGATCTCGAGATCGGGCATGGCACGCTGCGCGGTGCCGCGGGCGACGGGATCATAACCGACCACGCTGATGCCCTCGCGCGATCTCGATGCTCGGCGCCTCGCGCATATCATCGGTGTTGGGCTTGAAGGCCAACCCCAGCAGCCCCACTTTGCGGCCCCGCAGCGTGCCCAGGATATCGCGCAGCTTGTGCAGCACCTGCCGCCGCTGGTCCCGGTTGATGTCCATCACCGTGCGCAGGAGGGCCGGGTGTGCCCCGTGCAGCAGCGCCATATACTCCAGCGCTTTGACATCCTTGGGGAAGCAACTCCCGCCAAAGCCCACCCCCGCATCGAGGAACGCCCGGCCGATGCGCTTGTCGTAGCCCATCCCCGCGGCGACCTCCTTGACATCCGCGCCCAGCCGTTCGCAGATGCTGGCGATCTCGTTAATAAAGGAAATGCGCGTCGCCAGGAAGGCGTTCGAGGCGTATTTGATCATCTCCGCCGTGCGCAGATCGGTGACGACGATGGGCGCACGCAGCGGGAGATGCAGTTGGGCTACCTTCTCGGCGGCCTCCCGATCCAGGGAGCCCAGCACCACCCGGTCCGGGTTCAGGAAATCGGTCAGCGCGCTCCCCTCACGCAAAAACTCCGGACACGAGACCAC
>JAMCRS010000175.1 GCA_023380675.1 Chloroflexota bacterium
TCGACCGGGACGATCGTCCCCGCCATGCTCGCCGTCTTGGCATTGTATTCTTTACAAAACTGCATGATGTTGATGCCGTGCGGACCCAACGCGGTGCCGACCGGCGGCGCCGGCGTGGCTTTGCCCGCCGGGACCTGTAACTTGACGATTGCCTTGGCTTTCTTACCCACGATTCCTCCGAGTTGAGTCGACTCGTCGACCAGCGGTCCGGCAGACGGCTGAACCCTCGCCCCGCTCGCCGACGACTCGACTCGCGGCCCTGTGCCGCGACAGGCTGTCGATCGAGCCTGATCTAGACTTTTTCGACCTGCAGCAGGTCCAGTTCCACTGGCGTTTCGCGGCCGAAGAAGCTAACCATGACGCGAACCTTGCCCTTCTCCATATTGACTTCGTCGACCGTGCCCCTAAAGTCCGCGAACGGGCCGTCGATGATGTGAACGACCTGGCCGGTGCGATACGTGACCCGCACCTTGGGCTGGTCGGATTCCATCCGTTTCAAGATCTTGTTGACTTCGTCTTCGCGCAGCGGCGTCGGGATGTCCCCTGAGCTGACGAACCCGGTGACGCCCGGCGTATTGCGGACCACGTACCAGGCCTCTTTCGACCGGGGATCGTCCGGGCTGTACTGCACCATCTCCACCAGGATGTAGCCGGGAAAGACGCGCCGCTGGACCACCTTGCGCTGTCCCTCGCGCAGGTCGATTTCCTCTTCCGTCGGAACGACGGCGCGAAAGATCAGCTCTTGCATCCCCGGGATCGTGACGATCCGCTGCTCCAGCCCCTTCTTGACCTTGTTCTCGTAGCCGGAATAGCAGTGGACGACGTACCACGCGCGCCGCGGACCTTGCGGCTCCGGTTCGCCCTCGACCGTCGTCCCATCGGTGCCCGCGACTTCCAACGCTGCCTCGCCCGCGTCGTCGGTACCGACTTGCACGGCGGAAGACTCGCTCGCCCCCTCGGATTCCTCTTCCGAGGCAGCCAGCTCGCTCGCCGGCTCGGCCGCGACTGTCTCGTCCTCGGACTCGGCTACCGGCTCCTCGGCAGCGCCGACCTCGTCGGCAGCGCCGACCTCGTCGGCGGCGTCGAGTTCGTCCTGAGGCTCGACGGCCGGCTCTTCCGCTGGCGTGTCCTGCTCCGCCGGCCGCGAGCGATCGGCCTCTTCCTGAGGCATCGTATTCAATTCGTCGGCGTCTGAGATTTGATCATCCACCATCAAGACCAACCCAATCCACGACCCGCGAGTCTAATTTCCGAGCAAGAATCTGAACAACTGCGTAAACAAATAGTCGACGATACCAAAGAACGCGCTCATCGCCACGATGGTCGCGACGACGATGAACGTGAGGTTCATGGCTTCTTCGCGGGTGGGCCAGACGACTTTGCGCAGCTCGGCCCGCGTCTCGCGAACGTACTGGACGATGCGATTTTCTTTTTGAACGTCTCTAACCACCGTTGACTCCTGACAAACGACCGGTCGCTAACAAGCCAAGACACCGTCGGCTTCGACGGTGCCCTGGCTTGCCACCATGAAGAATCGAGCGATCTACTTCGTCTCGCGGTGGAGTGTGTGCCGCCGATCGTGCGGGCAGTACTTGGTCAATTCCAACCGCGCCGTGTCGTTCTTTTTGTTCTTCTCAGTCGTATAGTTCCGGTGCTTGCACTCGGTGCATTCCAGGGTGACGACCAGGCGATTCTCTTTCTTTGCCATTATTCCGATACCTTCGTGATGACCCCGGCGCCCACCGTGTGTCCGCCTTCGCGGATGGCAAAGCGCTCGCCCTTATCCAGAGCCACCGGCGTGATCAGCTTGACCTTGATCGAGACGTCGTCGCCCGGCATGACCATTTCCACGCCTTCCGGCAGCTCCACGTCCCCGGTCACGTCCAGCGTGCGGATGTAGAACTGGGGTCGATATCCCTTGAAGAACGGGGTGTGACGTCCCCCCTCTTCCTTCTTGAGAACGTATACCTGCCCTTCGAACTGGGTCAACGGCTTGATCGAATTCGGAGCGGCGAGCACCATCCCGCGCTCGACGTCGTTGCGCTCGATGCCGCGCAAGAGGCAGCCAATATTGTCGCCCGCCTCGCCGCGGTCCAGCAACTTGCGGAACATTTCGACTCCGGTCACGACCGTCGAGCGGGTCTCCTTCAGTCCGACGATCTCGACCGTTTCACCGACCTTGACCTGCCCGCGCTCGACGCGGCCGGTCACGACCGTGCCGCGACCCTTGATTCCAAACACGTCCTCGATCGGCATGAGGAACGGCTTGTCCACCGCACGCAGCGGCGTCGGCACGTATTCGTCCACTACCCGCATAAGCTCGTTGATCGACGCATATTCCGGTGCGTTCGGGTCCTTGGAAGGGCTGTTCAGCGCCTTGAGCGCGCTGCCCCGCACGATCGGAATCTTGTCTCCCGGGAATTTGTAAGAGGTCAACAGCTCGCGCAACTCGAGCTCGACGAGGTCGAGCAGTTCCGGATCGTCCATCACGTCGACCTTGTTCAAAAAGACGACGATGGCCGGCACTTCGACCTGGCGCGCCAGCAGAATGTGCTCGCGCGTCTGCGGCATCGGCCCATCCGGGGCGGAAACGACCAGGATCGCGCCGTCCATCTGGGCGGCGCCCGTAATCATGTTCTTGATATAGTCGGCGTGCCCCGGGCAGTCGATGTGTGCGTAGTGCCGTTTGTCAGTCTCGTACTCGACGTGTGAGATAGCGATCGTAAGGATCTTGGAGTCGTCACGGCGTCCCTGTTTTTCCGACGCCTTGGCGACTTCGTCGTACGAAACAAAGTTCGCCATCCCTTTGAGGGACGCGACTTTGGTGATCGCCGCCGTTAGGGTCGTCTTGCCGTGGTCGACATGGCCGATCGTCCCGACGTTGACGTGCGGTTTGGTCCGCTCGAATTTCTGCTTCGCCATGCTGAATCCTCCTGAAAGTGGAGCCTTCGCCGGGACTTGAACCCGGGACCCCGTTCTTACCAAGAACGTGCTCTACCAACTGAGCTACGAAGGCGCGATTCAATGCTGTGTGGGGAGGGTGAGATTCGGACTCACATAGCCGTACGGCATCGATTTTACAGACCGACGCGACTCACCACCTTCGCCGCCTCCCCAAGCCGTTCCCGGTTCCAAGGCGCCCTGCACGGACAGGAGCCGGCGCTCGGACTTGAACCGAGAACCGACGGTTTACAAAACCGTTGCTCTGCCGATTGAGCTACGCCGGCGGTAAAGCGCAGTGCATTATACTTGCGTTCAATCGAATTGTCAAAACGCACCCCGAAATCACATCCGGTAGAGACGTGTCGGTGACACGTCTCTTCGAATGGGTCAACCCCTGATTCTTTCCTCGAACGCCTTGAGCGTCTGTTCCAGCTTTTCCTGCCTCGCCGCGATCGTCAAGTCGCCGCGTGTCCGCTCGAGCACTCCGCGCACCATGTCCGTCGTGCGGCGCAGGCCCCCGGTGAGCGCGTCCGGAAAGTCCATCGTCACGAGGAGTGAATAAATGTCCTCCATCGCGCCCAGGACTTGCTCGCACCGCTCGCTCGAACCGTGACGAACGATGTCGAGCGAATACCGGCGTAGCTCCCCGGCCGCCTCGCCCAAGCCGTTCAAATATGCCGCATAGTCGACCCCCAGCGCTTCCGGCTCTGGGATCTTGTCACCGGTGATGATCGCGTGCGTAATGTGCGCCTCGGCGAGCTCCTTGAGCGCATCCTGCACGTAACCCGTGAAATAGAGGTCGGGATAGGCCGCGACGCTCCCCCTCATCTGCCCCGCGATCTCACGCGCCTTGGCGAGCAGCTGCTTCGCCTCGGGATACTCGGCACGATGCGTCGCGCGAATGGAGAGCGCGCAATGCCGGATCAGCTCGCGCGACGCGGCGAGCGCCGCGTCACGCGCCGCGTTCTTCGCCTGCAAGCTGCTGCGGATCTTGTCTGCGATCGAGTCCAGTTCTTGCACATCCACCCCCGGGCGCCGGTCGGCGCTCCCTCAGTTACGCGCGGCATCCGAAACACCGCCCGACGATCCGTTGCGGCGGGTGTCCGCGCGCGACGAGCCAGCGCATACTAGACGATTTCCAAGCGGGTGTCAAAGCCCCCAGTATTTTGCTTCCGCGCTCTCGTGTGATATACTCGCTCCACAGCAGACCCGCCACAGGTGCACCGAATGCGTCTTCCCTTCCGGACTTGTACGTTCCTGGCACTCCTTACAATCGCCGTCGTGGTTTCCGCTTGCGCCCCGGCCGAATCCGGGCCCACCGCCGCGCCCGCAACCCATACCCCCACAGTCAGCCTCGCGCCGGCGCTCACGCCCAGCCCGGTCGCGCCGCCGATTACACAGACCGCTTCCGCCCCGACGCCCTCCGCCGCTCCGACCGAGACTGGCACGCCGGCGCCCACCCCGGCTCCCTCCGCCACGCCCACCATGCTCGGCGACTGTGCCGAGATCTGGCAGCCGGGCTATTACGTCATGACCAACGATTTCAAGACCACGCCGAAGCGATTCAACTGCATGATCGTCCAGAGCAGCGATGTCGTGATCGACTGCGACCATCACAGCGTCGAGGGCCTGAATTACGCCGGCTATGGCTTTTGGATTCGCAAGTACAACTTCCCCCTCCTGCAGACCCCGAACAATGTCGAGATCCGCAACTGCAAGGCGTTCAAAGGACGCGCCGGCCTCTCTGCCGACGCCGGCACCAACCTCTATATCCACGACAATGATTTCTCTGGCAACTATGACGATACCGACAGCCGGCGGTTTGGCATCTTCCTCGGCCTGGTTGAAGGGGGCGGCATTCGTCTCGACAATGTGCACGGCGCGCGGATCGAAAACAATACGACGAATGATCAGGCGATCGGAATCGACGTCCGCGACAGCACGGCGGTGACGATCACACACAACACCGCGGTCAACAATTCGGCATGGGGCGTGAATTTCGTGCGCACCACGGACAGCGAAATATCTTCGAACACGCTGCGTAACAATGTACGCTGGTGTACGTGGGGCAGCGGCGTGGTCGAGCCGGGATGTGATGCCGGCGGCGTGATGCTCCAGGACGCGGCCAGCCGGAACGTCGTCAAGGACAATACGATCAGCGGTCAGAATGGCAACGGGATCTTTGTCAAGGCCCACGCCATGCCCTGCGGAGACGACAACCTGATCCAGAACAACAAGATCACCGACGCGCTCTACAACGGCATCGAGCTCGGATTTTGCAGGGGCAACAAGATCGTCGGCAACGTCATCACCGGCAGCGGATCGACGTACGTCGGCGTATCGTTTGGCTTCGACTCCCATACCGAGCTGCGTGACAACGTCATCAGCAACATGCGGAACCAGGGGATCAACTCGTGGAACAGCCGCAGCCTCACCCTCGCCGGCAATCAGGTCACGAACAGCCGCGAGGGGATGCTGTTGTACTGGAGCGAGTGGGACCCCAACCAGTTCGGATTCCTCCCGCCCTCCCCGGACAACTACGCGTCGCGCGACAACTCGATCGAAGGGAATACGCTGCGCGACAATTCCGTCGCCGGGATTCATCTGATGAACTCGATCCAGGACCGGGTGACCGGCAATACGTTCTCGAACAACGGCAAGAACGTGTGGGTCGAAGGGAAGAACGACGGCGACGTCCTCGGTCTCGGCGGCACTTGTTCCCTCGGGTGCACCGGCTCGCTCGCGTCCTCCTCGCATTGATTCGTCGCGGTCGCCGGTCTTCAGGCTTGATGTGAGTCCGTCGACGCGCGCGCCGCGTTCCTGGTTCTCTCATGTTCATTCGGACGTACGCGCGAGCGCGGCGCCCAAGGCCGTGCGCGGCTGGCTCGCCATTTGCCTCCGGGCTCGCGCCGGCGCCGCGCGCGCGCGTGATCATTTCGCTCGCGCTCTCGTGCGCGTTTCGCGCACAAAGAGCCCCGACCCAAACTCTCGACCGTACGCCCGCGAGCAAACCCAGGAACACGCGCCGCATTCCGACTATCGCTTGCGCCGATCTCTCCCACCGGCGCGGCAATTCCCGTCCCAATGTGATTCAGTCGACCCACTCAGACGGGGCGCGCCGGGCACGACGCGTTTGGACTCGCCGCCGCCAATTCGCGCGTGCGCGAACGCGAAAACCTGGGGAAAAATGATTGCGTTATGAAAAAACTGTGTTATAATCCTTGTGTAACCGAATGTGGACTCGACGCTTGAGAGGAGCACTGGCATGTCTGTCACAAACTTACTCTCCGGAAAACGCGTACTCGGCGTGCTCGTCGTCGTATTGTTCGCGCTTGCCCTCATACCCCCGTTGGAAGTGACGCACGCGCAGGGACCTTACGGCGGTTCCTATGGCGCCTCCTACGGCGGCTCCATGGTTTACTACGTCCAGCGCTTCGATACGCTGTTCTCGATCTCGCAGCGCTACGGGACCTCGATCGCCGCGATCATGTCGGCGAACGGATTGTACAGCGACTACATCTACGCCGGCCAACGCCTCGTGATCCCGGGGGGGTATCCAAACTATTGGTTCCATCGGTCTGGATCGTCGATCTACGCGCCGCAGCCGCTCCCCACTATCGTGCCAATCGAGAATCCTACCTTCGACTGTACGTATACGGTCCAACCGCGCGACACGGTGTTCTCGATCTCGTATCGCAGCACGGTCACGATTCCGGCGCTGATGCAGGCGAACAATCTGTACAGCCCCTTCATCTACGTCGGCCAGGTACTCAAAGTCCCGTGCCTGAATCCCGCGCCGTCCACCTTCCCGATCTATACGGTCCAGAGTGGGGACAATCTGTTCCGCATCGCGATCCAGTACAATACGTCGATCTACGCCATCACGCTCGTCAACGGCTTGCTGAATCCCAACTGGATTTTCGCGGGGCAGAATCTGGTTATCCCGTATCCAGGCTCATACGTCTGGCCGACCGGCATTCCGACCCTCGTGCCCTCGATTACGCCGGCGACGACCGCTACTGCGACCACGACTCCAACGATAACGCCGACTCCCACGTCGACGGTGCCGCCGAACACCGCGGTCGTCATCATGCAGAGCAACGCGTACGTGCCGAACAATGTGACGATCACGGCCGGCATGACGGTCCTCTGGGAAAACGCGGACACCGGAAACCACACCGTGTCCAGCGGAACGCCGGGAAACCTGGACGGCAACTTCCGCTCAGACACCATCGCGCCGGGGGGTTCGTTCTCATTCACCTTCTCGACGGCGGGCACCTATCCGTACTTTGACGAGATCGTCGGTGCCGCTATGACGGGCACCGTAACCGTCCAGTAGATTCGCTTTTGCAAAGCGCGCCGGGTTGCCCCGGCGCGCTTTTTGTTTGCTTTTGGTTGTGCTATAATCGTGGTACCTAATCTGCGCGCGTTGCGCCGGCGGATTGCCTCAGGCTCGGCCCCTCGCATTCCAGGCCGCCGCTCGTTTCTTGCGCCGGCCGGCGCCCCGATGTGCGAGCGACCGCGAGGTGTGCCCATCAGCCGCCGGTCGAGCGCGGTTGCACATAATCGGCGGACCCGCAAGGCTCGGAGGACACTGCAATGGAGCAATCGATCAACCGCGTCGCCGTAGTCGGCTCCGGCACCATGGGGGGCGCGCTGGCGGCGCATTTTGCGAATGCCGGCATCCCGGTCTACCTTCTGGACATCGCGCCAAACACGCTTACGCCCGACGAAGAAAAACGAGGGCTCAAGCTCGATCACCCAGCCGTCCGCAACCGCATCGTCAACGCAGGCGTCGAGGCGATCAAGAAATCCCGCCCCGCCGCGCTCTTTACGCCAAAGACGATCGACCGCATCACGCCGGGGAACCTCGAGGACGACTTGGAGTGGCTCCGGGAAGCGGACTGGGTACTCGAGGCAATCGTCGAGAACCTGGACATCAAGCGGCGGCTGATGGAGCGAATCGACTCCCTGCGCAAGCCGGACTGCCTGGTAACCACGAACACCTCGGGCATTCCAGTTGGAGAGATCGCCGCTGGCCGTTCGGAGTCGTTCCAGTCTCATTTCCTGGGTACTCACTTTTTCAATCCCCCTCGCTACTTGAAACTCCTCGAAGTCATACCCACCCCGAAGACGGCACCGCAAGTGGTCGACTTTGTCAAATCGTTCGGCGAGACGATCCTGGGCAAGGGGGTCGTCCTCTGCAAGGACCGCCCCAATTTCATCGCCAATCGGCTGGGAACGTACGCCGGCATGTTTGGCCTGCGCTACGCGCTCGACCACGGCTATGCGTTCGACGAGGTTGACGACCTGACCGGGCCCATCATCGGGCACCCCAAGACCGCTTCCTTTCGGCTCCTCGATCTGGTGGGTGTCGACGTCATGCTCCACGTCGCCGACAACCTCTATGCCGCGGTGCCGGCGGACCAAGCCCGCGAGGATCTCAAGCCGCCCGAGCTGCTGCGCGAGATGGTCGCACGAGGCTGGCTGGGCAACAAGGCCGGCCAGGGATTTTACAAGCAGGTCAAGACCGATAAGGGCCGCGAATTCTACGTCCTCGACCCCAAGACGATGGAGTACAAGCCCCAGGAGAAAGTGTTTTACGATTCGACCATGAAGGGCGAGATGGTCGACGACCTTGGCGCGCGTTTGCGCCTTATCGTCGGCCAGGACGATCGCGGCGCACGGTACATCTGGGACACGACGGCGCGCACGCTGGCGTACGCCTCGCACCGCATTCCCGAGATCGCGGACGACCTTGCGGCCGCCGACAATGCGATCAAATGGGGATTTGCGAACGAGTTCGGACCGTTCGAGACGTGGGACTTGATCGGCGTCGCGGACTCGGTCGCGCGCATGGAGAAGGAAGGCATCCAAGTAGCGCCCTGGGTGAAGGAGATGCTCGCCAGCGGGCATCCCAGCTTTTACCAGAACGGCAAGTGCTACGACCTGGGCGCCAAGGATTATGTCCCGCTCGCCTCAAATCCGAACGTCCTCCTGCTTCGCGGTCAGCGCGTCGTCCGATCGAACGACAGCGCGTCCCTCCTGGATATCGGCGACGGCGTCGCGTGCCTCGAGTTTCACACCAAGATGAACGCGCTTGACGAGGGCGCGATCGAGATCGCTGGCGCGGCGCTCGACGAGGTCGGTCGAAACTTTGCCGGCATGGTGATTGGCAATCAGGGAGAGCATTTTTCAGCCGGCGCGAACGTGATGACGATCGGACTGGCAGCCAACGAGGGCCGGTGGGACGATATCGACCGCATCGCGCGAGCGCTGCAGGGCTTTTTGATGTCCGTGCGATACAGTCCCCGTCCGATCGTCACCGCTCCGTTTGGCTATACGCTGGGGGGAGGCTGCGAGGTGATGATGGCCGGGTCACGCGTCGTCGCTCACGCCGAGTCGTACGTCGGCTTGGTGGAGGTCGGGATGGGCTTGATCCCGGCCGGCGGCGGGTGCAAAGAGCTGGTACGTCGCGTCGTCTCACCCGCTATGCAGACGCCCAACGTCGATCCCCTCCCGTTAGTCCAGCGTGTGTTCGAGACCATCGGCATGGCCAAGGTCGCGACCAGCGCGGAGGAAGCGCGCGAGATGGGGTTTCTTGGACCGTCGGACCGCGTGGTGATGAACCGCGATCAGCAAATCGCCCAGGCCAAACGCGCTGTGCTGCAGTTGGTTGAGGATAGCTATCGGCCGCCGGCCCGCGGCAAGGTCGTCTATGCCGCCGGGGAACGGATGCTCGCCGCACTGCGGATGGCGATCTATTCCATGCGCCAGGGCAAGTATATTTCCGAGTACGATGCTCGGATCGGCGAAAAGCTGGCCTACGTTCTATGCGGCGGCAAGCTCACCTCGCCTGCCTGGGTCGACGAACAATATATTCTCGACCTAGAGCGCGAGGCCTTCATATCCCTCTGCGGCGAGGAAAAGACCCGTGAGCGGATTTGGCATTTCCTCAGCACCGGCAAACCGCTCCGGAACTAGCCATCGCGAGTTCGAGCGCGGGCGCGATCGGGAGAGACCCGCGCCTCGAAAGGAGTTGTTGACATGCGTCAAGCCGTGATCGTTTCCGCGGTCCGCACCGCCGTCGGCAAGGCGCCGCGGGGCAAGTTGCGCGCCGTTCGTCCCGACGACATGGCGGCGACGGTCGTCTCGGCTGCGCTCGAGCGCGCGGAGGGACTCGCCCCGGACGAGGTCCAGGACTTGATCGTCGGGAATGCGTTTCCGGAAGGAGAGCAGGGCCTCAACATGGCTCGCATCGTCGGTCTGCGCGCCGGCCTTCCCATTGCTGTCCCGGCGATGACGGTCAACCGCTTTTGTTCTTCGGGGCTGCAGAGCATCGCGCTCGCCGCGCAGCAGATCCGGGCCGGCTGGGGCGACTGCATCATCGCCGGCGGAGTCGAGTCGATGAGCACGGTGCCGATGACGGGATTTCACTTTGCGCCGAATCCGTACCTGGCGCAGGAATACCCAGGCGTTTACTTGGGAATGGGACTCACGGCCGAAAACGTCGCCCGCGAGTACGCCGTCACGCGCGAGGACCAGGACCGCTTCAGCCTCCGCAGCCACCAGCGCGCGATCGCCGCACAGGATGCCGGCCGGTTCAAGGACGAGATCGTTCCGCTAAGCGTTTCCGTCGTCGAGGCGGCAGACGACGGGCCTCGCTCGCTCCAGTACGCCTTTGACGCGGACGAGGGCCCGCGGCGCGACACGACGCTGCCGGCGCTTTTGAACTTGCGGCCCGCATTCGCGCAGGGAGGCACCGTTACCGCCGGCAATTCGTCCCAAACGAGCGACGGCGCGGCGGCCGCGGTCGTGATGGAGGAAGAGCGCGCGCGTTCGCTCGGGCTCAAGCCGCTCGCGCGCATGGTCTCGTTTGCCGCGGCCGGCGTCCGGCCTGAAGTGATGGGGATCGGCCCCATCGCCGCGATTCCCAAAGCGCTCAAGATCGCCGGCTTGAAACTGGAAGAGATCAGCTTGATCGAGCTGAACGAAGCATTCAGCGCACAGGCTCTCGCGGTGATCCGCAGCCTGGAGCTGGACGAAGAGCGCGTCAACGTCAACGGCGGGGCGATCGCGCTCGGTCATCCGCTGGGAGCGACCGGCTCCAAGCTCACCGTCCAACTCCTCTACGAAATGAAGCGCCGCAAGGTGCAGTTCGGCATGGTTACGATGTGCATCGGCGGCGGAATGGGCGCGGCAGGGATTTTCGAAAATCTGCAGTGATCGGCGCGCCTCGCCGCTAGACCCACGGGGACGGAGCACGCTCCGTTCCCTTTGCTTTTGTCTCAGATTCATCCCCCGTCGACGGTGCTAGTTCGTGAACAAATCAACCCTGGTTGCGTTCTTTGTTTTTCTTTTTTCAGTTTATATGCTGACCTACAGCCGTACCTTCGACGTTCGCGCCGACGAAGGGACCATGTTCGCCGTCACGGAGAGCCTCGCCAAATTCGGACGGACGAGCATCGACCAGGCCAACAACCTGCAGTACCTGAGCGCGGCCACCATGGCGCCGGACGGCTCGCACTACTCCAAGTACGGAATCGGACAGTCTAACTCCGAGCTCCCCCTTTACGGATTGGCGCTTGCCGTTCCCGCATTGGGACTGGTGGACACGGTATTACTCTTGAATCCGCTCCTTACCGCGCTGTCCGCGACCTGCCTTCTCCTGACCGCGTGGATCTTGGGAGCGTCCCGTGGCCGGGCATTGGCAGTCGCTCTCCTCTATTCCTTTTGCACCCCGGGGTGGGTTTACGCCAAGAGCTTTTACAGTGAGCCGCTCACGGGCTTGGGATTTGCGATTGCGGCGCTGGGAGTGGCAGTGCTGCTGACACGTCCGCGCGCCTGGGGCGCCGCGATCGCCGGTGTTGGCCTCGCGGTGGCCATGCTCGCCAAGAGCAGCGCCGTCGTCACGGTACCCGCGCTCGTTTTCGTCGCGGTGCGATACGGAGGAGGCAAGCGGTGGAAGAACGCCCTCGCGTCCCTGGCGCCGGTTGCAGCCGCCGTCGTCGTCGTTGCTGTCTACAATTGGGCGCGTTTTGGCAACCCCGCCCAAAGCGGCTACGGCGACGAGGGATTCACGGTCTATCCCTGGGTAGGCGCACTGGGGATGTTGTTTGCGCCAGGACGCTCGTTGTTCATTTATGCGCCCATCATGCTGGCGGCGCTGCCCGGTGTGTGGCTGCTCCGTCGACCCGCCGGCCTTCGGCTGTGGATCGCCGGCACCGTCGGATCCGTGATGCTGCTCGAGGGCGCATGGTGGGCCTGGTGGGGGGCGTGGGCCTGGGGACCCCGCTTTCTCGTTCCCGTATTGCCTCTCCTCTCGCTCGGCCTGCTCGGCGTCCTCCCCTCTCGCGCCCCGCGAGGCACCCGTGCAGAGTGGACCCGAGACTGGACCTGTCGCGCAAAGCTCGGTGCGCTTTCGCTGCTCGCCGCGCTCAGTCTGCTGATGCAGGTCCCCGGCGTGTCGGTTTACCGCGCTTTGTTCTTTTGGAATGTGATGCGCTCAGAGCCGAACTTGCCGCCGGACGTGGTCTCGCTCTACACATTCCGGTTCTCCATGCCCGCCTTCAACCTGGAGCAGGCGATTCAAGGAAACCTCGACGTGGCATGGAAGCCCGGCGCGAATGCGCTGGTCGACGCGGTGGGCTTGCTGTTTGCCGCTAGCGCCGCCTCGGCCGGCCTGATCGCTCTAATTCTCGCGTGGCGCGGGGGTCGAGCCGGCCGCGCGGCCGCGCTCGGGGGCGTTCTCCTCGTGGGTGGACTCACCGCAGCCGGCATTGCCCATTACGGACAACTCGACGAGAATCCCTACCCGGCGGTCCTGGCATCCACCGTCAGAGCGGTTCCGGCCGGCGCGATCGTGTTCGTCGGAAACACGTCGGCCGGCGACAACCGCATGCTCTGGAACGTCAATCGCACTCGGCTCGACTTGGTCGGCGTGTCACCCGACCGCGGTCAAATGCAGCTTCACGCACTTCCGGTCGTTCGGCGTGCGGTCGCACTCGGCCAGGCCGTTTGGTACCTACAGACCGAGCCGAATGCTCCCGCTGATTTCTTCGACGAGCTCACCCACATGCGCCTGTGCTCTTCGACCTGGCCCCTTGAGTCGCCCGCGAAGCTCTTCGAGTGGAAGCCATGTGCGCAGTGAGCTTGCTGGCATTGTCAAGGATGTGGAGAGACCGCGTGCGAGGAGGCGGTGTTCCCTGGCATGACTGTGGAGAACTGCGCCACAGCCACGTAACCGCCAGGGCAAGTGTGACACGCGCCTTTCTCCACACCCACCGTCATGCGTGCGGTTGACACTCCCCATCAATCGTGCTAAAATCGCGCCAACTGAATAAAGGAACGAACGCCGAACCGGAGGAGTAGAGCGAGGCGCGCTGATAGCGAAGAGGGGCCGACGGGTGCAAGCCCTTCACAGTAAGCCGCTCGAAGGTCGCCGGGGAGTTGGATCGACGAATGGCCCAGCCGCTGAATCGGTCCCGGGGTTGCCCGTTAGCGCAAAGAGATAGCGATTGGCCGGCCGGAGCCTGCTCGCGTTGGCCGACCGATCGCCAAACAAGGTGGTATCGCGCGGGGACCTCCCTTTCGCCCTTGAGGCGAAAGGGATTTTTATTGGACACTGTAGCACAACTACCGACAAAGATGCCCCGGCGGGCAAATTGAGGTAAACTGGGGGCATGAAGAAACCTGCCT
>JAMCRS010000176.1 GCA_023380675.1 Chloroflexota bacterium
TCCGTCGAGATGCTGTACTTGGCCATCAACGAGGTGTCGGCGTGGCACTTGGCGCACAGTTGCGGCGAGTACAGCCGGAAGAGGTTCGTCGTCGGGTCGGAGATGGTGTGTACGCCGTGACAGTCGACACAGGTGGGCACGTCCGGATTCGACTCGTCGAGCAGCGCCGCGCCGTGTACGCTCTGCTTGTACTGATCGTAGATGGCGCTGTGGCACTTTTGGCAGGTCTGCGGGATCTTGGAGCGCGGCTGGTCCGGCGGCGTCACGTAATGAGCCGTGTGGCAGTCGACGCAGGTTGCGGCGTTGCGATTTCCGGCGGCAATCAGCTTGGCGTGGATCGAGTCCTGGGTCTGCTGGGCCTCGGCGGCGTGACAGGTCTGGCACAGCGTATACATCTGCAGCGTGAACGCACGTGCGTCTTGCACGGCGAGCGGAGGATGGGGATAGCCGCTGATGTTGGTGTGGCAGATGGTGCAGCGCATATTCTGCTGGCCGTGCACCGAGTGATCGAACAGGCTCGCGTCGACGTAGAGCGACAGCGTCTCGCCGCTGAGGAGTTTCATTGAGAGGTTGGAGTTGGAGTGGCACGTCAGGCAGGCCTGGTTGTCGACGGGGGTCTGGCGCGCCGGGTCTTGAGGCCCGCTGGCAAACGCGACCGGCGCGCTCAGCAGCGTCATTGCCGCAACCGAGAGCGCGACGACGATCGTCCGACGTGACCAGGCTGGGTGCATCCGCGACTCCGTTACGTCTTCAACGGCTTTACGCGCCGAACGAGCGGGGGGGGGCGACGGAAGATTCGGCAGAAAACGCGACGGCGCGTCAAGACTTGCATTTCTACAAGTGAAACCGCGCCGGCCGGGCGCGCGGCAGAGGACCGTGCTAGAGCACGCGACCGCCGGGTACCTATCAGGGCCGGCGGCCGCTTTGTAGCTGTGGAACGGCGAGTCCGTTCGTTTCTAGTTCCGACCTGGCTCAGAGGATTGGCGGCGCCGCGTCGCACTTTCTCGGCGCGCCAAACCAAAACGTAAACCCGCGACTCTGCTCGAACAAGGGCGCGGCCGGGTCGAAAATCGCCGATGCCAAAATTATACGAGCAAATTCAAGGCCCTAGCGCAAGAGTTTCGTAAGAATTACGTGATTTTAATTGACACACGGGATTAGTTACCCTATACTAACGCGGCCAGTTAGGACAGTATTACTCCAAAGTCCACGCCGACCGTTTTGTCCCACTGCGACTTGGTTCCCCGATCATTATTTGAGGAGGTCGTCATGTCCACAATCGTGCGCTCGCTCGACAAGTCCGCGCGTGTGCTCGTTATCCTGGCGAGTCTCGTTCTCGCCGGCGTTCTCGTATGGCAAGGGATCACTTCGAGCGGCGCCCCGGACCCCACTGCGGCCCACATCGGCGAGCAAGCGGCAGTGGTCGACACGGCGATTCTGGTATTTCGGGAAGGGTTGGAGTGCATTCTCGTTCTCGCGGCGATCACCGCCAGCTTTGTCGGTGCGAACCAGCTTTACCGCCGGCCGGTAGCGCTCGGAGCCGGCTTGGGAAGCGCCGCCACGATCGCGACATGGTTTATCGCGATCGCAGTGCTCGACCGGATCGACGCGCCGGCGCTCGATCTCCAGGCCGCCACCGGCCTGCTCGCCGTCGTGGTCTTGCTGGTCGTCATGAATTGGTTCTTTCACCGGGTTTACTGGACCGGCTGGATTTCGATGCACAATCGCCGCAGACGCGAACTGGTCGCGCAGGTGAACGCCGGCGGCGCGATGGGTGCCAACGTCATGCGTGGATTCGCGCTGCTCGGATTCGCCTCGGTCTACCGCGAAGGGGTCGAAGTCGTGCTTTTTCTCCAGTCGATTCGACTTCAGGTCGGTTCGACCATAGTGCTGGCGGGGGTGGCGCTCGGACTTACATTCACCGCGGTCGTCGGCGTACTGACGTTCGCCGCGCACCACCGGCTTCCTTACAAGCGAATGCTCGTCTTGACCGGCGTCATGCTAGGAGTGGTGTTGGTCGTGATGGTGGGGGAAAGCGTCCAGGAAATGCAGCTGGCGGGCTGGCTCCGGACGACGCCGATAGCGCTGCCGATCCCGGACTGGATGGGGTTGTGGTTCGCCATCTTCCCGAACGTCGAAAACCTCGTCGCGCAATTCCTTGCGGCGCTCGTCGTGCTGGGGTCGTATTTTGCCGCTCAGTATCTGCTGGTCTGGCGGCCTCGCCGGCGCGGCGAAACGCCCGCGGAACGCGCCGCAGACCCGCCCACGGTGCCGGCTTAGCGGGGCGCCGATCCTGGTCGTCGCAACGCCCGGCAATACCCGATATTGAAGACCCCTTGGAAAAACACGAGAGCCACGCGCACGTGCGCGTGGCTCTCGTTTGTCTTTCGGCTATTCGTCATGCGGCCGTCGTGGTCTGCGTCTGCCGCACGTGGTGCATGTAACGTCGAGTGCGCCGGTCGCGTCCCAGGAAAACGTCGGCCATGAAAAGGGCCGAACGAAGCTGAGCGTTGGTGGGGTCCGTGATCGGCATATTCATTCCCATCACTACCGCCGTAATGAGAAAGGCGGCGTTGATCGTCGGACGAACCGGCATTCCAAAGCTGACGTTGCTCGCGCCGCCGGTGATGTTGGCTCCGGGCAAGTCCGCCCGCAGCCGCCGTACCGTCTCCAGCGCGACCCACGCGGCCTGATCGTCTGCGCCGACGGTCATTACGATCGGATCGAAAAAGACGTCCTCTTCCTTCACGCCGGCGCGCACCGCCGCCTCGAGGACTTGATTCGCGATCTTGACGCGATCGCCGGCTTGCGACGGGATGCCTTGCTCTCCCATGCAGAGGACGATGACCGGGACGCCGCGTTCGGCGACGATCGACAGGTTCTCGGCGAGCATCTTTTTCTCGCCGCCGATCGAGTTGACGAGCGGCCGCCCGGGGCAGACCTCCAGCGCCGCCCTCAGCGCGGCCGGCTCGCGCGTGTCGATGGAGAGCGGCGCGTCGACCGCCGCCGCGATCACGCGCACCGCTTCCGGCAGCAGCGCCGCCTCGTCGATCCCTTTGCCTCCCACGTTCACGTCGATCACATCGGCGCCGGCCTCGGCTTGGCGTTTGGCCTCGCCGGCAACATAGTCCCAATCGCGGTCGAGCAGCGCCTGTCGCAGCTTGCTTCTGCCGCTCGGATTGATGCGCTCGCCGATGATTCGGGAGGGACCGTCCGGCGCGATCTGTACCGGCGCGCCCGTCCCCTGCAGCGTCGTCGTCACGCAAACACCTTGCGCTCCGGTGTTCGCTCACGCGCTTTGCAAATGACCTCCGCCTCGGGCTGGTCCTTGAGCCACTCGTCGAACGGAGCGAACGCGGGGGTCTCAATCTTGGTCTTGGACAGGTCCCGCGCGATCGGATATCGTCCCAGCACGTGCGTCGCGTGGACCGCCGCGTGGATGTTGACCGGCGGCGTGTCCGCCGGGACGTTGCCGATGAAAAAGACCGTCCGCCCGTCCCGGCCCAGGATGTCGATCCATTCGCCGATCTTGTCTACGATCTGATCGACCGTGCTGTCGCGCATGAACCGGCCGTTGAGCGACGCGTAGACGGGCAGCTTGCGTCCGCCTTTGCCGCTTGCGACGGCAAATTCCTGCAGCCATCGCATGTTCCAGTCCTGCGTTCTCCCCATGGCAGAGAGAGCGACGTCGAGCGGGAAGGTTTTGCGGGCGATCGCCCAGCACTTGAACATCATCTCTTTGTTGAACTTGGCGGGGTCTTCCTCGCAGTAGTCGGCCGCCGCCAGCCCGGCCGATACCGTCATACCCAGCTCCTTCTTGCCGCGCTCCTGCATCCGCTTGGCGGAGGGCATGATCCACTCTTCCACCATCTCGGGCGTCAGGTTCGGAAAGGCCGCCCAGGCGTCTGCGCCGCTGGATTGTTTGACGCCCCGCTGCTGCGCCTGCGCCTTGAGGTACGGGAAGATAGCCTGGTTCTCCGCCCAGTCGAAGAGTTCCGCCGCATAAACCTTGTCCCGTTTCAGCGCCCGCACCGCCTTCGGGTAACCCATCGCCTGGCACAGGAGGCTGAAGGGCGAGCAGAAAAACCCCATCGCGAACGGCCCCGATGCCTTTTCGCAGATCAGCCGCGCCATCTCCACGCCGATGGGGATGCGGCCCTTGGAGGGATCGAGGGCGCCGACCTTGTCCAGGTCGGTCTTGTCGGCGATGAGCGGCGAGCTGGTGTCGACCGTGGGCATCGCGCAGTCGCTGTACACCATCTTGGCGCCCAACGCTTCCACTTCAAAGTTGTAGGCATCGGGGATGATCGTGTACGAGTCGAAGCCGTACCATCGCTCCACCGCGACCTGCACGTTCACCAGCAGCTCGGCGTCCCAATAGTACTTGCGGGCCGGCACTCGCGCGACCGTCATGGCGTGGTCGTGGATCTGGGGTCCCATGAAAGGTATGGTGTCCCCATGCGTGCCGAGCATCGTCGCAAAGATGCGTGCGGTGGGACTAGGCCGGCCGATGCGTAGGCCGTTGCCGTAGAGAATTCCATAGAGAATGTCTAAAGTCGGGTTAGCCATCGCTCACGCTCCTACCAGACTGAGTGCCTTTTGGGTGGCATCGAGTGCATCCTTGCCCCAGGCATCCGCGCCCACCTCGTCGGCAAATTCCTGGCTCGTGGGCACGCCGCCGACCATCACCTTGAGGTTCTTGCGCAAGCCCTGCCGGTCGAGCTCGCCGATGATCTCTTTCATCTGAAGCATGGTGGTCGTCATGTACGCGCCCATGCCGACGATGTTCGGCTGGTGCTCTTTGACCGCCGCGGCGAATTTCGCCAACGGCACGTTGATGCCCAGGTCGACCACTTGAAAGCCGGCCGAGCTCAGCATCGCGATCACCAGGCTCTTGCCCAGATCGTGCATGTCGCCTTCGACGACGCCGATCACGATCGTGCCGCGCGACTGCCCTCCCTGCGCCTTCTTCAGCGGCGGCTCCAGCGGCAGCATGGCGGCTTTGAACGCCTCCGCCGACAGAATCACGTCCGGCAAAAAATACTTGTTGGCTTTCCACAGCTCGCCGGCCGTCGTGATCCCGGCGACGACGCCCTTGTGGAGAATGTCCAGTGGCGGCAGCCCCGCGGCCAGCGCCTCGCCCACGAGTTGGCCGGCCGCCGCGTCCTCGCCTTCGGACACCGCTCTGCTGATGGCCTGATACTTGTCTTCTGCCATTGTCTGTTCTTCCTCCTTGAAGGGTGTGAGCGTCCGGCTCACAGCCAATGTCCACGCCCGCCGGTCAAACCCCCGGCAGACGCATACTCTCCGCGAAACACTTGTTGAACCCTGGAACGACCGTGAGCTCGACGTACTCGATGCGGTCGGCGAGCGCCTGCGCCTGCCGCCGGCACTCGGTCGAAGCGAGCAGCATGCGCGCCCCGGCCCCGGCGGCGTTTCCTACCGGGTGAATGCGTTCCAACGGCACGTCCGGCAGCAAGCCGATCCGCAGAGCGTTGACCGGGTCCAGATAGCTTCCGAAGGCGCCGGCGATCACGATTTCTTCGATCTCCGCCGGCGTCACGCCCAGTTGGTCCAGGAGAATGGCGATTCCCGCGCGAATGGCGCCCTTCGCCAACAGGACCTGGTCGACGTCGCGCTGCGTAATGCCGACATCACGGCTTCCATTGTTTCCGCGCGCGAGCGGAAGAATCAGCGTTCCGTCTTCTTCGGTCTGGACACCCGGTCCGGCCGGGTCCATTCGCCCGCGCCGGTTGACGATATGGACTCGCCGCATCTCCGCCACGGCGTCCAGGATTCCCGATCCACAGATGCCGACGGCGGGCACGCTGCCGAGAACGTCGCAATGCGCCAGCCCGTCCTCGCCCAGGCGCACCCGATCGATGGCGCCGGGCGCGGCGCGCATTCCGTGACGAATGTGCGCCCCTTCGAATGCCGGGCCGGACGCGGTCGAACAGGACAAGATTCGCCCGCCGGCGTGGAGTGCGATCTCGGTGTTCGTTCCGATGTCGATCCCCAGCCGGGTACGCCGGTCCTGGTGAAATCCGGCCGCCAACAAAAATGCCAGGTGGTCCGACCCCACGAATCCGGCGATCGGCGGGGGCAGGTAGACGCGCGCCACCGAGGCGGCGTGCAAGCCGAGCCGATCCGCATCGACTTGCAGTGGGGAGCGAAGCGCCGGCACGAACGGCAAAAGAGCCAGCGGGCGCACCGGCAGTTTCGCCAAGAGATGGTGCATCGCCGTATTGCCCACCAGGCAAAGATCGACGAGTCGCTCCGGTGCCGCGCCCGCCGTTGCGCAGAGCTGAGCCACTGCAGAGTTGATACATTCGACCAGGTCGCGCTGAAGACGGTCGGCGTTCGCCGCGTCCACCATCGCCGCTTCCAGTCTCGACATGACGTCTTCGCCGTAAGCGATCTGCGGATTCATCACGCCCATCGTGGCCCGCGTCTGGCCGGTCTCGAGGTCTACCAGGTAGCAGGCAAGCTTGGTCGTTCCGACGTCGACCGCCACGCA
>JAMCRS010000177.1 GCA_023380675.1 Chloroflexota bacterium
ACCGACCTCGAGTTTCGCCAGCCTGACGTTGACCTTCGGACGGAATAGAGAGTCAAGCCGCCCACGAGCCCGAAGAGCGCCGTAAACGTGACCCACTGGCTGATCGTCACAGAATAATCAGCCGGAGGGAGCGCTCCATTATTCTGCGCGACGATGAGGCCCAACACGGCGAGGGAGCTCGCGGCGGTGGTCGCGAACACGCCGGGAAAGTCGAACAACAACCCCCCGACGACGACGAGGAGCAAGTAGACCGTCGTCGAGGGGCTCCGAATCGTTCCGAGATCTGCGATGCTAAACGTGTTGGCGACGATTCCGAGCGCGAGAGAAACGGCGCCAACCAGAGACACGCGCCCGCGCTGCATCAGGTACCGCAACGCGAGACAGGCCGCAATCATCACGAGATTGATCTCGCGCGTCCCGAACGGGATCCGGCCGCCGATCACGTCGCCGACATAGAGGAGGGCCATGAGGACGATGGCGGTGAGCAAGGACGCGTTCAGGATAACGGCGTGCCGCGTTCTGTCTTCGTAGCCCGGAAAAGCCGGCGGCGCCAGCCAGCGCTGCAGCCGGCTCCCCACGTTCCGTGGTCCATCTTGCACACGCGGCATAGCGTTTCCTCTGTTTGCGGCCTGGAAACTAGCCCAGGACCTATCGCAAGTCTCGCCCCGGTGCGCGGGTGTTGCATGGGGGCGATGCGGATCGTGCGCGTCAAATCAACTTAGACGCCTTACAGGACACACCGGTGCCAGCGTTCTTGCGCGCTGTGAAATAGAGGCGCCGCTCGCCCGTTTACGCGAGCTGTCCTTTTCGCAGTATATTGGGGGAAAAGTGGGATGTCAAATGATCGAGCCTGCACGCGGGGAGTGGACGCGGGCGAGCGTTTCCGTCCCTTGTGACCGCCGCGGCGGCGGTCGTGTCCGCAATTCTGTTCTTGACACGGCATTGAGAAAGAGCACAATGAGAAGCGGACGACGAGGACGGATACCTCACAGGAGGAGACATGAACTATAGGTTTCTCGGCCGGACCGGCCTAAAGGTCGGCGACCTGGCGCTGGGCGCGATGACGTTCGGCCGCGAGGCGGACGAAAAGACGAGCCGAGAGATGCTCGATCGATTTGCCGCCGCGGGCGGAAACCTGATCGACACGGCGAACGTTTACGGACAGGGTACGTCCGAGGAGATCGTGGGTCGATGGCTCGCCGGCAGGCGCAGGGATGATTTCGCCATCGTCACCAAAGCACGCTTTGGAATGGGGGACGGCCCCAACGACGTGGGGCTGAGCCGAAAACACATTCTGTCCGCCGCTGAGGCCAGCCTGCATCGACTGAACACGGATTAGATCGACCTCTATCAGGTTCACTGTCTGGACGAGGCGACGCCGCTCGAAGAGACGTTGAGCGCGCTCGACCGGCTGGTCCAAGACGGCAAAGTGCGCTACCTGGGCGCGAGCAATTTTCCCGGCTGGCACCTCCAAAAGGCGATCGACCTGAGCCGTCAAATGGGCTGGGAGCCGTTCGTGTGCCTCCAGCCGCTCTACAATCTTCTTGAGCGCGGCATCGAATGGGAGATACTGCCGGTTTGCCGGAACGAAGGCGTAGGCGTCATTCCCTGGAGCCCGCTGCGAGGCGGATGGCTGAGCGGAAAATTCCGGCGTGGCATGAGCGCACCGCCGGCCGGATCGCGCGTGAAGAAAGCGGAAGAGGAAGGCTGGAGTGAATCCTGGTCGGCGTACGACAACGAGCGCACCTGGTCGATCGTCGATACGCTCACGGCGGTGGCGGAGCAAGCCGGCAAGTCGCCGTCGCAGGTTGCGATCAATTGGCTCCTGCAGCGGCCGGAGGTCACGGCGCCCATCGTCGGCGCCCGGACGATCGAGCAGTTGGAGACGAATTTGGGCGCGGCCGGATGGTCGCTCAGTATGGAACACATGACGCGATTGAACGAGGTGAGCGAAATGCCGCCGACCGAGCCGTACGCGTTCATCAGTCGCTGGCGGCGCACCTAGGCCCGGCGCCGCCGGGCGAATCACGCGTAGGGTATACGCGGCAGCACACTTGGAGGAACGCTCATCAAACCCTTCGTCGTTCTGACTGTTTTTTCACTGGTCGTCGTAGCCGCCGCCTATCAGTGATTTCCGCCGATGAACGTTCACGTCGGCGGGGACGCGCTTTGATCCTCGATGCGCACTTGCGTAACCCAGCAGAATGTGGTATAGTGTAGGTGTGTCGGGAAAAGAAAATAGGGTCTATTTACGCCGCCTGAGGTAAAGACCGGGCGGCGTGTTGTATTGGGCGAGCTAGCTATCATCTGCCAAAAACGTGGAAACGGCTTGCACCTCATTTATTCAAACGAATCGTCCATGCCACGTACTGGACTGTTCCAATCTGAAGGAGAGCTCTAAATGGAGTCGAAACTGTACGTCGGCAACCTTTCGTATGAGGTGACCGAGGACCAACTGCGCGAGTTGTTCAGCCAGGCTGGCGAGATCAAGGAGGTTGCGTTGATCCTTGACCGCGACACGCGGCGTTCCAAGGGCTTTGGCTTTGTCGAAATGACGACGCAAGTGGAAGCCCAGAAGGCGATCGAGCTGTTCAACGAGCACGAGTTGGGCGGGCGGCGTCTGACGGTCAACTTTGCACGGCCGAAAGAAGATCGAGGCAGCTCACGCGGGGGGTTACGGCGGCGGCGGCGGCCGGAATCGCTACTAGATCGCGCACGGGCGTCCCAAATTCGACGTAATTTCAAAACAGGCATCGCCGGGCGGAAGTTCGCTCGACGATGTCTGCGCTTGTCGCCCGGAGCTTCCGCACACCAGCCCGGCCGGGCCAGCAGGAGCCTCTCATGGAATTCCAAATCGGAGAACATGTCGTCCATCCTGTTTATGGGGTGGGCACCGTCAAGACGCTCACCCATCAGCGATTCGCCGGTGGAAAGATGCGCGAGTACTATGAAGTGGTCTCGGGCGGCGTCACCGTCTGGGTCCCGGTCAACGAGGAAGGTTTCACGGTCTTGCGCAGGATCGCGGCCAAAGAGAGCCTCGGCGAATGCCGGCGAGTGCTCAAGGGGCGTCCAGTCCCCTTTGCTGTGGATCGTCAAAAGCGGCAGCTCGAAATCGCCGCGCGCATGAAAGGGAGAATGCTGCCGGCACTGTGCGAGATCGTACGGGACCTCAGGGCACAGGGACGGCTGAAACCGCTCGGGATCGCGGAGGATGGTCTGCTGAGAAAGACCTTCAAGGCGCTCTGTGAAGAATGGGCGGCGTCCGAAGGCGTAAACGATCAGGCGGCGATTCGCGAAATCGAATCACTGCTTCAGGGAGGGCCTCAAGCCCCGTTAGCCGAAGGGAGCGCCTAGGTCGGTTTCGCGCGGCGGCGCGAATCCGGCCGCCGAAAGCCGAGCTTTCGAGCGATGGCTTGCTGAACGGTCTTTGTGTTGGCACGCGACAGAACCCCGTTTTCTCATGGAAAACGGGGTTCTTTACATGTTTTGTCCAATTGTAAGTGTTTGGCTCCGGCCTAATAGTCCGGCATCTGCGGCATCGGAGCTGGAGCGTTCTTTTCCGGCAGGTCCGTGATCAACGCTTCGGTCGTCAGGATCATCGCCGCGATGGAGGCCGCGTTTTCGAGCGCGCTGCGGACGACCTTGGCGGGGTCGATGATGCCTTTTTCCAGCATGTCGCCATACTCTTCCGTCATGACTTCAAAGCCGATGTTGAGGTTGTTCTTTTCTTTTTGATTGCGGCGGACGTCTTGCAGGACGACCGCGCCGTCATGCCCGGCATTCTCGGCGAGTTGGCGCAGCGGCTCTTCGAGCGCGTGCCGGAGGATCTGGACGCCGGTCGCGATATCGCCGTTGCCTTCGACCTTGTCGAGCGCGGGAATCACATTGAGGAACACGACCGCGCCGCCGGGGACGACGCCTTCGTCGACCGCCGCGCGGGTGGCGCTCAATGCGTCTTCCACGCGGTGTTTCTTCTCTTTCAGCTCGGTCTCAGTCGCCGCGCCCACGCGGACGATGGCCACGCCGCCGGCCAGTTTCGCGAGCCGTTCCTGCAGCTTCTCCTTATCGTAATCGGACGTGGTCTTGTCGATCTGCGCCTTGATCTCGTTGATGCGGCCCTTGATGTCCTTGTCCGCGCCGGCGCCTTCGATAAAGGTCGTGTCGTCCTTGGTCGCAATGATCTTGCGGCATTGACCGAGATCGGTGATCTGCGTGGTCTCCAGCTTGCGGCCCAATTCCTCGGTGATGACTTGGCCGCCGGTGAGGATCGCCATATCGCGCAACATGTCTTTACGGCGATCGCCAAAGCCGGGCGCCTTGACCGCGATCACGTTCAGCATCCCGCGCAGCTTGTTCAGGACGAGCGTCGCCAGCGCCTCCCCGTCCACGTCTTCGGCGACGATGACGAGCTCGCGCTTGCCCATCTGGACCAGTTTTTCCAGCAGGGGAACGATATCCGTGTGCGCCGAGATCTTTTTGTCGGTCAGGAGGATGTAGACGTTCTCGAGGACGGCTTCCATCCGTTCCGGGTTCGTGACGAAGTAGGGCGAGATGTAGCCGCGGTCGATCTGCATCCCTTCGACGTACTCGGTCTCGAACGCGAGCCCGGTCTTTGACTCTTCGACCGTAATCACGCCGTCCTTGCCGACCTTGTCCATCACGTCCGCGAGCAGAGCGCCGATCTCGGGATCGGCGGCGGAATTCGCGGCGACGTGCGCGATGTCATCCTTGCCCTTGACCTGCTTCGCCATTTTCTTGATCTCTTCGACGAGGACCGCAGTGCCGCGCTCGATGCCGCGCTTTAAAAGCATGGGGTTCGCGCCGGCGGCGACGTTCTTCAAGCCCTCGTTGACGATCGCCTGCGCCAGCACGGTCGCGGTGGTCGTGCCATCCCCGGCAATGTCGTTCGTCTTGGTCGCGGCTTCCTTCAGCAGCTGGGCGCCCATGTTTTGGAACGGGTTTTCCAGCTCGATCTCTTTCGCGACGGTGACGCCGTCGTGCGTGATGGTCGGTGCGCCGTACTTTTTATCGAGCGCGACGTTGCGCCCCTTGGGGCCGAGCGTCGTCTTGACCGCATTCGCGATCGAATCGACGCCCATTTTGAGATGATGGCGTGCTTCTTCAGAGAACGCAAGCTGCTTTCCAGGCATCTTTGATTCCTCCTGATTCGAGTTTTCGAAGACGTGATTAGGGTTCGAGCACCGCGAGAATGTCTTTCTCGCTCATGATCAAGTACTTGATCTCGTCCAGCTTGATTTCGCTGCCCGAGTACTTGGCGAAGACGACCTTATCCCCGAGCGCGACGTCCATCTCGACGCGTTTCTTGCCCTCCTCGTCCCAACGTCCTGGGCCGACGGCAACGGCGGTGCCTTCTTGCGGTTTCTCCTTGGCGGTCTCGGGGAGCAAAAGACCGCTCGCGGTCTTTTCCTCCTGCTCGAGCGGCTGGACGATTACGCGATCCGCCAGGGGTCGAAGCTTTAGCTTTTTCTCAGCCATAGTGAAATTCTCCTTTGGTCGAACTTGATTTCTTCGATCAGCGGTCCGAGCTGTCTGCCACTAACCGGCGGCACGATCTACATTGCGGTCGAATTCGACCGGGATAAAGAGCATGGTTGAAATGAACGTCCCAAGCGGGCTAGGACTTTTGCTGCCGTCGTTTCTCTTCCATCTGCCGCTCCAATTGTCGTTGTTCCTCTTGCCGCAATTTGCGTTTCTCTTCCATCTGCCGCTCCAATTGTCGTTGTTCCTCTTGCCGCAATTTGCGTTTCTCTTCCTGCTCGCGCTCCAGTTGTCGCCGTTCCTCTTGCTGCAATTTTCGTTTCTGTTCCTGCTGCTGCTCCAGCTCCTGCTGAGCCTGTTGCGGCAGGTTTCGTTTCTGTTCCTGCTGCTGCTCCAGCTCCTGCTGATCTTGCTGCTGCAGTTTACGCTTTTGTTCCTGCTGCTGCTCCAGCTGCTGCTGCTCGTTTTGCTGCTGTTCCAGCCCTTGCTGCTGTCTCAGCCTTTGTTCCTCCTGCTGGGCCAGCTTCTGCTGCTGCTCTGGCTTTGGTTCGTCCGTCATTTCATTCTCCTTGGGGGCGCCGTGGGGTGCGGATGCCCCAGGCAATTCGTGCACGACCCGCTTGTGGTGCAAGGTGAAGCGATGGCCGTTCGCGCGTCCGGGCGATGCCAGCAGCGTCGCCGGGCTGAAAGACTCGTGCGCGTTGCCCAGCCAGTTGGGTCGACCCCGACGAGGCGGTCGACTTGACGTGGTCCGGCTAACGCGTCTGCTAGCTGGGGGCGTTGCCGGCCTTGCGGGCCGCCTGTTTCACGCGCCGCACGTGCGTGCGCTGCCCTTTGGACAATCGTTTGGTCTTGGCCTTGCTCGTCTTGTTCGCCATCGGCGTCAACTCCTTCAGTTAAATTCCAACTCGAGCGCTTTATGAATGAAAGCGGTAGATGGGAGGGCCAGCAGCGCCCAAGGGTCGGTTCATGCGGCTGGACTACGCGGTCGTCCAGCGAGCACTTGCAGCGCTGGAATGACCTGATCGAACTCGGTGGACTTTACAAAAAAGAAATCCGCGCCAGCTTCAGTGCATTTTTGGCGGTACTGCGGATACGGATAGTCGGTCAGGATGATGACCGCCAGAGTCGGGTCGGCTTTCTTCAATCTCTGCAGAACGTCGATGCCGCTGCCGTCGACCAGGTGGATATCCAAAAGGACCGCGTCCGGTTTCTGTAAGAGGATCGCATCCGTCGTCGCCGTCTGCGCGTCTCCCGCTTCGCCAATCACCTGGACCTGGTCCATGTCGGCGAGCATTCGCTTCAACCGCTGGCGAATGACCGGCGAGTCATCGACCAAAAACAACTTCATGGGATTGCCCTTCTGACCGAGTCGACCAAAATAAGTTGCTGCGAATCCATTTTACGCGCCGCAATTATGCTCAGAGAGCACGTTCGACCGGTCGAATGGCTCCTTCGTAACCTCGCTCTACGCGCGGTGCGTGTCAATCGTTCAGCTCCGGACTCGTGGTTACGACCGCACCTTCGGTCCCAGCATACAGCCGATTGACCGGGATAGGAATCACTTGAACTGGTTTGGTTTTGTCGTAAAAACGACGAGCGCGTTGTCGCTAAACCCGACAACGCGTTCGAGGGGGCAAATGCGGCGGGCTATTCGATCAGGCCGTGCTCGAGGGCATAGCGCGCCAGCTCGACATTCGATTCCATTCGCATCTTTTCGAGGATTCGCATACGGTACGTGTTGACGGTGCTCATCGTCACCGCAAGCTCCTCGGCGATCTCGCTGCTCTTTTTGCCCGCGGCGATCAGGCGCAGCACTTGAAACTCGCGGTCGGAAAGTGCCTCGTGAGGCAGTTTGCCGCTGTCCGTATCCAGCTCGGCGGCCAGCTCCTCGGCGAGCGCGGCACTGACGTACTTGCCTCCCCCCACGATCTTGCGAACCGCCTGCACGAGCTCTTCCGTTGCGCTCTGCTTGGTAATATAGCCCGCCGCGCCCGCTTTGAGCGCGCGGACGGCAAAGCGATGCTCGGGGTGAAAGCTCAGGATCAGCACCGGGGTCTGCGGATACTTGTGACGCAGCTCTTTCAAGGCGTCCAGCCCGCTTTCACCCGGCATCGTGATGTCCAGAAGGACGATGTTCACGCGGAGCCGTTCGAGCGCCTTGAGCAGCTCCGCGACGTTGCCGGCCTCGCCGACGACGTTCATGTCCGGCTCGGCGCTCAGCGTCTTTTTCAATCCTTCGCGAATCAAGACATGGTCGTCCGCAACCAAAACGTCGATCACCCCATTCTCCTCTGTGCGCCGGCGGCTGCCGCCAAGACGAAGGCGCGAGGAACGGACCACGCCCCTCTGCGGCAAATCCTGGCGGCCGATGTTGTTCTTCCGACCGGCGACGCGCCCACGTCGAACGAACCAGTCCCTCGAGCGACCTAGACCGGAATCCGGACCGTGACGGCCGTTCCCTTTCCGGGCGTTCCCTGGATCGTCACCTCTCCGCCGAAAACGTGCGCCCGCTCGTGCATCCCCAGGATGCCGAACCGGTCCGTGTCGGGAGACGCGGAAATGCCCTTGCCGTTGTCGCGAACCTCCAGGACCAGGTCACGGCCCTGCTTGCGGAGATTCGCCTCCACGCGGGTCGCCTGCGCGTGGCGCGCGACATTCGTCAGCGCTTCCTGCATGATGCGGAACACGGCCGTCGACCGCACCGGGTCGAGGTCGAGCTCGTCCAGCTCGGAGCTGAACTGGCACTCGATTTTCGAGCGTTCCTGAAACTCCTGCATCTGCCATTCGAGCGCGGCACGCAGCCCCAGGTGGTCCAGCACGCCGGGTCGCAGCTCGCGTGCGATCTGGTGGACCGATTCGATCGCCTCGTCCACAAGTTTCGTCGTCGCGCCGATCTCATCGCATAACGTATCGGCCGATTTCTTCGAGCCGTTCCCGCCGATCTCGCGTTTTAAGAACGCCAGGTCCATCTTGATCGCGGTCATCAGCGTCCCGACTT
>JAMCRS010000178.1 GCA_023380675.1 Chloroflexota bacterium
GCTCCGGCGACGGCAATCGCAAACTCCCACCGGAAGAATTCTGCGCCGATGTCGTACGCGTCGCGCAGCCGCAGACGAATGACCGGCTGTCCGGTCTTTTCGAGCGCGCTCAGCTTGGGCTCGGCGGCGTCCACCTTGCCCAGCTGCAGATGCACGAATACGCGATCGGTCCCGTATGCTGCCGGCTTGCCGAGCGGCTCGCCGTCTACCGGCACCAATCCCCGTCCGTCCTTGCCGGTCGATTCGGCGATCAACTGCTCCGCCCACGCGCCGAGCGTACGCACCGCCGGCGACGCGTTCAACGTGATCTTGTCCCGCCCTTTTTGCGCCAGAGTCCCCAGCACGACGCCGAGCCACAACCCGGGGTTCTTGTCCGCCGGGACGTCCGGGCCGCACGCACGCGCCATCTCGTCGGCTCGTTCGAGCAGCCGCGCGAGGTCGATCCCCATCACCGCGGCGGGAACGAGCCCAAAGTACGAGAGCGCCGAGTACCTCCCGCCGATGTCGGCGGGGTTCAGAAAGACGCGTCGAAATCCCTTTTCCCGCGCCAGCCGCTCCAGACCCGAGCCGGCGTCCGTGATCGCGACAAAGTTCTTCGCCGGCGCGCGTTCGGCGAAATACCGATAGTGCGACAGCGTTTCGGTCGTGCCGCCGGACTTGCTCGCGATGATGAACAGCGTCCGCGCGGGATCGAGCTTGCGCTCGAGCGCCCGGATCTCGGACGGGTCGGTCGTGTCCAACACGAACAGGTTGGGATACCCCTTGGCGCTTCCAAAGGTGTCGCGGCAGACCTCGACGCACAGGCTGCTCCCTCCCATGCCGCACAAGACCGCGGCCTTGAATCCGGCCTGCTTGACCTGCGCGCCGAATTCTTCGAGCTCGGCGAGGTGTTTCTGCATTTCCGCGCCGACCGTGAGCCAGCCGAGCGCGTTCCGGATGATCGCCTGGTGCGCCGGCTCGCTTTTCCACAGCGAGGCGTCTTTTTTCCACACGCGCGCCGCCATCTGGTTCTGTCCGGCCGCGGCGAGGTTTTGATGGACCGCCTCGCGATAGTCGCCCAGCGCCGCGCTGTGCCGGCTTGCCGCCGCGTCCACGATCTTGTCTTCGATGCTCTTCAGCAGTTGATCGAGTGCCTCCTCGAACTTGACGACCCCTTCGTCAAGGACCTGCGCGGTGACCGCGTCCATGCTGACGCCGACGGACTCGAGGTCGCGCAACTCCTGCCGCGCGCCGTCCACATCCCGCTCGACCGTCAGCTCCGCCTTGCCGTGGTCGCGGAATGCTTCGATCGTCTCCATCGGCAGCGTGTTGATCGTGTCCGGTCCTATCAGCGTGTCGACGTAGAGCGTGTCCGGATAGTGCGGGTTCTTGGTGCTCGTGCTGGCCCAGAGCGGCCGCTGGACGCGCGCCCCGCGCTTGACCAGTGCGGCAAAACGCGGATCCGCAAAGATCGCCTTGAAGAGTGCGTAGGCGAGCTTGGCGTTCGCTATCGCCGCTTTGCCTCCGAGCGACTCGAGCTTGGCCGAAGCGGCCGAATCCGCCGCACCCCTCACCTTGTCCGCGAGCAGTTTGTCCGCCAGCGAATCGATCCGGCTCACGAAAAAGCTGGCCACCGACGCGATCCGGTCGACCGGTTTGCCTTCGGCCGCCCTCCGCTCGAGCGCGCGGACGTACGCCCACGCGACCTTTTCGTACGCCTGAACCGAGAACAAAAGCGTAATGTTGATATTGAGGCCGGCGTAAAGGCACTCTTCAACCGCGGGCACACCCTCGGGCGTGCCCGGGATCTTGATCATGACGTTCGGCCGGTTGACGGCTTTGAAGAATCGCTTGGCTTCCGCGACGGTCCCCTCCGTATCGTGCGCGAGTCGGGGCGAGACCTCGATGCTCACGAAACCATCCGCGCCCTTGGTCGAGTCATAAGTTGGGCGGAAGACGTCGCACGCCATCCGCACGTCTTCGATCGCGAGCGTTTCGTAGATCTCGAGCGCGCTCTTGCCGGCCTCCACCAGCTTGTGGATCGCGGCGTCGTAATCGTGGCTGCCGGCAATTGCTTTTTCAAAAATGCTCGGATTGGCGGTCTCGCCGCTGATCCCGTCTTCTTCGATCGCGCGCACGAGCCCGCCCTCCAAGATATGTCCCCGGCGGATGCTGTCCAGCCATACCGATTGGCCTAATTGTTTCAACTCGAGCAACGGATTGTGACCGTCTGTCGCCATCATATCCTCCAAGAGTCGCGAAAAGGATTCGCGCACGTCGAGCCGTGAGGCCCCGGCGCCCGGCGCAGCCGAAGCGATCGGTCGTCGCGACCCCGTCCCGCCGGCTCCGAACGCCGATCAGGGCCGCTGTTCCCTTTCGATCGCCGCTATTTTATTTACACGCCGCACGTGCCGCTCTTCGCCGGAAAAGGTCGCCGACACAAAGGCTCGGATGATCTCCTTCGCCAGCTCGTCGCCGATCACACGGGCGCCCAGGCACAAGACGTTCATATTGTCGTGCTCCACTCCCTGGTGCGCCGAATACGTGTCGTGACACACCGCCGACCGGATACCCCGCATCTTGCACGCCGCGACGCTCGCGCCGACGCCGCTTCCGCAGATGATGATCCCGCGCTCGGCATCGCCCCGTTGGATCGCCGTGCCCACCGCGCGCGAGAAATCCGGATAATCGTCCGCCGGGTCCAGCGACAGGGCGCCGCAGTCCACCACGCCGTGCCCCAGCGTCGTCAATACTTGTATCGCCGCCTGCTTCAACGGAAACCCACCGTGATCGCATCCAATAGCAATCTTCATCTCGTCCTCAGGACCGATTTATAGAAGGAACGGACCCGCAGCGCACGATCGTCGCGGTTCCGTCTCCACCCATCCGCTCACTTCATTTTCGAGAAACCCGTCGGTTTTAGGAACGTATTCGTAATGTGCGTGTAAAGCGGACCGTTCGTTTCGGTCTCGGCGCGGGCGCGCACCCACTCCGGATCGCTCGCGAACGCATCCCACCGCGTCTGCCGTTCTGCCAGGTCGTCCCACTCGAGCAGGTAATAGAGATCGTTGCTGTTCTCGCCGGCGTACGTCGTCCAGAACCCGAGGTGACGGATCCCGTGCTTGTCGAAGAACTTGAGCGTCAACGTCTCGAACCGCCTGACGAGTGCGGGCAGGTGGCCGGGCGTCGCGTGATAGATGCGTAGTTCGTAGATCATGCAGCCTCGTCCTTTCGCCGTTTCGGCGCTCTCATGCTGCCTTACCCCGGGCGGCGAAGCCGGACCAACCAGTTCGCTCCCGGCGCAAGTGCGCGAAGAACGCGGCGCGCGATGCCGCACGCCGGCCGCTCTACTTGCCGGCCAGCTTGCGGGCCTGGGCGACGACGTTGTCCACGCTGTAGCCGAGCTTTTCGAAGACGATCTGGTACGGTGCGGATGCACCGTAGCGTTCTAGTCCGATGACGGCGCCGGCATCGCCGACGTACTTGTGCCAACCCATCGGCACGCCCGCCTCCACGGCCAGCCGAGCCCGGACCGAAGGGGGCAGCACCGAGTCGCGGTACTCTTTCGGCTGCGCGTCGAAC
>JAMCRS010000179.1 GCA_023380675.1 Chloroflexota bacterium
CGACCTGATCGCCTTCCTGGAGTCCGGAAACGATCTCGACGTTGAGGTCGCCCACCACACCGATCTCGACGTTGCGGCTGACGGTCTGCCCGCGCTCGAGGACGTTCACGGAGACCGTTGCGTTCGCAGTCGCGCGGATCGATCGGCGCGGCAGGGTCAACACGTTCTGGCGCTCCGCAACGATGATGTCCGCGTCCGCCGTCGTGCCCGGCAGCAGTCCCGGCGGAGCTTGTTCCACCGAGATATAGGCCGTGTAGGTGACCGCCACCGAGCTGCTCGCCCGCGTCGGGACAATGCGGCTCACCTTGCCGGGAAAGGTCTTGCCCGGCACCGCGTCGAACGAAAGGTCGGCCGCCTGACCCACCTGCACGGTGGTCACGTCCTCTTGGCCTACGCTCGCCTCGATCTCCAATTGGCTGAGGTCGGCCAATTCGACGAAAGTCGTATTCGCCGTGACCGTGTCGCCGGTGTTTCCGCTGACGCTCAACACGCGGCCGCTGAATGGCGCGAGCATGGTCGCGCCGGTCAGGTCCTCTTCCGCCTGGTCCAGCGCGATCTGAGAGGCGAGCGCGTCCGCCTCCGCCTGCTTGACGGTGGCCGAATCGGCCGGCGAGCTCAGTTTGGCCTGGTCGAGCGCGTCCTGCTTGACCTGGAAATCGGCCTGCGCTTGAGCCAGCGCGAGCTTGAGCGGCTGAGGATCGATGCTAGCCAATGCCTGGCCTTGCGTGACTTGGTCTCCCGCCTGCACGCCCACCTGGACCAGTCTGCCCCCCGCGGAGAAACTCAGGTTCTCCGTATGCGCGGGCGTGACGTCGCCGGGCACGGTGAGCACTTGGCGCACGTCGCCGATCGTCACGCGAGCGGTTCTAACCTGAACCGTCGGAGTCGCCTGCTGGAACGAGGGGAGTGATGGAGCGAACGAAAAGGACCTCGCCGGTCGCGTAGCCCAGCCAGCCGGAAACGAGGATCAGCGCGATGGATGCGATAATTCCGATCGGGATGCCGAAGCGTTTCATCCAGACTCTCCAGAGTTTCTTGGGGCTGCTCTCACGCCGGGCTCCTTCAAACAAAACGGGTATGCGGCCGCGAACGGCGCCGGCCGGGATCTGACTACCTGAGCGGCCGGCGTGGGCAGGATATCGTCGAGCGACCGCGTGGGCGAAAGAGGATGAGAACGGGTGTCCACAACCACGTGGCCCATAACGCAGAACGGTGCGGATTTGTGGGGCGTGCCGGACTAGACGGCAAGCGGCGGGACTGCATGCTGTCGATGGACTATCGGGAGGCGCTCACTCACCACTACCAACACGTAAAATGGGGGAAATAGTTTCGCGATGCGAGGCGGTCGTGCAGCAGCAGCAATGCCCAGCGTCTCGGCGGAATGAGCTGCCGCAGAATATCCTTTGCAGCGGTGACGCACGGGCTGTGATCGCGCATACTGCGTGTCAATCGATCTTAACGGCCAGCCATATGGACGGGGAGTCCTCCTGCGGCTTGACGAACAACACGGCATAGTGCCCGCGCACGGCCGGTCGTAGCTTTCCCTGTGTGTCGACCTGGCCTTGGGCAAGGACAAAGCCATCCAGCGTTCGGACCTCGTGCACTCCGGAGGCGAGAATGGATTCGACGGGTTGCACGCCCGTCAAGTCTCGCAAGGTGCCAAGCGAGACAAATCGACCGTCTTCTCCGCTCGCCGCCAGTCCGACTCCCGCGAGCGCGCCGATCACTCCATCTTGCGTGCCTCCCAATCCGCGGAGGATGCACCCGCATCGTTCTGCGATTGCGCGCGCCTGCGCTTGCGTAACCAGATCGACCTTGGCCCGCCGGCCGAATTCGATCATTTCGGCAGAGACGGTTCGCGCCAGACACAAGCCGGGATCGCTCCCTGGTTGAAAATCGGCCTGCATGATCGCCTGCACTTGGTCTGCCAGCGGTGCAAGCTCGCCGTCCTCTTCTGCCTCAAGGTGTATGGTGGCGCTGCTGTTGTGCGCGGTCATGGGTATCCGCGGATCCACCAGGAACTGATGTCGCGTGACCCCAAGCACGGTAAACCGCCGGGCGAGTTGGCCGGCGATCGCCCGCGCCAAACGCCCGGTTCCTCTTGACGTACTATTGTCGGTGTCATCCAATCCGATGTAGATCAAAGGTCCACCTCTGAGCATCCAGGTTGTGGGCGCTATAGAATTGGATGCAGTTGCGCTCGTCCTCTTCTTCGCCCCAGTTCCGAACCACGGGAAGAGCGAACGGCACGCTGATTTCGGTGCCCATTGACAGGCCGCGCTCGAGCGCCTACAATTGCTGAAAATCGATTCGGCGCGAAACCAAAGGAGCACGAGCCATGGCCAAGATCTTTTACCGCGAGCGGAACAGGGTAGGCGCCGGCGCCAACCAACCGCGCTTTGCCGTCGTCGGAGTGCAGGGGAGCGATATGACATTCTTTCAGTTCCATCTGCGCAGGGGGGAATTGGAAGCGATCGCTGCCGCCGTGGGCGCGGAACTGGTGCTGCTCCCGCGCGGGATGGGAGAACACGCCGGCACCCCGGGCGGCGGTGGGAAACGCAAGCCGGGTCACCGCGGGAAAACGGTCCGTCGCCGCACGTCCTCAGCCTGAACGGGTCGGCTGACCCAAACGGGATCGCCGCAAGCGAGCCGGCAGCGCGGACCGATCGCTCAGCTTCTCCGCGCCGGCTAGGTTGCCCGATAGATACGCGTCCCGACGTGCTCCCCGTTCACGATCCGCGTGAGGTTGCCGGGTTCCAGTCCGTTGACGAGGAACACCTCGCGCAGACTGCGTGCGTCCCTGAGTATCTCCAACATGCTGCGCTCGACGGCGAGGTCGTTCAGGTCCAGCGCCATCAGCTCATTCACCTCGATCTCGGGAATAAACCGGGCCACCGGATCCTTTTTGGGATCGGCCGTGTATAGTCCCTGCTCGTCTTTGATGAGGACACAACGCTGCGCGCCCATGACTTCTGCCAGTAGAAACGCTCCCGCATCCGTGCGGTGGGGCGGAATCCGTCCCTGTGCCGGCGGAGTCTCAAACAAGCCATAGGGGGGCATGGCGTGAGTGACCGGCAGTCCACCGGTCATGATGTAATTCGGAAGTTTCGACAGATCGTCGTGTCCGATCTTGACGCCTCCATGCTGGCTGAGCAGGATCGCGATCATGAGCGCGTTCTGCTCGCTGATGCTCGATCCGAGTTTCGCCAGCACGCCGGTCGGCATTCCCAGGTCGGTGCCGATGGCATAGGCGTGTCGAGCGCGGGTCCCTCCCCCCGTGGCAATGAGGAGCTTGTGCGACTTGCGCAGCTCCACCAGCTCGTCCAGGATCGGGAGTAGCGCCTTGCGACCCCGGTCCACAATACTTTGTCCCCCGATCTTGACCACCGTCAGATCCGGCATGAGACGGTAAACCGCCTCACCGTCGGTGCTCGCGAGAAGGGCCTTGTCCATGAGGGACTCACCCGCCAGTCGCGACTCGATGTTCAATCTTCCGCGTTCGTCACGTTTGAGGCTCATTCGTCCAGCCGGCTAACTCAGCCGGCAACCTCCTATGCGTTGATTGCGAAAATTATACCTTGTCCCAGGCCACACGTCAAAGGCAGCTTGGCCGGAGAGTGTGGAGAAACAGCGCGTCACACTTGCACCCCCCAGCATGACTGTGGCGCAGTTCACCACAGCCACGGTTCCCGCTGGGGCAGGTGTGCGTGCAGTGCCAGTTACGACTTTCTCCACACTCTCGCTTGGCCGTCACGCTGAAATCCGCATGCCCCGGGCGAGGCATACGCGTGTTCAGAAACTGGATTGTCCTGCTGAGGAGCGGCGTGCGCGACGAAGCATGACAGATTCTCCCTTGCCCGTGTGCCGCTGGGTGGCATGGAACACTCGGCGTGGCATCCACCCCGGCCCACGCGTGAGACCGGCGCGGAGGAGGATTGGCTTGCGGAGTGATTCAGCTGCCGATCTTGGACATCACCTGCCGGCGCGGCACCGCGTCCTGTGCCAGTCCGTGTCCCCACGGCTTGAGGTAGATGCTCGATCGCAGGATCGCGAGCAGGTCGTCATCGCTTGCGCCTGAGCGCAGCGGGGTCAAGAGGTCGATCATTTCGTCGCGGAGAAGGCAGGGGCGAATCTTGCCGTCTGCGGTCAAGCGCAGACGATCGCAGCCTTGGCAGAAGGGATCGCTGACGGAACTGATAAAACCGACTGTGCCGAGAGCTCCCGCAAGTCGGTACGGGCGATACGGGGAGTGTCCGTTCCAATCCAACGGTTCGAGCGTAAGCTCCGCGGCGAGGCGCTGCTTCATTTCTTCGACCGGGACCAACGCGTCGATCTGAAAATCGGCGATCGGCCCCATCGGCATCACCTCGATGAAGCGCATGTCCCAGGGATGGTCGAGCGTGAGCCGCGCGAGGCTTGCGAGATCATTCTCGTTATGGCCGCGAACGACGACGGCATTCAGTTTGATCGGTTTCAGGCCGGCGCGTTCGGCGGCGAGGACGCCGCGCCAAACCGAATCCAGTCGGCCGTTGCGCGTCATCTCGGCAAAGCGCTCCCCGTCGAGCGAATCGATGCTGATGTTGACGCGGTTCAAGCCGGCGCGCGCGAGCGGCTCCGCCAGGCGCTCTAGCCGCGCGCCATTGGTCGTCATCGCAATGTCTTTGATGCCGGGTGTCTTCGCAATCCGTTCGACGATCGCGGGCAGGTTCTTCCGCAGCGTGGGCTCGCCGCCGGTCAAGCGCACACGATCGATTCCAAGCGTCGCGGCGAGTTGAACGACGCGTACGAGCTCGTCGTCAGACATGAGTTGAGCAGATGGGGCGTAATCCGCGCAGCCGTCCGGCGTGCAGTAAATGCAGCGGAAGTTGCAGCGGTCGGTCAAAGAAACGCGCAAGTAATGTATTTCACGCCCAAAGGAGTCACGCATCTTTCTCTTTCCCGTTCGATTCCTTGTACGTGTGGTGGATACCCTGGTCCTTGCTTTCCGTCATCGCCTTCGACATCTCGCCGATCATGGCAACGCCGTGCCGGTATTGGAACGGCCACATGCTGCGGGGATGGAAAAAGGCCACGCGGTCGCCGTCGGACAGGGCGTGGCCGAGGTCGGGCTGCAGGCCCGGCATGGCGCTGAGGTCCCCATTGATGAACGTGATTCCGCGTTTTTCGCTCGGCATCTTGAGATGATTCAGCAAATCGCCGACGGTGCTGCCGGCAGGCAAGCCGACTTGAAGATTGGCATAACTGCCCTGATCGGCTTCGCCCCCGAATCGCGCCAATTCGCCGTACAGCCACGTGTCCACCGTAATGTCCGGCACTCTATCCTCCTCCGATCGGCGGAAAGATTCCTATCTCGTCATCTGGCTCCAGCCGCCAGTCCTCCGGCCGGGCGCGCCCGTTGACAAACGTAACCCTGACTTGTTCGGACGGAAGCCTGAGACGGCTCACGACGTCTTGGAGCGTGGCGCCGGCTGGCAGGTCCAGTTCGAGCCCGGCGGCGGCGTCCCCCTCCGAAACGTATCGCCGCAGGTTCGCGAATACTCTAACACGCACGTGTATTTCGGATGAATCTACGGGCATCGCACGATATCCTGCGCCCACAGACAGTCAGCGCACGAGGGATTCCAGCCCCAGCAGCCTTCATTTCGCTCGCGCAGATCGCAACTGTCCCGCAGGTCGCAGTTGGGGCACGACGGAAAATGGAACGACCGCACTTCGCCGCGAAAGCGAACATAGTCCTCGGACGTCCAGACGTCCGCCAGCGACTGCTCTCGAACGTTGCCGAGTACGTAACGGCTCACCTGCTTCTTCCGTCCGTCGATCGCAAAGTAACCATAGTTGTGGGACAGCGCGTAGCAGGGCGCGACGCCGCCGTCCCAGCCGACGACCATCGCCTTGTCCTTCACAAACCGGCAGCGCCGCTCGGCGCCCCAGTGCGTTCGCGGCAGGTCAAGCGTCCCCCACATCACCCACGCGTCGGCCTTGACCGGCCAACCCCCGGCCTTGAAGGGCGGGCGCGGCTCGTAGCCGTAGAGGACCTGGTCGCGCATGTCCTCCGTGTACGGCAAAACGTTGCTGACGAGCACGCGCGATGCGTTCAGGCGCGAGGCAAGCCCGGTCAGCTCCGCCAGCTCGGCGACGTTGCCTTGCAGGGCGACGAATTCGATCCCGAGTGCGGGGAAGAGCGAGCCGAGTTCCCTTTTCGCTTCGTTCAGGTGGCGAAGATTACCCAACACTTCGGCCAAGAGTGCGCCGCGGATGTCCGCGTACGTCTCGGGCTTGACTCCGTCGACAGAAATGACCAGGCGGTCGACGCCGAGTTCGATCAGTTCACGTGCAGTTTCGGGCTTGAGCATCAGCCCATTCGAGCCGACGGTCACGGCCAGCCCGCGCCGACGCACTGCGCGTATCATCTCCAGAATGTTCGGATGGGACAGCGGCTCGCCAAAGCCGGTGAATATGACTCGGTTCAGATCGGGTAAGCCATCCAGTGCCTCCACCACGCGTTCGAACGTCTCCATCGCCATCTTGGCTTCGGGGTCGCCCCAGACGTTCCGAATGCACGTGCGGCAGTGGAGATTGCAGCCCGTCGTCGGCTCGATATACAGCTTGCGCGCGTCGGGGAGGCGCGGGCGCAGAATGAGGTCGCCGTCGACGTTGTCGAGCCAGTATTCGGTGCCAGCCATCAGCCGTCGCCGCTGCATAAAGTCGTCGGGGAACGCGAATTGGCCCCGCGCGTCACTCGTGACTAGAGGCATTTCGTGTCACACGAAAACGGGCAGGGCGTTGGCCGCCCTGCCCAACTCACTGCAATCGCTAGAGCTCTCCGAAGACCGAATCCAACGCACTGTCGGGCACGTCGAACACTTGATTGTGCGGCGGCAGTGGATCGAGCTTCATGAATTCTGGGATCCGGTCGGCTGCCTTGCTGAGGCCGGCCGCTTCGTTGAACGCGCGCTCTTTCTTGAGAACGGCCGCGCCGTACTCGACCACTTGGTTGCTGGTCCAGTTGGTTCCCAGGACTCCGTTGACCTCGTCGATCATCCCTTCGAACCCGCTCGCGATGTCGAGGATCGGGAAGGCGATGAAGAGACAGTGGCCGCTGCTGTCGATGAAAGCGGTCGTCGCCTGGAACGCGCGACTCAGAGCTGCCTTGCCCTCCGGGGAGAGCGGGTCCTGCTTGCCGCTCACGCCCAGGATCTCGGGTGCGATCGTATAGCCGGCGGTGTGGTCCGCGCCCATGGTCGTGGTGGCATACGTGATGCCGATCCCCTTGACGGCGCGCGGCTCGTAAGCGGGCATGCCCTGGCCTTTGACCGCCGGTACGCGGGTCACGCCCAGCGTCTTGCCGGCCGCGCCGGTTCCGCTCCCCAGGATCCGCCCCATGGCCGTTCCTTTGCCCATCTCGCGAATCAGGTTGATCGCGCCCTTGCCGTCGCCGAACTTGATCACCCCGGCATCCATCGCAACGGCAATGGCATCGCCGGTCTCGATCGTGTCCAGCCCGTAGGCGTTGCACAGCTTGATCATCTCGCCGATGTCGTCCAGGCTGTCGATCCCGCAGTTGGCCCCCAACGCCCAGTCCGACTCGTACTCGACACACGACGCGATCTCTTTCCCGTCGGCCCCGTGCCAGGTGTTGGAACATTGAATGATGCAGCCGGGGCTGCAGGCATGGTTGTAGAGCTCCTTGCCCAGGCGCTGCTTGTTGCCTTCGAAGATCGCCTCGCCGGCGATCTTGGCGGCACCTTCAAAGCGACCGCTCGAGAAATTCCGCGTGGGGAGCCCGCCTGCCTCATTCAGGATGTTGATGAGCACGGCGGTGCCGTACGTGTTCAGACCACCCTTAGGCTTGGTGATGTCGTGCGTCATCATGGCCTCGGTGATCTTCTTGCGCCCCTGTTCGAACAGCCCCTTGTCGACGATCGGCACGCCGGGAGCGCCCTTGTCGTCGATCACGACGAGCTTGAGCCCCTTGCTACCCATCACCGAGCCGAGTCCCCCGCGGCCGGCGTAGCGACTGGGGCGCTTGGACTCGTCGTTGAACGCTACGCCCGAGTTGCCGTACCCTTTTTCACCGGCCACGCCGTACCCTGCGATGGAGACCTCCCCGAACTTTGCGTACACCTTCGGGAACACCTCGTGGAGGTCCTGGCCCGCATACTCGGTCGCGTCGAAGAATTCGACTTTCGGCTTGGCCGCCGCGGCGTCCCAGGTCAGCTTGACTCCCCAGGACCTGCTCTTGTCCTTCGGTTGGCCCTCGACGATCAGGGCCTTGACCTGCATGACCGCCAGGTCGCGTGCCCACGACGAACCGGCGTTCGATTCCTTGATACCGCCGGTCAATGGAGACTTGCCGCCGACCGACACACGAGCCGAAGTCGGCGCGGCAGTGCCCGTCACGAGACCCGGACTGAACACGAGCTTGTTGTTGGGTCCCAGCGGGTGACTCAGGGGTGGTACCTCTTCTGAGACGAGGGTGGACGTCAACGCGCGCCCGCCCAGGTTCTTGTACGCGTCCGGGGCCGGGTCCACCCGGAAACTCCGGTCGCTCATGTCAATTCGAATGAACCACATACACTTCTCCTTTCGAGAACCAGCGCTGGTTGTCGCCTTGGATCGATTTGCGGGTGTTTTTTCTCCCAGTTTGCCTCCTCGTCGAAACAAACAAGTTGCGATTCAGCCGCCTCGCGAGACAATACGACGCCGACGAGACGCATACTCGCGTCCCGCAGGTTTGTCGCCGTCTCTAATGTCCCTATTGTAATTATATAGACGGCCGATCCGACAAGTCAACGGTTTCCGTGAGACCGGCACTGATTTGCCTGTTGACAAGGACTTGAGTACGGAGTAGCATATGCGCTGCATATAGAAGCTGCGTGCAGAAGACGGTTGCCGCAACCACAAGTGCGCCTTCGGAATGCGCTCGCCCGCGCAACTCGCTGAGCAAGCACCTATTGCATGCGGACGCCAGGAGTCTCGATGTCTCCTCTCCACCCGCTGCTCGGTCTCCTCTTGTCAGGGGAACGACACGGCTACGAATTGAAACGAATCGTCGACGAAGAATACGCGCCGTATTGGCACATTGACTTTGCACAGCTATATCGATCGCTCGCCAAAATGACCCGCCAGGGCTGGGTCGAATGGCGAGCCGAGTCGGGCGACGGCGCGCCGGACCGCAAAGTGTATTCCCTCACATCTCCGGGGCGCGCGGCCTTTCAGGCGTGGCTCGCGGAGCCGGCGCAGGACCGCGAGGAGTTTTTCGTCAAGCTGCGTCTCGCCCACGAATGCGGCGCTCCAATCGCGCCGTTGGTGCAAGATCGGCGGCGTAAGCTTGAAAAGGAGCTGGCCGGCCGTCTCGAAGCCGAGCGCGCGGCCCAGAGTTCCGACGACGCCGGGCGCCTGGCGCTCGCGAACGCCGCACTGCGTGAGACGGAGGCGATGCTGGTCGGGCTCGACCTGACTTCGGCCATCCTCTCTCCGATCGGCGGACCACGCGGCGCCGAGTCTCCCCACGACCAACTCAAGATCTTTGGCAGCGACGACCCGCTGCTCGGCTATCTCGCGCAGCTCGCGCACGCCGAATCTCACTCCATCGGAAGCGTGGGCGGGCTGCTCGCGCTCGCGCAGGGCGAAGCGGACCTGGCCGGGTCCCATCTCCTGGACGTGGAAACCGGGGAGTACAATGTTCCATTCGTCCGGCGTCTCGTGCCGGAGGACGAAATGGTGTTGGTCAATCTCGCCTTCCGCGAGAACGGGTTGATGATGGCGCCGGGCAATCCCAAAAAGATTCGCACCCTCCGCGATCTCTTGCGCCCTGACGTCCGCTTTATCAACCGCCAGGCCGGAGCCGGCACCCGTCTCCTACTTCACGTCCGGCTGCGTCAGGCCCGGCTCAATCCACACGGGCTGCGAGACTGGGACCGCACCGTCGCCACGCACCAAGCCGTCGCGGACGCAATCAACGTCGGCGCGGCCGACGTCGGTCCAGGCGTGCGGGCGGTCGCAAGCGCGCACGGTCTCGAGTTCCTTCCTCTCGGACTGGAGCGTTTCGATCTGGTCATTCCAAATGACAAATTCGAGTCGCGCCGGGTCCGGCCGATCCTGGACGCCCTCGACAGCCCCGAATTCCGACGCGCAGCTTCGACGCTCATCGGCTACGATCTCTCACGCAGCGGCAAAGTCGTCGCGCGCATCAGATAACACAACGTAGAGGAGATAAGCATGAAAGAACATATAGTGATCCTCGCCACCGCGCTCATGGCGGTTGGCTACAGCGCATGTGCGCCTGCCCCCGCACCGGCCGCCAGCCCCGTACCTCAGGCGCCCACGCTTGCACCGCAGGCGCCCACCGCGAAACCCCAGCCAACCACCGCTGCATCTGAGCCAACCACCGCCGCATCTCAGCCCACAACCACGTCGGCCGCAGCCCCCCAGGTCACGCTGACTATATTTGGCGCTGGCACGCTCGCCAATCCCTTCAAGCAGATGGACGACGCATTTTCTATAAAGTACCCCAACGTCACGATCCAGCCGCAATTCGGCGGAAGCGTCAAGATGGTCAAGCAGGTGACGGACCTGCACCAGATCGCCGACGTGGTCGCCGTTGCCGACTATAACGTGATTCCGCAGTATCTGTTCGGAGCCAATGGAACGACGGCCTACACCAAATGGTACGCCGGTTTTGCGACGAACGCCATCACATTCGTCTATACGGACAAGAGCAAGTACGCGAGCGAGATCACGCCGCAGAATTGGTATCAGGTGCTCGCGCGTTCAGGCGTGCAGATCGGCCGCTCGAACCCGGACACCGATCCGTCAGGCTACCAGACGGTCCAGATGCTGAACCTGGCGGAGACCTATTACAAGCAGCCCGGCCTCGAGGACGCCATCCTGGCGAACGCCCCGAAAACGAATATGCGGGACACCGAGACGGAGCTGATCGCCGCGCTCCAATCCGGCCAGATCGACTATCTCGCCATTTATCTCTCCGACGCGCGGCAGCATAATTTCAAGTATCTGGATCTGCCGCCTCAGATCGATCTGAGCGATGCCAAGTACGCCGCCGACTACGCCAAGGCCTCGGTGACGACGGTGAACGGCACCCTCAAGGGATCGCCCATCGTCTACGCGGTCACGATACCGAATAACGCCGCTCAGCCTGACTGGGCGACCAAGTACGTGCAGTTTCTCCTGGGCCCGGACGGCCAGGCCGCGATCAAGACTAATGGGTTTGGCAGCGTCGCCCCGGCGTACGTGAACGACGTGAATCAGCCTCCCGCCGATCTCAAGAGCCTAATTACGGCGTGGCCCAGCCAATAGCTACCGGTCAAGACGCGGCTTCAGTCGGCCGCGCGGCGTCGCGGGGCAAGTCGAGATCGCTTGCCCCGTCGCGCCGCCTGATCGTCGGGTTCTGGTTTGCCGGCGGTCTGTTGCTGGCGTTCATTCTCCTCCCTCTGCTGCAGCTCTACGTCACCCAGACGCCGGCGAGCTTGGGACACGTCGCCGCGATGGACGACGTGCGGGCCGCCATCGGCCTGAGCCTCGTCGCCGCGTTCCTGACCGCGGCGATCGCCGGGATCTTCGGCGTTCCACTCGCCTACCTCCTCGCGCGCACCGCGTTCGGCTTCAAGTCGGTCGTCGAAGTGATCGTCGACCTGCCGTTGGCAGTGCCGCACACGGTCGCCGGCATCGCGCTCCTGTTCGTTTTCGGACGCACCGGCGTCATCGGCGCGCCGGTGGAGGCGCTGACTGGAATGCAGTTCTGGGGCAGCTTGGGGGGCATCGTCATCGCGATGCTCTTCGTCAGCGCGCCGTACACCGTAAACGCCGCACGCGTGGGCTTTGAGTCTGTCGATCCCCGACTGGAGAAGGTGGCCCGCACGCTCGGCGCCGGCCCGTGGACCGTGTTCACGCGCGTCACCCTACCGCTCGCCCGACGCGGCATTCTGACCGGCCTAACGCTCACCTACGCGCGCTCGATCAGCGAGTTCGGCGCGGTCATCATCCTGACGTACTACCCCATGACCGCGCCGGTCAAGATCTACGACCTCTTCCTCCAGTTCGGCCTGGGGGACTCGTCGGCGATGGCGGCGCTTTATCTCACCGTCGCCCTCTCCCTCTTCATCCTCTTTCGTTACCTGGCGTACGGCCGGGTCGTGCCGGGGGGACACGCGTGACCGCCGTCATCGTCGAGCACGTCTCGGCCGAGCTAGGCAAATTCGCGCTCCGAGACATTTCGTTCGCGCTCGAGCAGGATGAGACGTTCGTCATCCTCGGCCCCAGCGGTGCCGGCAAGTCCGTCCTACTGGAGACGATCGCCGGCTTTAACCGGACCGACGCGGGCCGAATCGCGATCGACGGGCGCGACGTGACCGCGGCGCCCCCGGAGGCGCGCCGCGTCGGTTTGATGTTCCAGGACTATGCGCTCTTTCCTCACCTCACCGTCGCCCAGAACGTGGGGTTCGCCTGCGGCGACGACCGGACGCGCGTGCGTGAGCTGCTCGCCCGTCTCGGCCTAGAGCGGCTCGCCGAGCGCAAACCGCAGAATCTGAGCGGAGGCGAAAAACAGCGCGTGGCGCTCGCACGCGCGCTGGCGATGAACCCCGCACTGTTCCTGTTCGACGAGCCGCTTTCCGCTTTGGACGCGCGTGCCCGCGACACCCTGCGCGAAGAGCTGAAAACCCTCCTGCGCCAGTTGGCCATCCCCGCGGTCTACGTGACGCATGACCAGACCGAAGCCCTGGTGCTGGCAGACAAGATCGGCGTGCTGCGCGACGGGGCTTTGCTGCAGGTGGGCACGCCGGCAGAGGTCTTTAACACGCCGGCGGACGAGTTCGTCGCGAATTTCGTCGGCGTCGAGACGGTCCTCGAAGGGCGCGTGGTTTCCGCATCCGACGGCGACGTCCGGATCGCACTCGGCGAGCGCGAGATTCATGCCGTCGGCGAACATCTCTCGCCGCGAGTCCTGGTGTGCATTCGACCCGAAGACGTCGCGCTGGCTCGCGCCGTGCACGCCGACTCGAGCGTCAAGAACCAGTTCGACGCCCGCGTGACCGCGATCGCTTCCTTGGGCCCGCTGTTCAAGATCACGCTCGATTGCGGGTTCCCCCTCGTGGCCTATGTCACCAAGCAATCCTATCTCGACCTCGGCCTCGCTCCCGGCGTTCGCGTGGTCGCCGGCGTCAAGGCGACCGCGATCCATTTGATCCCCAAAGGCTGACGCGCTGTTTCTCCCCACTCTCATCCCCACCGGGTCTTGACGGCGATGCTCCGCCGAATATAATCAACCAACATTTGCAAGGCACTATGTCGTGTGACCTCGCTTTGGCCGCGGCCAACCGCCGCGCAAGGCAGAGGTCGAGCGACGGTCACGCGTTGAGAACCAAACGGCTCTTTCACGCTAATCGCATGGGCTGAATCATAATGAATGACGAATCCGCTCCAACCCGCGCAGACCCTCATCTCGGGCGCTGGGTGCTCGCCTCGACCATCCTCGCGTCCAGTATGGCCTTTATCGACGGATCGGCGTTGAACGTCGCGCTGCCGGCCGTACAGGCAGCGCTGAATGCCAGCGGCGCGCTCTTGTTGTGGGTTGTCAACGCGTACCTCCTGATGCTCGCCGCGCTCATCCTGGTGGGCGGCTCGTTCGGCGACGAGCTCGGCCGCAAACGCGTGTTCATGCTCGGCATCACGCTTTTCATGTTCGCATCCCTGCTGTGCGGTCTCGCTCCGAGCATCGAATTCCTCATTGCCGCGCGCGTCCTCGAAGGGATCGGCGGAGCGCTCATGATCCCGGGAAGCCTCGCCATTATCAGCTCGTTCTTTCCGGCCGGCGAACGCGGCCAGGCCATCGGGACCTGGTCGGCGGTGACGACCATCGTGACCCTCGCCGGGCCGGTCTTGGGCGGGTTCCTGGCTAACGCGGGGTTGTGGCGCGGCGTCTTTTTGATCAATTTGCCGGTGGGACTAACCGCGCTCGCCGTACTCTATTCCAAGGTGCCCGAAAGCCGCGGCGACCAAGCCGGCGGCAAGATCGACTGGCTCGGCGCGCTGCTCGCGGTGGTCGGCCTCGCCGGACTGACGTACGGTTTCCTCTCGGCGCCGGATTTTGGATTCCAATCGCCGAGCGTATTCGCCTCGCTCGCTGGAGGACTTGCAGCGCTCATTGCTTTCGTGATCGTCGAGTCGCGCAGCACACACCCCATGATGCCGCTGGGCTTGTTTCGATCGCATACCTTCAGCGGAACGAATCTTTTGACCCTCTTTCTCTACGGCGCAAGAAACGTAAGAATCCGAG
>JAMCRS010000180.1 GCA_023380675.1 Chloroflexota bacterium
TCAGGCCGGTGCGGGTGACGGCGTCCGGCCGGGCGCCGCGCGACCGGGACAGCTTGACGCCACGCGAGCGTCCGACGGCGCCGCCTGTAATTTTTGTACGCGCGCTGGAGCATACCTACTTGCGCGGAACTCCGCTCGAATCGACGGCGCTGAGAGGGGTGGACCTGGACGCGGCGCGGAGAGAGATCGTCGGCATCATCGGACATACCGGCTCCGGCAAATCGACTCTGATACAGCATTTCAACGGTCTCTTGCGGCCTCAACGCGGCCGCGTGCGAGTGCTCGACACCGACTTGGGGGACGCCGCGCTCGACATGCGCGCGCTGAGACGGCGGGTTGGCTTGGCTTTCCAGTTTCCGGAGGCGCAGTTGTTCGAGCGCTACGTCGGCGACGACGTCGCCTTCGCCCCGTGGCAGGCTGGTTTGAGAGGAGAGGAGCTCCGCCGCCGCGTCCGCCAGGCGATGGAATCCGTTGGCCTTGCATTCGAAGAGGTAAAGGACCGTCCGGTGTACTCGCTGAGCGGCGGCGAGAAAAGGCGAGCGGCGCTCGCCGGCGTTCTGGCCATGCAGCCCGAGGTGTTGGCACTGGACGAGCCGACGGCGGGCCTCGATCCGCGCGGGCACGCGGACATTCTCGAGCGCCTAAGAAAACTCCACCGCGAATCTGGAATGACGCTCGTCGTCGTCTCGCACAACATGCGGGACATCGCGCGACTGTGCGACCGGATCTACGTGATCGCCGGCGGAAGGGCGGTCTTTGACGGAACGCCGCGCCAGGTGTTCTCCCAGGCGGACCGCCTCGGCGAGCTCGGCCTCGGCGTTCCAGAGGTGACCGAGGCCATGCACGCGCTCCGTGCCCGGGGATTCGACGTTCGATCCGACGTGTTGACGGTGGACGAAGCGGTGGAGCAGTTGGCCACTAGTCACTAATCACTGATTACCGATCGCCAATCACCGACCATGGACGAATTCAGCATCGCTCGCAATATTACGATCGGCCAATATCTGGCGCTCGATTCGGTCGTGCACAAGATGGACCCGCGCGCCAAGCTGCTGGCGTTTGGCTTGCTCGTGACGGCAATCACGTTCAGCTCGAGCTACGCGGCGAACGCGATATTGGTCGTCGCCGTTTTTGGCCTCGTCTTGCTGACGCGGATTCCGGTTCGCTATGCGCTCGGCGGCCTGAAACCGGCGATCCCGGTCGTGCTGCTTCTCGCGTTGCTGCAGGTGACGTTCTACACCACCGGTTTCACCGGCGGGCAGAACTGCGTCTCGCTCTTCCGTTGGGGTCCGATCGACAGCAACACTTGCGGAGTTCAACTGGCGATCGTCTCCGCCGCGCGGTTCGTCGATCTGCTGGTCCTGACCAGCCTGTTGACCTTGTCGACGACGATCACCGAGCTTACGCTCGGGACCGAATCTCTGCTCGCGCCGCTCAAGAGATTCAATTTTCCGGCGCACGAGTTGGCGCTCACGATGACGATCGCGCTCCGATTTGTTCCGACGCTAGCCGAAGAGTTGGAGCGTCTCTTCAAGGCTCAAGCCTCGCGCGGGGCGGACCTCGGCGGAGCCGGCCGATTGCGGTTCATTCAGCAAACCCGGGCGCTTTTGCCGCTAATCGTCCCTCTCTTTCTCGGGGCGCTGCGGCGAGCGGAGGACCTGGCGGTCGCGATGGAGGCGCGCTGCTACGTCGGCGGCAAGGGACGAACGCACTATGTGCAATTCGCGGCGCGCGCCTCTGACGTGATCTTATTCGGAGTCGTTGCACTCTTTTCGCTTGCAATCTTGCTTGTCCCCATGCCTTTCTGAGCGTGAGGTCTTGTCCTGCACTAGTATTGAAATTGTTCGTGCGGGCCCGCGAGCCCGAAGGAGGAGTACAATTGGAAGCAACTGCACAGCCGGTCTTGTCGGTTCGAAGGATTGCCGTAACAGGTGTGCTGGGCGCCGTCGCCATCCTGCTCGGCACCACCCGTCTGGGATTTATTCCGGTCCCAAACCTGGCCGGCAACGCGACGATCATGCACGTACCGGCGATCATCGGAGGCGTGCTGGAGGGTTCGTTGGTCGGTTCACTTATCGGAGGGATATTCGGGGTCTTTAGCTTTATCGATGCAACGTCGCCGGTGTTCAAGAACCCGATCGTCGCGATCGTGCCGCGGCTGTTGATCGGCATCACAGCGTACTTGTCGTACGCGGCGTTGCGACGTGTGAACGAGTATGCCGCGCTCGTCGTCGCGGGCGCCGTCGGTTCGTTCACGAACACGGTGCTGGTGCTGGTCCTCGCCGGCCTGTTCGGGCTGATCCCCTGGGTGGCAATGCTGCCAATCGTCCCTCAGGCAATCGCCGAAGCGATCATCGCGGCCATCATCACGGTCGCCGTCGTCAGTGCGTGGAAACGAATAGAGTCGGGCGGCGCGGGGCACGCGAGCAAAGTGTAAATGAAGAGGCCTTCCAAGGGTTGACTTGGAAGGCCTCAGTGTGGACCTGTGTTCTACGGGGGCACAACGTGGCTAGTCCCCGGCTGAATGCTTCACGTCCCAAGGTATTTTTGCCAAACCGCGTGTGCGTTGGTCTCTCCGAGGAGAGCGACGGCAATAAAGCGCGGTCGCGCGGGCTTGGCTAGCAGGATCATGCGCGCTTCCTCGGGGAGCCGGTCTCCCTTGCGCCGATTACACGGCGCGCACGCCGTCACCACGTTCTCCCACGTCGTCGTGCCACCGCGGGAACGCGGGATCACGTGGTCGATCGTCAGCTCGTGCTTGCCGGGCTGACTGCCGCAATACTGACAGGTATAGAGATCCCGCGCCATCACCGTGCGCCGCGATAGAGGAAGCGGCAGTCGGCGCGGGACCGGCACAAATACGACCAAGCGAATGACCAACGGCCAAGCGATCGCCAGATGTTCGGCGCGCAGCTTGGTCTTGGCCGCCTCGACAATCTCGGCTTTTTCCTTGAGTAGGAGCACGATGGCCCGCTGTACCGGCACGATATTCAGCGGTTCGTAAGTGGCATTCAAAACCAATACAGCTTTGGACGCGAGTTCCATCTCAGTCTTTAATTCTACCGAATCACGAAATATTGTCAAACTCTTCTGTCAACCAAATTTCTTCTTGACGCCCTCTGACCGATATGTTATAGTCGCAGCCAGCATGTGGCGGTGAGGAACAATCGGAGCATACCTGCTCGACGGTAGAAGGCTCGTCGCGGGAATGTTCGGCGTCCGGGGTGAACAAGTCGCCGAGAACGAGCCGTTCCTGGCAAGCGTGTTGCCGGGAAGCGATTACATTTCCTCGTGCGTAAAGGATTTTCGAGAGGAACGACGAATCAAGGGTTGGAGCTGGCAGCAAAGACATCTGGCGTTAGCAGAGTCCAACTCCACCACGATCGACACCTGATCGAGTTGCTTTCAACGATGCAAGATCCTCAGACCGAACCACAAGCCGGCGCCGCGCCTCAATCCTGGCAGCTCCTCACATTTCTCTTCGCGCTCGCCAACTTTCTCGAAGTCGCCGTCGTCGCCCATTTCATACTCTTTACGCCCGCCTTCCTGCAGGCTATCGGATTCGGCGACGAGGCGATCAATGCATGGACCGGTCCCATGGCCTCGATCGGCTTTCTCGCCGGCATCTGGTTTGTCCCGTTCTGGGGGGGTGCTGGCCGACCG
>JAMCRS010000181.1 GCA_023380675.1 Chloroflexota bacterium
ACTGACTGAAACCAGGGGACGCGACACTACGGCAGGCTGATCCCTGGGCGGGCAGCGACGTCCCAAACCGCCTTTCGGACCACTCCGGCTTCAAGTCCCCAAAAGCCGCCATTAATCCACACTCTCTCGTCAACTGAAGGCGCGCCGAACGGCGGTGGCAGGCGGAGCTGAGCCTCGGCGGGCGCGCTGAAGACGAGTCCGTGACGGAACGGTCCGCGACTTAGACCTTGCCCGTCAGCCGCGCGTGCCGCACACCAAGGATGACGAGCACTAGGACGAAGCCGCCGGATAGGAGCAGCAAATCATCCCCCATGCCCGACTTGGGCAACTGGCTTGACGACGTTGGGCTGGGAGTAACCGTCGGCTGCGACGTGGTCTGGGCGCTCGCGAGCACTGGCGTGTTGGTCGCGGCCTCGGCGACGACCAATGTCGGGGTCGCGGTTTCCGTGGGGGCTTCCGTGTCCGACGCCTGTGCGGTGGGCGAAGTCAGGTCCGTTACGGCCGCAATGCGAACGGTCGGCGCAGGGAGCTGAGTCCGCGCTAGGTTCGAGACGAACAAATAGCCCCCCAGCCCCAGGATACCGATAATGAGCAGGGCCGCCAAGCCAAGCGCGATCAGGATAAACATCCGGTTCGGGCCGCCCCCAGCGGGCGCAATCTCTGCCATAATGAATGTCTCCTTTTCTATCAGACTGTCTGATTCAGGGACTGCTCCTTACCCTACTAGCTCCAAATTCTCCCAAGGAACGAAAACGCCTTCGCCTCCCGCCAGCTCGATCTCTGCTCCCCAAGCCGAAATACCACTTTCCAAATTCTGCGGCAGATTCGGTAAGGCATCTATTTTGCCGATCTCGTTCGCGTGCGGCGCACAGAGGATTCGCACGGTCGCACCAACACAGGTCTCTGGCACCGGCGCCGCGACGATGCCAGCGGCGCTCGCCGAGCTGGTCACCGCGGGAATGAAAACCTCCGGCCGATCCGTACCACGCCGAGTCCCCATCGTCGCGTTGACAGAAATCTCTTCGCCTACATGGGACGCCAAGAGCTCGAAAACTGGTGCCGCCATGGGCAGCTCGCCGAACCCATCGGTGATAACGGTAGGAATTCGAAATTCGGCGATCCGCGCCTGAAGGTGTGCAGACAGACTGCCGGCGACGAGTCCCGCCGCTTGGTCTTTGGCAATCCGCTCGAGGGCTTGCTCCGTCAGCCCCGCTCCGAGCAGCAGGACCGAGCCGTGTACGCTTACGTCGACCTTATCCTCGGTCAGGACGACGTCCGGCGCATCGACCATCTTTTTCAGCACGCCAAAGGCTTCACCGCCGGCTCCCCAGACGCCTTGTGCGAGTGAGCCCACCGATTCAATGGTCACGCCGAGGCCGGGTGTGACGTCGACCACGCTCCCACGGTAGAGAGCCTTGAGTTCCCGGGCCGAATCCGCCAGCCCAATCGCCACCCAGGACCCCTGGACGGCGGCGATATAGCCGGCGCTCGGCGCCCGATAAATACGCTGAAGTGTGCCGAACAACTCTGGCTTGGAAGCAATGATCTCACGCGAGTACACTGCCTCGCCCGGCTTTTTGAGCAGGTGATCGCTCAGCTTGGCCTCGGGGACGTGGAGATAACGCGCCACCGGCACCGCCATGAGATGTGTCGAGCTATTCGCGCGCGCAACCACATTCAGCGGATCGACGTAGCTCCCTACGCTCGCCGTGACCTGGCCGGGTGAAGCGAGCGTTCGCTTGCGGCGGATTCGAGTCAGCGACTGGACACATGTGACCGGTAAAACAGGTAGAGGTGAATCAGACATCAGCCCCCAATATCCCATAGCCATTCCTGGACCTTGGTCCTGCACTTGTCGGCATCGGAAGGCAAGGCAATCGGCCGCCCCCGCGCGTCGATGATAACCCCAATCGTGCCGCCCTCCACCTCCGCCTTGTAAACCCCTTTGGGGGCAGAGGGAAGAAGGGCGCTGCCCACTGTTTCCACTTCCAAGGAGGCCCGTTGTCCCGGGGCAAGGGGAATCACTTCGAGCGATCCGTGCTCGACCTCGAGACTCATGGCACCGCTTCCCGTGGGCTGGACTTGCACGCGCAAGTCAATTTGGCCTTCGCGGTTGTTCGAGATCGGTGCAATCACCGTCCCCAGAGTCGTAAAGCCATCCCGTTCCAGAACGCCCGCCGCCGCCGCCGCACTGATCGACGCGAGCGCGCCGAAGGAGGGCGCGAGATTCAGCGCGTCGACCGCGAGGGTCAAAATCCCTTGCGGCTGGAGCGCATCGAGAGCCATCAGTGCAACCGAGCCCCAACTGGTATTGCGCGACAAGGCCGCACCGCTGAGGAGGATGAGCTCCGCGCCCTTTACCTCGATGCCGCTCGAACGCGCCGCGAGCGCAATCGCCTCCCGCACAGCCGCTTGCATCAGACGCGCCTCTTCGCGAGTGGCGGGGATCGAGGCCGGATGGACGGCATGGTTGAGATAATAGGCGAGAGCTTCCTCCGGGCTGATTTCGAAAGGCAGCCAACTGACCAGCCTGTCCACGCCCGCTTGCGCCACGAGCGACTCGAGGCCGAACCCCGTGCCCAAGTCGGCATGAACTACTCGCTTGAAAGCTTCCCCTTGCGCGTTGACGAGGGTCGTCGCCGATCCTCCGATGTCGACGCCGACGACATTCAAATTGTGGCGGCGACTGAGGAAACGAACGACGTTCTCAAAGGCCCGCGCGGCGGGCAGAACCGGCGCCTGCGTCCATTCGGCCAGTCCCTTTACGCCGGGGAGGTTGCCAATTTTGCGCTCTTCATAGAGGGCTTCTAGCTCATGCTGCAGAGGACGCGGGTTCTCCCGGTCGAGCGCGGGGTGAACATTATCCACCACGCGCAGGGGCGCGACCTGGCCCACGCGCGCGGCAATCTCGGGGCGGGCTTGACGGTTCCCGGCAAAGACGACAACCGGGCGAGCACTTGTGTCGCGCCCCGCCGAAATCACGGCGACCAAATTCGCTAGTTCATACAAGGCCGTCGTCGCGCCTCCGTCAATGCCGCCGACCAAGACGATCACTTCCGGGTTGGCCTGCGCCAATTTTTCAGCGGCGAGAGCGGCTGGATCGGATAGCGGCTCGGTTCGCTTCTGGTCGCTCCCCTCGGCGTCGCCATCTCCCGGCCTCAAATCCTCCCCATCGCGTGCCACCACGGTCGCTCCGAGCCAACGGCTGCCTGTCTCGTCCAAGGCGAGCGTCGCTTCGACAGTGGCGTAGGTGCTGTTGATCGCGCGCGTCGCGCTCGCCAGACTCACGGCACGACTCAAGCCGACGATGGCTACCCGGATGGGCAGCGGGGCGCTGGTCGCGGCGGCGAAAGCATCAACGCCCTGCCCGGTGGGAAGCTCGGGCGTGATCAACCGGCCATCCTCAGTCAGCAGCCGGCGGTTCACGCGCGCCTGAAGCTGCTCGGCAACGCGCCGAACGCCAACCAGAACATCCGCGTTGGGCGATTCCGTCGTCGTGGGTGTCACGCCAACGCCGACAAAGCGGTACTCCCCCCCGACGAGGTCGACGAGTCCCACTTTGGTGTTTACACTGCCGCAATCGGCAATCAGAAAGGATTCAGGCTTGTCTGGCATAGAATTGCAGAAGGCGGTCGCCGCACTATTTCACGACGCCCAGCCAATCGTGTAACAAAAAGTATACGCGACCGATGAGAATGGAGATTCGTGAAACAGCCGTATCCGCAAAAATAGCGCCGAACGCGATCAAGATGAACCAGCGGCCGACATAACCCCAGCGGGCGGCCACTGCATCGAGCACGCGCATTGCCCGCCGCTCTCCTCCGGTCACAAATCGGAAGGAAAGCAAAGCGCCCACGGTCCCCACCACGAGGATCAAACCATTGACGAGCGTCCCGGTGTCCTGGAATCGAGAAATGGCGGTTGCGGTAGCCGCCAGCTGGGGCCACAGCGCTCCGCTGATCGCGCCGCCAATCGTGAGCGCCCCGCCCACGCCGAACAAAAATGCCATGCTGACATTTCCGAACGGCGCCCAAGCGGCGCGAACCTTGGTCAATAAGAGAATTCCCAATACCAAGGGAACCGCCAGCGGCCAATTCACGGCCGGGGCCGTCGTCAACGGAACGACGAGTCGTGGAAGGAGAATGGAATAGATCGCGACCGTCGTCGCGTAGCCAACCGCCACTCCGACGAAAATGGCCTGGGCTAACCGGAAGAGCGGCGTATCTCCCAGGAGATAGCTGAATACCAAAAGGGTCAGAATGGCGCCAACCCATACGCCGAGGACGTCAGTCATTTTGTCCTGTTGCCCGCCGAGAGATCAGGAACGCGATATTGCCCAATATGATGATGAAGGCGAGCACCAGCTGCGCAGCGCCCTGCGCGTTCACGCTTGTGAGCGCCAGCCCCGTTCGATTCGAGAGGATCTCGTATTGCGCCGCGCCATTCAATCCGCTCAGCACACCGACCAGTTGATTCGCAGCGCGATAAGCACGCGCCCGCGGTTCGACCGCGGCGCTCACCCCTGCGACGACAGGCACATGGCCGCGTCCTTGGAACTGCTCCATCCACATCTTGAGCGGCTCTTCCGATCCGGCCAACTCGACGACGAGGGACACCCTGGATAGATCCAAGTTGGAAATGAGAGGTAATTGCTTGAGCGGTGAACTTTGCACGAAATCGATCCCATTGGCCGGGAAGCCGCTGGCGGCGAGTTGTGCCAACCCGGCTTCATGACCGGGCAAATAACCCGCATTCACGTAGTCGATCCCGTACACATAATTGCTATTCCCCGAGGTCGCCTGCTCGAGAATGTGTTGTGCAAGAAAGGGGCCCGTTTCGAGCGTGCTGAGCGCAATCACCTTGATGCGGCGTTTGACCAAATCACGCACAATGGCATTGGCCTGCAAGTCCATCTCTCCAGCGACGCTCGGGTCGTAATCAAAAGCGACCAGGACGACTGCGTCCGACGGGAGACGCTGGATCACGTCGTAAAATTCGGCGGCCGGTGTGTTCACGATCGGCACCGCCGCGCCTGCCAGTCCGGCTGGGAGGAAGAACGGAACGATAACGGCCAGGAGCAAGAGTATGTAGATGAACGGGCGAATCGTCCATCTGCCGCGCACCTGCGGCGCCACCGGCTCTTCCGCTTCGGCCGCAGGCTGGGCAAGAATACTCGTAAATAGATGAGCGCCGTTCTGGCCGTCTCCGGGGACGGAAGGTCGGACCGGAGGATGCGGCTCGGTAATGGCCAGTGCCAAAGGCAAGATGCCACGCAAACCGGCGAGTGGCCCACTCGCCTCGATCGGCAAGTCCGCCGGAGTGGAAGGCTCTAGCAACTCGGCGGGTTTGAGGGCCGCAATCCAGGAAGGGACTTCCTCGGGTCGCGCCGGCTCTATGGCCGGGACCGGCTCTGTTTCGGTGGGCGCTCTCTCAGCGGCTGTCGATGGTCCCTCAATAGCCCCTTGCGCAGGAGTGGAAATGGGAACACGCAGCCAGTCCGGAATGTCCTCAAGCTCAGAGGGGGCTTGCTCTGTCTCGCCGGCCGGTTCTTTCTCTCGAAGAGAAGCGGTGGTACCTTCCACTGATGCAGCCGGCTGCCCCTCGACCGGTTGTTCGGCTGGATGCTCTTCAGTCGGGGGTGTCTGTTCCGCCAGGAATGCTTCGAGCGATTCGGCTGTCTCGGGCTGCGCCGCGCGCATTTGCTTCAGCCAGTCCGGCAGTTCCACCGCATGCTCGAGGGTTTCCGCTTGCGGTACCGCAGCCTCATCTCGAACCCGAGGCTCCGGAGGCTTTTCCGCCTCGACGGTCTCAGCGGCCACGGGTGCACTTGGTTCAACAGGCGGCCCCGCTGGTTCCTCTATCCGAGTAGGTAATTCAACGTCAGAAGCGAGTGTCTCCTCCGCGCTGGGAACGTGATCTGGAGGAGGCACCTCCTCCAGAAGAGGCAACTTCGGAGCAGTGAGTCCCTCCACCGGAGGGGGCGCTTGATGCGCGGTCGTTTCCGCCAGTTCCGGCCCTACCTCCGCGGCCGGCATCTCCTCCGCCGCCGGCTCTACCTCCGCGGCCGGCATCTCCTCCGCCGCCGGCTCTGCAGTCGGCATCTCTTCCGCCGGCTGCCCCACCTCCGCAGCCGGCATTTCTTCCGCCGCCTGCCCCACCTCCGCAGCCGGCATCTCCTCCACCGCTGGCTCCGCAGCCGGCATCTCTTCCGCCGCCTGCCCTACCTCTGCCGCTGTCGGTGCCTCTGGCGTGAGGGCGCTCAGTTGCTCAAGCCAATCCGGCGCCTCTTCCTCAGAGGAGGCCGGGGCCTCTTCCTCCGACTGCAAATGCCTAATCCAGCTCGGTTCCTCCTCGGCCGGGGTGGATCCGGGTTCGGAGGCAGCTGAGGCGACCTCCTCACGCATCCGCTGGATCCAAGGGGGGTCCTCCGGCTCGGAAGAGGCGCCTCCTTGTGCAGACGGCTCGGCCCCGGATTCTTCTTCTCGCATTTGCTGCAGCCAATCAGGGACCGCGGATTGGGAAGACGGTCCGGCAGGCTCTTCAACTTGCGGCGGCGCCTGTTTCAAGAGCTTTAACCAATCAGGTTCTGTGTCCGGTTCCTGAGCAGGTGACTCTGCCGGTGGCTCACTCGGTTTGTCCGGAGATTCTGCCGGCCGTTCTCCCGCCTTGACTGCCAATTCCTCGGCGGATTCGAGGACCTGATCCTGTTGGGCAGCCGGGGCTGTTTGCTCAGGTGCGATCGCCACTTGGGGCAAGCTCAACAACCAATCGGGCACATCCTCTTCGGCCGCGGGAACCGGTTTGGATGCCGCCGGTTCTGTTTCAGATTCGGCCAGCGCTGGCTCGGCTGGAGCCCGAGAGTCCTTTTCCGGCTCCTGGGCTGGCGGTGGAGGGGCATCCGGTTTGGCAGGGAGAGTCGGTCCTATGGCCGGTGGGGCCATGGGAGACTCTGCCGGGGCCGGGGCACCGCTCGGAGAGGCGAGGCGCGTTCCACAGTTCGAGCAAAAAGCCGCCCCTACAGGATTGTCCATTCCGCAGCCAGGGCACAAGACGCCGGCAGGCGGCTGCAAGCGCGTGCCGCAATTGTTGCAGAACTTACTTCCATCTCGGTTTTGGGTCCCGCAGTGATTACAGTATATCATTCTGGTTTATTCGGAATACGGCCGATCTAGTCCGACAATCAAACGCAGAGCAGTTGCAGTCGCCCCCAATGCAACTCCCAGCAGGATGCCGCGCATCCCGGCCGTACTCGGGATGGAGAGCACCCACTCTCGCGCGTCCGCTAGAGCGCCGAACCACGGCACCTGACCGAGAAAGACGATCAGAGCCGCGAGGAGCATCAAGGCCGTTTCAAGACTGCGCGCCCTGAATGCGCGAAAAGCTGCCGTCGCGAGCAGGAAGACGAGGAGCGCCAAGAACGAACTCTGCAGAGGGATGTAGACGTTGTCAAAGATCCACAGCATCGGGCCGCCCGGCAGGCCGTAGAGCAAGCCGACGGCGATCACCGCGGCTGAAGTGACAAGGATAATCAAACTGTAGCCCGCGCCCGGTTCGTTACGGCGAACGACCCGGCCAAGATGGACCGTGAGGAGATTGACGAGTCCGAGGAGCAGAGCAAAAGCCGCAAGGATAACCGTCCACTCGGCAAAGGCCGTGCCCAATGGATTCAATAACGGGTGCCGCAGAAAAAAAGCCAAGAGGACAATCAGGCCCACCCCGACGGCGACAGCCGTTGCCACCCACCTCATCTATATCCACCCCGTCGCTCTAAGAGCTACTGCCGCGAGTATAATCACAATCACAAACCAACGCATGATATCCTGAGCAAGGAGGCTGCTTAGATGCGCCGGTTTGTCCGCGAGATAGGCGCCTCCGGCATAGATCTCTTCGCCGAAGAGGGGATGGGCCACCGACGTATAGACAAAAGGCAGCACGCCCACGGTGCTGGTTCCGCCGATTTGCTCCAAGTGACGATTGGCGCCCGTTTCGGCCAACAGCAAAAACTCGTCGCCAAACTGCCCGATCATGACATTGGCAATCAGGGTGCGCGGGTCGAGCAGGGGTAGGGTTCCCGCCGCATAAGGGAACCCATCAATCTGCCCACTGGCATAGAGCGCCGGATTGGGCGATTGGCCGGTGCCCAGGAGCGGGTCGGGGGCGACAAAGCGGGCGCGGGCCGGCTGGTATTCCTCCGGATAGCCGTGGCGGCTATAGGCGCGGCGGAGCAGGTCCTGAGCGACCGGCAGCGCGGTCGGATCCGCAAGAGTGACAATAGGCGGGCTGGCGCTGATCGCGGCGCGATCGGCTACATAGTCCAGAACGGTGAGCCCGGCCATGGTATCGGACGTGTTACTTTTACCAATACCCGCAATACCGAGCGAGAGGTGGACGGGGCGGCCGGCCTCGGCGGCCTGAGCCAGCAAGCGCTTGAGCGTCTCATAAGCCGTTATCGGACGCAAGGTAATGCGCATCCCGCGCTTGACCGCCCAATAGGCAAAGAAGAACGGCGGAAGGAAAACGAGGAACAAAACAAGCGCCTGCGCTTGTTCGGATCCAACTGTCGATTTGAGGAGGCTCAGTAAGGCATCCACGCGACACCAGACTCCGTCGTCGTGATCACGTTCGCCGATGCATCCTCAAGGTCAAGGATACCCGGGTCTTGCTGATTCCAATTGCTTGATCAGTTGTTCCACACTGGCAGGATCTTCGAGCAAGAGAGCGAGGTCTCGCACGGTGGTGCCATTCAGCCATGGACTCAGCAGGGGCTGGGCCACCCACAGCATCTGTGCGCCCGTAAACGCGAACGGCTTGTGCATCTCCAGGAATAAAATCGCCGGAGCAGTCAGGTGCAGCGCAGCCGCGCGGCGTGCCAGGTCTCGAATCAGTTGTTCGCGACGTCGTTGATCACAAGCCATGTTGCTCGGCGTCAAGCCTCTGCCCCCTATTATAAAGCCGGTATTCCGCTACGTCAAAAACACCGCGCGCACCTAACGGCTTGTGCGGGCCTCCTTGGCGGCTTTTAGCCCGTGCGTGTCTGATTCTAACACGGGGCGGGGACGCGTACAATGGGAATGGTGTCACCCCCTCTGGCTGGCGATTGACAAATCTCTATTTCTGGAGATAATTTCACCAACTCCGCTTTTGGAGCTAACGCCATTGTCTCCTGTCTGGAAGGAATGGCGGCCAAGGCGATGACGGAGAGAAGTAGCCGTGCGAAATCCATCAGAGAGGAAGGGCCCTGAGATGCAAGCCCTCCAGGAGGCAGACGGCGAAATTCGCTCCCGAGCCGAGCGTGCGAAATCGGTAAGCGATGAGACTAGTGCGTTCCGCTCGTCCAGCGTTAGAGGGACAGCCGATCTTTCGGCAGAGTGAGGGGATTGGTCGATTGGGTGACGGGATGATTAGGTGATTGGGCGATTGGCCGACGGGCCGATCACCCCAATGACCCAATCGCCGAACGACCCAATCATTCAATCACCTAAAGAGGGTGGTACCACGAGACTGCTGGCTCTCGTCCCTTTCAGGACGGGAGTTTTTTATTGGCGGGACTATGGAACTCACTTTTCACCTCACACCGCGGGGCTATTTCGATGCTCTCGATTCCGCCGTCGATTATATCCCGAGCGAATTTGAACGCGACGGATTTATTCACTGCACAGATGGCGCCGAGGCGATGGCGCAGGTCGCCACGGCGTACTATAAAAATAATCCCGAGCCGCATTACTATCTCTACATTGACAAGGACAAGGTGCGCGCGCCGATCCGCTACGACGACCCGGACCGGCGTTACCCGCACATTTACGGCCCGCTGAACCGGGATGCGATCCTTTCCGTGCGGCCCGCGCGGCGATTACCGGATGGGACATTTCTCGCTCCGGAGCCTGCGTGAGTCAAGACCACGTTGCCTCCGAAGCGACATCGGGCAACGATTCCCGCCTTGCGCCGTTTGCGGCTCTGCAGAATCGTGACTTTCGTCTGCTCTGGTTCGCCCAGCTCATTTCCCAAGCGGGCACGACAATGCAGACGATCACCATCAACTGGCACATTTACATCCTGACCGGCTCAGCCCTCGCGCTCGGCCTCACCGGCCTTGTCCGGGTCGTGCCGATCATCGTCTTTTCGCTGGTCGGCGGAATTTTCGCCGATGCCCACGACCGCCGGCGCCTGTTGCTCGCCACGCAGAGCGCCATGATGATCTTTGCTGCGCTCCTCGGCGTGATCACCGAGACCGGGCACGCGTCAGTCCTGCTGATCTATTTGCTCTCGGCGCTCACCGCTGCCACCGTCGCGTTTGACAGTCCCGCCCGACAGGCGCTCGTGCCGAATCTCGTGCCCAGAGAGCAACTGACGAATGCGCTCAGTTTGAATAACATGATGAGCCAAGCTGCCGCCATCATCGGGCCGGCGCTCGCCGGTTTTGTCATTGCAGGTTTGAGCATCGCCGCCGTGTACTGGATCAACGCGGTCTCCTTTCTCGCCGTGCTCTTTGCGCTCCTCCTTATGAGGACGCCGTCGCAGGAGAATCTCGGGATCGCGCGGGTGACGCCGGCAGCTTTAAGGGAAGGCATCAGCTTTGTCCGGCACTCGACGATTATTCTCTCGACGGCGCTTTTGGATTTCTTTGCCACATTTTTTTCGTCGGCGTCCGCCCTGCTGCCTATCTTCGCCCAAGATATCCTACACGTAGGGCCGCAGGGGTTGGGAATCCTGTACTCGGCCGAGTCCATCGGCGCCGTCGTGGCCGGCCTCGGCGTGGCATTCGTCGGAAACGTTCGGCACAAGGGGGTTGTTCTGTTATGGGCCATCGCCTTGTACGGGTTGGCCACGGCGCTGTATGGGGCCTCGCAGTGGTTCCTGCTTTCCTTTATCCTTTTGGCCTGCGTCGGCGCGGCCGATACCGTCAGCACGATTCTGCGGAACACGATTCGCCAGATTGCGACGCCCGATTATTTGCGAGGTCGGATGACATCGGTGATGATGATCTTTTTCATGGGCGGCCCGCAACTGGGTGAACTCGAAGCCGGGTTGGTCGCGGCGTGGCTCGGAGCGCCCCTTTCGGTCATCACCGGGGGCGTGGGAACTATTATTGCCGTCGCCATCATGGCCTGGCTCGTGCCGTCGCTCAGGAATTACCGCGAGCGGGTGGAACCGGCCGGGGTCCATGCGTCAGCCGGCCAATGAAACAAGAAGATAGCCGAAAGAGGCGAGAGTGAGGGGGACAGGGAGTAGAGGAGGAGAAGATGATTGATCGCTTGAATCAATTGCGCGAAGAGGCGTTGGGCGCCCTCCAGCCGATTTGGGATGATGCCCAACTCGAGCAGTGGCGCGTCAAATTTCTCGGACGCAAAGGGGCGCTCTCGGCGGCCATGGACCAACTCGGGGCGCTTCCAAAGGAACAGCGCGCGGTGGTCGGCAAATTGGCGAACGAGACGAAAAACGCGCTCGAATCCGCCTATCAAGTGAAGGTGGGAGCTATCCAGCAGCGGGCGCTGAGTGAATCGCTCGAGACCGAACCATTGGATGTGACCCTCCCCGGACGGCCCTTAGCGACGGGCCGCCTGCATCCGGCGACGCAGAACCTGCGCGAGATCTATCGCATCTGGGGCGACATGGGTTTCCAGGTCTTTCGCTCCCGCGAAATCGAAACGGACGAGTTGAATTTTCAGCTGCTCAACATCCCGCCTTTCCATCCGGCCCGCGATAACTGGGCCACCTTTTACGTGGCCGGCACGGGCCAGCGCGTCGTCCTGCGCACCCATACCTCGCCGGGCCAGATTCGTGCCATGCGCCTCCTCTCAGAGAATGGCACTCAGCCGGTACGTGTCATCCTGCCCGGGATGTGCTATCGTTACGAGCAGATCAGCGCGCGCTATGAAATCCAGTTCTATCAAGTCGAAGGTCTGGCGGTCGGGCGGAACGTCACCTTTGCGGATCTCAAGGGCACCCTGACGGAATTTGCGCGGCGGATGTATGGCGAGCGCCCGGTCCGCTTTTATGCTGATCACTTTCCCTTCACCGAGCCGAGCGCTCAAATGGACGTCAAATGCATCATTTGCGAGGGGAGCGGTTGCCCCATCTGCAAGTATACGGGCTGGCTCGAGATTCTCGGCTCCGGTATGGTGCACCCTCAGGTTCTACGCAACGGCGGCTACGACCCGGACGAGTGGAGCGGCTTTGCGTTCGGTATGGGGGCTGAACGAATCGCCATGCTCAAGCACGGGATCGAAGATATTCGCTATTTCTGGGCGGACGATCTCCGTTTCCTCGAGCAGTTCTAGAAGGCGGGAGACATTATGAAACTACCACTGAGTTGGATACGCGACTATGTCGATGTCAAGATTTCGCCGGACGAATTGGCCGAGCGCCTGACCTTCGCGGGCCTCGAAGTCGAGGGGATGGACTATAACGGAATGCCGCGTCCCGCGGGAGCGCATTCCGCCCATGGCTTGGATTCCGGAGAGCGGCCCGAGCTGGCGTGGGATGCTACCCGAATCTACGTGGGCCAGATCCTTGAAGTCAAGCCGCATCCCAATGCCGACCGGCTTACACTTGCGATGGTAGACTATGGACATGGTGAGCCCATCCAAGTCGTCACGGGCGCGCCCAACATCAAGATCGGCGACCATGGGCAAAAGGTTGCCTTTGCGCTCGAAGGCGCGCGGCTCTTTGACGGACACCAAGCCGGCTGGGCGGCCATGACGCTCAAGAAGAGCAAGATTCGAGGGATCGAATCCAGCTCGATGGTCCTTTCTGAAAAGGAACTGGGGTTGAGCGAGGACCACGAGGGGATCATCATTCTCCCGGAAGATGCTCCTGTCGGCGAGCCGCTTGTGAACTATCTTGGGGATGTCGTCCTCGATATCAAAATCAATCCGAATATGGCGCGGGCCGCATCTGTCCTCGGGATTGCGCGGGAGGTTGCGGCGCTCACCGGGCAAACCCTGCGCCTGCCGCCCCTGGAGGTCGTCGCGGAGGGTGCGCCTGTTCAAGGACTGGTCAAGATCGTCATCCAGGAACCGAGTCTCAACCCGCGCTTTACCGCAGCGCTCATCCGCGGCATCGAGCTCAAGGCTTCCCCCTTCTGGGTGCAGCGGCGTTTGAAGCTCGCCGGCATGCGGCCGATCAACAACATGGTGGATGCCACGAATTACGTGATGCTCGAGATCGGCCAACCCCTCCACGCTTTTGACTATGACAAACTTGTCGCTCGCGCGGGCAAGACGTCTCCCACGATCATCACGCGCCTCGCTCGCCCGGGTGAAGAACTCGAGACGCTGGACGGCGTGAAACGGAAACTCGATCCATTCACGATCCTCGTCACCGACACAACCAGCGCGCTCTCTATTGGAGGCATCATGGGGGGCGCGGAGACCGAGGTGGACGAAAACACAAAGAGCATCCTCCTCGAAGCCGCGGCCTGGGATTATATCAACCTCCGGCGCACGATGCAGTCCCAGCACCTCGCCTCCGAAGCCGGCTATCGCCTCAGCCGGGGTGTCCACCCGTCGCAAGCCATCGCCGGCTTGAAACGCGGCATTGAAATGATGCGCGAGCTCGGGGGTGGCGCCATCGCGCGCGGCTTTATCGACGAGTACCCCGCCAAACCCCAAGAGGTCGTCATTGACTTGCCGGTCGCCGAGGTCACGCGTCAACTCGGCGTGGAAATTCCGCCGCCGCAGATCGCCGAGCTTTTGGAGCGACTGGAATTCAAGGTGGAACCGCTCTCCGGTGCGGGCCAGGCCAGACGCCCCAGTTCCCCCTCTACCGTTTTCCGCGTCACCGTCCCTGATTCCCGGCTCGACGTGGATGGGACCGACGACCTGGTGGAAGAGATCGCGCGCATGTACGGCTATAACCGGATCCCGATCTCACGCATGAACGACGAACTCCCGCCGCAAAGATCGAACGTCGAGTTGGAACAAGAAGAGTTGGTCCGCGACCTCCTTGTCGACGCTGGATTGCAGGAGGTCATTACCTACTCCTTTACCACACCGGAGCATGAAGCGCTTCTCACACTGCCGAACGCGCCCCGGCCGGCCTTTTCTGCACACGACTATGTGCACATCGAGAACCCCATCAGCGTGGAGCGGGCGGCCATGCGCCAGTCGCTCATGCCGAACCTGCTCGACGTAACGGCGAGTAACCTGCGCTATCGCGCGCGAGTGGCCATCTTTGAACTGGGTCGCGTGTACTGGAAGCGCGGACCGGACGATCACCTTCTGCCGCGAGAGATCGCGACTGAACTGCCAGAGGACCTGAACCTGCCGCTCGAGCGCCGCCGGCTCGCGATGGCGCTCACCGGACCGCGTGAGGAGCTTTCGTGGGACAAGACGGATACAAGGCCAATGGATTTCTTTGACCTGAAAGGCGTGGTCGAGGCCCTACTCGATGGTCTTCACATTGCCGAGTTCGAGGGACGTGGCCGTCTGAACGGCATTGTCTTTGCCCCGTCCGATAACCCGGCCTTTCATCCCGGCCGCGCGGCCGTCCTCAAGCTCGCTTCTACCAACGGAGCACCACCGGAAGAGATCGGCGTTTTCGGCGAACTGCATCCCCTTGTGCGCGAGCGTTTTGACCTCCCTGCCCAGACTGTCCTCATCGGCGAATTCGATCTCGACGCACTGCTCGCCCAAGTGCCAGCCTCGAGTAAGGTGCAAGCGCTGTCGCGCTATCCTGCCGTCGTGCAAGACCTTGCGATTATCGTGGAGGAGGCAGTCCCAGCGGAACGCGTCCATACGCTCATCCGGCAAACGGGCGGTGACCTGTTGCAGCGAGCCATCCTTTTCGACGTCTACCGGGGCGAACCCATCCCAACGGGGAACAAGTCACTTGCCTATGCACTCACGTTCCAAGCCATGGATCGTACCTTGTCGGACGCGGATGCCACGCGGTTGCGGGAAAAGATCGTCCAGCGCTTGAGGCGCGAGCTGGGCGCAGAAGTGCGAGGCGGGACGACGAGCCATTGAGGTTGGCTGCCACTTCGGAAACAGGCAAGTTTTCCAGGGGCGCCCTACCAAAAGCGCCCCTGTTTTGGGCCACAAACGAGCCATTGGCTAGGCCAAAGGTCCTACTCGCGCGCCGCGCTCTGATTGTCACGTCTTCCCGCGAGTTGTGGTATACTATTCTCCAGGAGGCGTTATGCGACGAATCACGCGTGCCCACGTAGTATTGGTCGTCTTGACGCTTTTTGTCATTCTCATGGTGATTGGACGGTATCTCGGTCCGGTGAGGTGAGCATGAGCCTGATAGCGGGACTCAACTGGCTCGACCTTCTGATCCTCGTCGTGTTCATTGTCGGAATGGGGATGGGCTACATGCAAGGGTTCATCCGCCAGGTGATGGGGCTGGCCGCGCTGTACATCGGAACCATCCTCGGCGCGCAGTATCATCTCATCGTGGCGGGATGGATCATGCAGTTCTTTCCGTCAGCCCCAGTCCGCTTTGTGAACGCCTTTGGTTTCGTTTTGATTCTTTTTCTCGTTACATCCATAATCAACTGGCTCGCCTCCGACGCCTACGGTTCGGGACGCGTGCACATGCTGCCGACCTTTGATCACCTGGCCGGCAGTCTCCTGGGACTCGGGACCGCGTTTGTTGTGATTGCTCTTCTCTTGCCTGTCGTCAGGTTTGCGGTAGGCGAAACTTGGCCATGGGCCTGGGCGGAGAGCGGCCGCTCCACTCTGCTCACCGGACTGAATACCTCACACTTGATATACTTTTTTGACCAAGCCAAACCGGAGCTCCTGGCTATCTTGACTCCATGGCTGCCCAACGGGCTGCCGTCGATCTTTAACCTGTAACCCATGGAAACCAGGTTTCTCGCCAAGCGGCTTTCGGGAAACCTGGTTTCTTCTAGGGAACCATGAACGACAAGTACCTGCATACTCTCGAATTCGACAAGATATTGACCCGGCTCGCAGCGCATACGGCGTTTGCCGCCAGTGAAGCACTCGCTCACCACCTCACGCCCTCGACCGACCCCGATGAGATCGCACGACGGCAAGGGGAAACGACCGAAGCCTCAAAAATCCTCGAACAACATTCCGAGACGAGCATTGGCGGCGCACGGGACGTCCGGCCGCTGACGCGCAGCGCTCGTCTCGGCGCGCTCTTGGCGCCAACCGAGTTCCTGGAGATCCGCCAAACCCTCCTCTCTGCCCGCGCCCTGCGGCGTTCGCTCGGCCGCCTTAACACGCTTTACCCCCGCCTCGCCGCCCGGGCCGCGTTCCTCGCCGACCTGCCTATGGTTGTGGACGCGGTCGCGCGCGCGGTGAACGATCGCGGGGAGATCAGCGACAGTGCGTCTCCGGACCTGGCGCGCATCCGGCACGACCTCGGCGTCGTCCGCGCGCGGCTGATGGACAAGCTGCAAAGAATCATTACCGGTCCTACCTACGCCAAGATTATCCAGGAGCCGATCATTACTCAGCGGGAGGGGCGCTATGTCGTCCCCATTCGCGCGGAAGCCAAGGGCCGGCTGCCCGGCGTCGTCCATGACACGAGTGCGAGCGGCGCGACCCTTTTCATCGAGCCGCTCCCGGTCGTCGAGATGGGGAACCGGGTGCGCGAACTGGAACGCGAAGAAGCGCGCGAGGTTGAGCGTATTTTGCGCGAGCTGACCGCTCTGGTCGGCGCACACGCCGAGGAAATAGATGCCACCGTAGAGATTCTCGCCGAGATTGACCTGGCTTTGGCCAAGGCCAAGTACTCTGCCGAAATTCGCGGGGTCGAGCCCGTGTTTGGATTCGCCGAGACAGAGAACCAGAAATCCAGGCTGCCTGCGTCGAGCGGCCATCCGCTCGAGCTGCGAGAAGCGCGGCATCCCCTTCTCGATCCGGAACAGGTCGTCCCGATCTCTATTGCGCTCGGCGGTGAATACTCGATTCTCGTCATCACCGGCCCGAACACGGGAGGCAAGACCGTAACCTTAAAGACCGTCGGCCTCCTCGCGCTCATGGCTCAGAGCGGCCTCCACATCCCCGCGCTCGAGGGTTCGCGCTTGCCCGTCATGAGCGGCATCTACGCAGACATTGGCGACGAGCAGTCCATCGAGCAGAGCCTCTCCACCTTTTCATCCCACCTCAAGAACCTCGTGGAGATCCTTCGCCAGGCCGATGCACACTCACTCGTGCTTCTCGACGAATTGGGGGCAGGGACGGACCCGATCGAAGGATCGGCGCTCGCACGCGCCGTGCTCAGCTATCTTCTGGAGCGGCACATCCCGGCTCTCGTCGCGACGCATTATGCAGAATTAAAGGCGTTTGCCCATTCGACCCCGGGGGTACAAAATGCCTCGGTGGACTTTGACGTCGAGACCCTGTCGCCGACCTATCACCTCAGCATCGGGCTACCCGGCCGGTCGAATGCCTTTGCAATTGCTTCCCGCCTGGGCTTGGATCACGGCATTATCGAGCGAGCGCGCACAGCCCTCAGCCGCGCCGACGTCGAAATGGAAACCATGCTGGCCGAGATCCGCCAGGCCCGACAGGACGCGGCTTCGGCCCAAGCGCACGCCGAACTGAAACAGCGCGAGGCCGAGAGATCAGCGGCAGAAGCCCGGCGCCATCTCGCAGAGGCAAACACGCGGCGCGCCGAGATCCTCGGCCGAGCGCGCGAGGATGCCCAAGCCGAAATCGACCTCGCGCGCGAAGAGCTGAACCGCTTGCGCCAAGAGTGGCGCGCGGTTTCGCTGACGCGCGAATTCGTCGAGAATGAAGAGGCCAAGCTCGACCATCTCGCGACCGAACTCTTATCGCCTGAACAACCCCAGCCTCGCCCGGGTCACGAGGCCGAGCCTTCGGTCTCGAGCGAAATTCAACGCTCCAACGCCTCGCCATCCGGAGAAAAGATCGCGGTGGGCGATCGTGTCCGGGTGGAGCGGCTCGGCAAGGCCGGCGAGGTGGTCGCGCTCGACGCCGATGGCGCGGATGTACAAATCGGCAGCTTTCGCGTCCATTTGAAACCGGACGAGCTGGGCGAGAAGGTGGCCCAGGCGGAGGTGTCCGCACCCAGGGAGGCCTCGGAAACTGCCAGCCGCGTCTCATTACCGCAGGTCGAATCGCCGGGAGTCGAGGTGAGCCTCCGCGGAATGCGGGCAGACGACGCGCTTGAAAAGCTGGACAAGTATCTCGATCGCGCGTATCTCGCCGGGCTCCCCTATGTCCGCATCGTGCACGGCAAAGGAACAGGCACGCTCCGCAAGCTCACGCGCGAGCTCCTGAGCGAGCATCCCTTGGTGGCGGAGATCCGCTCTGCCGAACCGCATGAGGGGGGCGAGGGCGTAACGATCGCGCGGCTGGTGAGTCGCTGAGATAGAACGAGGGGGGATGGCACTCGGTTTCACTTCGTGCGTTACTACGAAACGCTGATACCCGGTAAAGCTGCCCCTCAGCAACTCTCACATGTACGAACATCTCTTCCATTTATCAATTGTGCGGTATCTTGCGGTCTCGCTCGTCGCCATAATCACTGCTTGTTCCAGCGCCACGCCCTTGCGTTCCTCCACGCCCACTTTGCCCCCGGTCTTGCCTTCTGCTACCGCCTCGGCACCGGCTACCTCAGCGCCCACTCCTCTCAGCGCTTACCCCACCGCGCACCCCAGCCCATCTCCGTCGTCCGCGCCATCGGCTGCACCTCGTCTTCCGGCAAGGATTGTCGAGCTCGCCCGCGGGTTTGGAGCGCCAGACGATCTGGCCGTGATGCCGGACGGCTCGATTCTCTTCTCGGATATCGGTAACGGAACGGTCAACCAGATTCATCCCGACGGGAAGGTGACGACGCTCGTCCGGGGCTTGCTTGAGCCGGAAGGAATCGTGGTGATGCCCGACGGCAGTCTCATTATCGCCGAACAGAACAAAAATCGCTTGGTGCGTTTTCAACCCTCCTCCGGCCAGCCATTCTCCGTCTGGCTGCAATTGGAGAACAAGACGAACCAAGCCGGCGTCGACGGCATTGCGCGGGACCCCGGGACGGGAGATCTCATCATTCCAGATTCGCCGAACGGTCGCATCTTGCGCGTGAACGCCGATGGCAAGAATGTGCGCACGATCGCGACCGGTTTCGTTCGTCCGACCGGCGCCGCCGTCGACACGGACGGGAGCATCATTGTCGCCGACGAGTTCGGCGATGCTGTTAAACGGATCGGGACCGACGGGCGCATACAGACCCTCGGCAAGTTCTCCACCCCGGATGATGTCGTCGTGGATTCAGCCGGCCGGATCTATGTCGCCAGCCTGGGAGATGACAGCCTCCGCATGATCGACGGCCAGACCGGCAGGACAAGCCTCATCGCCACCCTGCGCGGCCCTCAGGGCCTTGCCCTTGACCAGAACGGGAACCTGATCGCGACCGAGCCTGCCCTCAATCGCATCCTACGCGTGCAGATCCATTGAACGCACGCGGCGGCCGCGCGACTGAGAGGAACAGGGGTGCGGCTCCGTTTGGGGCGAACCCACACCGACATGGGCTGTTCCGAGGCGCCGCACAGGGGCGACGTGACGTGGAGTGCCATCCCGCAGACCCCGCGGGATCGATGATCCCGCAGACCCCCGCAGGAGTCGCGGGGTCTAGGGACCCGCGGGATCGATGATCCCGCGATCTCCCGCGGGACCATAGCGGGGCGGGCGCAATCTCAGCCTCGG
>JAMCRS010000182.1 GCA_023380675.1 Chloroflexota bacterium
ATGTGCTCGACGCCATCTTCCGCTATTATGAAGTCAGTGGATTTGAGCCCTCCGCGGAAGAACAGGAGATCCAGCTCAATCTGATAGCGACACGGACAGGCTGGCAGCAGTGGCGGAATGGTGCGAAGCTTTGTCAGAGGGCTACGTGATTTTCGATGAGAATGATGTGGCGGCCAAGATAGAAGGGCCGGTCGTGATAGAAGAGAAGAAATCGGCCGCCAAGGTGAGCGGCGACGCGGGCACCGCGAGCAGCCAGCAGATCGACCTTGGCAAGCCATACTTCGTGGGACAACGCGCGCTGTTGGCACAGAAAACGACGGCAGTGTCGTCCAAAAAGCCATTCTGCCCGGAAGGCTACACTGGAGAACCGCGACGAAGCAGCCTGTACGATGAGCACATACGGTTGAATAATGGCCGAAACATGGTGCCGTTCGCAGACTGGGTTATGCCCGTTTGGTATTCCAGCATCCGCGAGGAGCACCGCGCAGTACGCGAGGCGGCTGGTATATTCGACATCTCGCACATGGGAGTGCTGGAAGTGAGGGGCCAAGACGCGGGCCGCTTCCTAGACCTCGTGACGACGAACTATGTGCCCAGTCTGTCACCCGGCCAGTCGCATTACTCGTATATCCTCGATCCAGATGGCAACGTGCTGGACGACGTGTTCCTTTACTGCCGGGCGCTGGATCGGTACATGCTAGTGGTGAACGCGGCCAATGCGGAACGGGTGGAGTCATGGCTGCGCGCCGTGAACTCACGGCGATATTTGATCGATCGAGAACGGCCGGGGGTCGCCGTCGATGCCGAGGCGGAAATCCGCAATCTGAAGGATATCGCGCTGGGCGACGAGGGCAGGGTCGACATTGCCCTTCAGGGTCCGGCATCGCTAAAGGTTCTTTGGGCAGCGATCGACGACGTGTTGTGCCGCGAGCGGTTAGCCAAGCTACGGAAGACGGAGTTCGTGGAAGGGGAGATCGCGACCGTGCCAGCGTTGATCTCCCGCACCGGCTACACCGGAGAGGATATCGGGTTCGAGCTGTACGTGCCGCCGACGAAGGCGCCGCGGGTGTGGCGACAACTGCTGGAGGTCGGCGGGATACTAGGGCTGCGGGCGGCAGGGCTAGGCGCGCGGGATTCGACGCGCGTGGAGGCAGGCTTTCCGCTTTACGGTCACGAGCTGGCCGGCCGGTATGGCATCTCGCCGGCAGGGGCGGGCTATGGCCAATTCGTCAAGCTCCACAAGCCGTTTTTTGTGGGACGGCGAGCCTTCGCGCGAGCAGAGGAGCAGCGGGCGAGCGAAATCGTTCGCTTCCGCCTGAGCAACAAAGGCGCGCGCATGTTGCGACCAGGCGACCCGGTAGTGGATGGGCGCGGTGAATGCCTGGGACACGTCACGTCGAGCGTGGCGGTGGACGGTATTCAAGTGGGGATGGCCTATGTGTCACGAGAACGGCTCCGGCCCGGTGACACCTTCAAGGCGTTTCCGCTGTCGCGGTGGAAAGATGGTGGGGAGAAGCCGAAGGCAGAGCTGGGCATTGGAGACGTGGTGCTGCTGGCGGAAGACGCCGTGGTGTTGCCGCGCTTCGGCTTGAAGACGACTAGCGACGTGTGACAGGGCAGGCAGCCCCTACGCAGCAGCTGAGGTTAAGGCGCCCCACGAACCGGCCACACACTCGACTGACGGTTTCTATTGGCAAATCGCTCCAGGTTAGTAGCTTTCTAAGCGCAATTGGTATAGCGCAGGTGTAGATCGGTAGGCAAGGGTGTGGGCGCCGACAGATGCCCCCAGCTTAGGGCGAGGCTCACGCGGGGGCGTCGAGCAGCGCCGATACGAAGCGAGTGCCCGCTACCCTGGCCATCGCTCGGAATCGAGACGATTCGAGCTCCAACTGAGCGAGCGCGTCAGCATCGCTTAAGCCCTGATGCGTCAAGCGCAGGCCAGCTCGAAGGACCGCCGCGCGGTGTTCTACGCCGACTCGCTTGATGACATCACGCCAGCGCTCCCGCTCCGGGGACGAGTCACCCTCAAGCGCAGCGCCGGGCAAAACGATGCCCTTCGAGGCGAGAGCTTGGGCAAGGTCGCCCCAACGATAAGGCGATTTGGTCAGGCGACGCAGCCGGGCCGTGTGCCGCGCTTTGGCCAGCATCAGACGCTCGACGTGGCCGACGAGGACGCTCGTGGAGACCGCGCGCACCTGACTCTCAAGCCAGGCGATCGCCATCGAAGCATCGGCGGCGACCGGGTCGGTCTCGAAGACAGAACTACATAGTTGGGTGACGGCGCCGAGTAGTCCGGCGCCAAGGCGATAGTAGTGCTCGGCTTCCTCTGTGCTTTGCATGCTGTGCTCAGACCGATCGAGCGCGGCGAGCCTTAACGCCATATCCCAGCCCGGCAGCGGCGCGAAGAAAGGCTCTGGATCGACGGGCTCCAAGATCACCTCGCGCGCCTCGATAGGGTATTCCTGCCTCTGATTTACACTCGAAGATAGAAAACGAGCGTTGGCCGGACTATCGGGCGAAAAAAGCAGTCCATCGATACAGGCGCCCGAGGGCCCAGCGGCAGATGCGGCGGAAATCGCCGCGCCCAGCACCCCTTGGTCACGCTCGAATATCGCGCGAAGGGCACTTGCCCGAATCTGATCGTAGCTGGCGAACTCGAGATCCCATTTGAAGTCGAGGGCTTGCAGCACGAGCTCGCCATTGGCATCGGCGAGCACCACAACAACATCAGGACTGGGTAGGCTAATGCGCATAAGGGC
>JAMCRS010000183.1 GCA_023380675.1 Chloroflexota bacterium
GACGCGCACGCCCTCGGGAATGGTTGTCCCGGCGATAACCTTATCGATCGCGTTCGCAATGCCGCCCAGATCCTCGCCCGACGGCGCGACGTATAGATCGATGGTGCGCCGGAGCTGGTAATGATCGACTTCAGTCGGCGACTCGATGCGCCGCACATCGCTGACGGCTTCGAGCCGCGCCGCCTCGCCGGCGCCGGCCGCATGCACCGGGATCGCTTTGAGGTCGAGCAGGCTCCGCACCTGGTTCTCCGGATACTGCACGGTCAGCATGTAGTCGTTGCCGGTGTTGTGGTCTACCCAGTAGCTGGGGGCGATCATCTGGTTGGAAGTCAGGGCCGTGATGACGTTCTGGACGATTTCCTTCTGCGTCAGGCCGAGCTTCGCCGCGTACGTGCGGTTGATGTTTACCTGCAGCGCGGGGTAGTCGAGGTCCTGCGGAATATAGACGTCGTTGACGCCGTGAATTCCGCGGACCTTTGCGGCGATTTTCAGCGCGGCCGCGTAGCAGTCCTTCAGGCTGGCGCCGCTGACCTGAACGTCGATGGGCGCGGGAAGGCCCATGTTGAGGACGGCATCCGCGAGCCCGCCGGACTGGAAATAGGCGCTGAGCTGCGGCAGTTCGCTCCGGATGCGGCGGCGGACGCGGTCCATGTACTCGTAGCTGCCCACGCGATGGTTCTCGTTGAGGTTCACCTGCACGAACGCGGTGTGCTGCGCGGAATTCGCCGTGTAAATGGAGGAAAAGCCCGGGGTCACACCGATGTTCGAGAGAATCACGCCGAGATCTTGCGGTTCCACGACCTCGCGGATCAGGTCCTCGACTTTCGCGACCTCGTCCTGCATGATCTCGAGCCGCGTCCCCGACTGCGCTTTCAGGTTCACGACGAACTGCCCGGCATCCGTTCTCGGGAAGAAGGCGACCGGCAGGTGCGGATAAAGCAGCAGGCTCGCGGCAAACACGCAGGCCAACGCCGACAGGAGGGCAGCGGGACGGGACAGCACCCATCCCGCCGCGCGGGTGTAGCCTGCGAGGAGCTTGTCGAATCTGGATCCCGCCCACCCGGCGAGCCGCGACATCCAGCCGCCCGCGGCGGTCCGGCCCGGCGTCCGCGTCTCCAGGAACTTCGCGCAGAACAGCGGGATCACGGTAAGGGCGATCACATAGGAAGCGATCAGGGCCAGCACCACGGCCGCGGCGAGCGCCGAGAACAGGAACTTACTCACGCCGAAAAGGAACGTTACGGGGAAGAAGACCACGATGGTCGTCAGCGTCGCCGCGAGCACCGGCAGCGCAACTTCCCTCCCGCCTTCCCTGGCTGCAGTGACGGGGTGCTCCCCCAGTTCCAGGCGTCGCACGATGTTCTCGAGCACGACCAGAGAGTTGAATAGCAGGCGCGTGAACGCGAGCGCCAGCCCCCCGAGCACCATGCTGTTCACCGAACTTCCGCCAAGCGCCAGCGCGATGAACGCGGCCAGCGCGGATAGAGGCACGGAGAGAAACACCGCGATGGTTGCCTTCGGGCTCCCTAGAAACAGCAGAATGATGAGCGAGGTCAGCAGCAGGCCGGCGGCGGTGGCGATGAGCAGCGTCCGGATTGCCCCTTTCACGAACTGGGACTGGTCGAACACCACCCGCGTGATCAACTGCTTCGGCACGTCGAGCAGTTGCGATACCGCGGACTTCACTCCTTCGACAACCGCGATGGTGTTGGTGTCGCCGCCCTGCTTCAGCACCGGCAGGTACACGGAAGGCTGCCCGTCCACCCTCACGATGTTGTTCTGGATCTGCTGAGCGTCCTTGGCGACGCCGATGTCGCGGACCGTCACCGAACGGATTCCCTCGGTCTTCAGCGGAATCGAATTGATGTCGTCAATGGCCTCGACTTGGCTGTTGGTGTAGATGCTGTAGTCCACGGGTCCGATGCGGACGTCGCCCGCGGGCAGGATGAGGTTCGAATCGTTCACCGCGCGAACGATGTCCATCGGGCTGAGCTGGTGCGCTTCAAGCTTTACCGGATCGACGTAGACCATGATCTGGCGGTAGCGCCCGCCGAAGGGCTGCGGCACCGAGGCGCCCGGCACGTTCGCGACCTGGTTTCGCACGGCGTACTGCGCGGTGTCGCGGAGAATTGTCTCGTTCAGTCCCTCGCCTTTGAGCGCGATCAGGCATACCGGCAGGCTGGAAGAATCGAATTTCAGCACCACTGGGGGCAGTGTTCCGGGCGGCAGCCGGCGGAGATTCGCCATCGCGAGATTGGAAATATTGGTCACCGCCGAATCCGCGTCCGTGCCAGGCTGAAAGTAGATCTTGATGAGACTGACACCAGGCAGCGAGCGGGACTCGATGTGCTCGATGCTGCTCGCGAGGGTGAAGAACCGCTCGAACCGGCCGGTGATGTCCGCCTCGATCTGCTCCGGCGGCATGCCCGAAAAGAACGTCGCCACCACGACCACCGGAATATTGATCGCGGGAAACAGATCCACGGGCATGCGTGCGACGCTGGTGATCCCGACCACAGCGATCATCAGGCACAACACAACAATCAGATAAGGCTTCAGAATTGCAAAGCCCGGCATCAGTTCGTCTCCCGCAGGTCGGAGGGGTCGATGAGCTTCGGCTCGACTTTCAGGCCCGCGCGAAGCTGGCTGCGATTGCCCAGGACTACCAGGTCTCCGTCTTGCAGCCCCGACTTGATCTCCGTCAGGTGCGGCGTCTCAATGCCCAGCGTGACGCGCCGCTCCTCGATTTCTTTCGCGCTGTTGACGATGAGCACGCTGGGCGAGGAACCGCGGCCGGAAATCGCCTGAACCGGAACAGCTAGCGCGTCGTTGCGGAAGTCGAGCTTGAGGGTGGCATAGCCGTACATGCCCGGCATCAGGGCGTAGCTGGGATTCGGAATGTCCACTTCGGTGTCCATCGTTCTTGTGGAGCCGTTCAACTTTCCGGTGTACCTGGAGACCTTGCCCTGGAAAACCCGGTTGAGCGCGTCTACCCGGACTTCGACCGGAGTGCCCACACGAATGCGTGCGGCCATCGATTCCGGCACCGGGAGGACGAGGCGCAGATGATCAACCTGCGACACGCGCACCACCGGCATGGCCTGCGTCTGCGAAGCCGTTCCCGCCTGGATCATGGCTCCCGGATCCCCGTTGCGCTTCGTGATGACACCCGTGAACGGTGCGGTGATCCGGAGATAGCTGATCATCGTTTCAATCCGCTCTCTGTTGGCGACGGCCGCCTGCATCTGCTCTTCACTCGCGGCCAGCGCCGCCTTGGAAGTCATCAATTGGGCGTCGGCTTCGCTGAACCGCGCCGAGCTGTCGTCGATCTCCTGCTGCGCAATCAGGTTCGGCCGAGCCCACCAAACCCGCAGAGAC
>JAMCRS010000184.1:0-962 GCA_023380675.1 Chloroflexota bacterium
TCGATCGGGTGCACGCGCGGCTGCGCGTCGAGCACGGCCATCTCGTCTTTGATCGTGGGGTAGCCGAGATGCACCCGCAGCATGAAACGGTCGAGCTGCGCTTCGGGAAGAGGGAAGGTTCCTTCGTACTCGATCGGGTTCTGCGTCGCCATGACGAGGAACGGCCGGGGCATGGGATACGTGACGCCGTCCACGGTGACCTGGCGTTCCTCCATGCACTCGAGTAGCGCGCTCTGGGTCTTGGGGGTGGCGCGGTTGATCTCGTCGGTGAGCACGACCTGCGCGTGCACCGGGCCGGGGCGGAATTCAAACTCGCGGGTCTTTTGGTTGAAAACGCTGACGCCGGTCACGTCGCTCGGCAGCATATCGGGCGTGAATTGGATGCGCTTGAAGCTGCACCCGAAGGACCGGGCGAACGCGCGCGCGAGCATCGTCTTGCCGACGCCTGGCACGTCTTCGATGAGGACGTGTCCCTGGCAGAGCAATGCGATCAGCGTCAGTTCGACCTCGGCGTGCTTGCCGAGAATGACGCGTTCCACGTTTTCGACGACGCGGCGCGCCAGCGGCTGCACCGGCTCGACGTTCGGCATGGTGGGATTATACTCTGAAAGGGACAAAGCGAAAAGAGGCGCCGCGTTTCGGCTGCGCCGGCGTTTGACTTGGTCGATACTCGGAGTACAATAGCGTTCGGGGGAATCCGTGTCTAGTTGGTTGAGTCTCGGCGACCTGATCGCGGTCCAACAGCTCCAATCGCGCGGGGTCCAACTGGACCTGGAGCGCAGTGTTCTCTGGCCGCACACGCCGTTGGGTGCGGCGCTGTCGCCGCGCTGGCCGTTCGGGATGACGAGCGCGGAGACGATCGTGCTCTATCCGAACAGCGTGCGCGGCGCGCGCGCGCTCGGCTTTCTGCAGGCGCGGGGACGGCGCGGCCGCCCGGAAGCCGACGTGGTGTACATTTCCCC
>JAMCRS010000184.1:972-3580 GCA_023380675.1 Chloroflexota bacterium
CCCCGGGACTGGAGAACGGGACCGATGTCGTGTCGGTCTGGTATCGGCTGCTGGCGGAGTGCGCGCAGCAGATCGGCGCGCGCGGCGGGCAGCGGCTGTTTGCCCAGGTCCCGGAGGGGAACGGCGTCGAAGAGGTTTTCCGGCAAGCCGGTTTTGCGTCCTACGCGCGGGAGGACATTTTTCGCCTGACGGAATGGCCGGCCAACCTCGCCAAGAGTCACGTGCTGCGCCACCAGCGTGCCCGGGATGGATGGACGCTGCTGAGGTCGTACGCCCAGTTTACGCCGCGACCGGTCCAGATCGCGGAAGGAATGCTGTCGCCCGAGGGGCAGGGCGGAAAGATGGGAGACTGGTGGGATCAGTCCGGCGGCTCGGGCTATATCCTGGAGGTGGACAACGAGCTGGTGGGCGCGGCGCGATTGCGGCGGGGGAAAGCGGCGTACTGGCTGCGCTTTTGGCTGCATCCTCAGGCGCAGGAGCAGAGCCAGGCGCTGGTAAGCGGCGCCCTTTCACTGCTCTGGGCGGCGCCGCGTCATCCGATCTACTGCAGCGTGCGCGATTACGAGGGCGGTCTGCGCGCCGAGCTGGAAACGGCGCGTTTTCGCTACCTGCTGACGCGCAGCCTGACGGTCAAGCACACCACCGTCCATGCAAAAGAGTCCGTGCTCAAATTGATGCCGGCGCTGGAAAAGCGGCCGGAACCGGCGGCAAGCGTCTCGCACCACACGCGGTAGAGCCGGATCGCCCGGGCAAGATTCAACAGGTAGACAAGCGATACGTGACTTGTCTACCTGTTTCGTTATTGCAGGCTGTGGCCGGGACAGCGCAGAATACTGGGGGAATACTTTTTACTCTTTCCTTCAATCGCGGTATAATGCCCCGACGATGGGATACCTGCAAGCCGGAATCGCCTCACTGCGCCGTGTGCGTATGAGCGAGCGCGAGTGGATGCTGCCGATCGTGCTGCTCGCCCTCGTCTTGCGTGTCTATCGGCTCGGAGCCCAAGCGATCTGGTGGGACGAAAGTCTCAGCCTCTACCGGGCCACGCAACACCTTGGCACCATCCTCGGGAATACGATCTTCATCCAGAACGTCGTCACGCACGATACGCAGCCGCCGCTCTACTTTGCCGTGTTGCACTATGTCGTCGCCGCACTCGGCACCGGGGAATATGCGCTCCGATTCCTTTCGACGGCCGCCAACGTCGCAACGATCCCGCTGCTTTACGCGCTGGCGCGGCGCTGGTTCGGCGGCCCCGTCGCATTGGTCGCCGCATTCATCGGCGCACTCTCGCCGTTCTACGTGTGGTACGCGCAGGAAGCGCGTCCGTACTCGCTCGTACTGCTGTTCAGTGTTTTGGGTGTTTACGCGCTGGCACGCACGTTCGGCGACCAGCGGCCGGACGATGCGAACGGGTCCCGCGAGGACGCGGCGCAGGTGTCCTGGCCCTGGGCGGCCGTGTACGTTCTGGCGACCGCCGCAACACGGCAAAGTATTTACACCAACTATTACGCCGTCTTCCTGATCCCGTTCCACGCGGCGCTGATCGCGTTCCTGACTTGGCGCACGCCGCATGCACGACCGCTTGTCCTGCTGCCCGCGCTGCCGACGCTCTCTGCCGTGTTCGTGGTTCCGGTGATGCGAGCGGCCGCGACGGAGAACGCCGCCGGTGGACCGGGCTATGTGCCAATGGACGTCATCCTGCGCGATCTGCTCAACTCGTTCAGCGTGGGGACGACAGCCGATCTCGCGCAGGTCTTGTGGATCGATCTCGCGCTCCTGGTGGTGTTCCTGGTGGGACTGGCGGCGTTCCGGCGGAGCGCGCTCTATCTGGCGGCGTACCTGGCTGTGCCGCTCCTCGGACTGGCGGCCGCTTCGCTGGTCCGCCCGCTCTACCAAAACTCGCGCTATTTCATTTCGCTGAGCCCGGCGTTCTACCTCGGCGTCGCCGCTGGAATCGTCGCGTTGGGCCGGCGCTGGAAGTTGGCCGTCGTGCCAGCCTTGGGCGTGTTTCTCATCGGCGCAGGGCTGGCGCTAGACAATTGGTACTTTAACCCAAGTTACGGCAAGGACGATCACCGCGCGTGGGCCGAGTACCTCCGCGAGGACGCGCGCCCGGGTGATTTCCTGGTCCTGGATTCGCCGCACACCGAAGCGTTGTACCACTATTACGCCGACAATTCCGTGCCGATGACGACGCTTCCGATACTACGAGCAGACCACGTTGCGTCGCCGGCGGCCGATTCGGCCGCGGTGCGCGACGCGCTGGCGCAGCGCTCGCGGGTCTGGCTGTTGCAGATGGACGTGCCCTTCGACGACCCGGACGCGCGAATCCAAAAGCTGTTGGGGGGGAACGGGGTGCTGCTGGACGAGACGCCGTTCCACGGGACGAGCACAGCCATCTCGCTGTCCCTTTACGCCGCGTCGCTGCCGTCTGCGCGGGAAGACGAGATCGAGCATCCGATGAACGTTCCCTTCGCCGGTCACTTGCGCCTGCGCGGTTACGCGTCGCCCCCTACCGTGCCGGCGGGCGGACAGAGCAGCGTCAAGCTGTATTGGCCGCTCGACGAGCCGGGGGGAGAGGGCTATGCGGTCTCGCTGCGCGTCG
>JAMCRS010000185.1 GCA_023380675.1 Chloroflexota bacterium
ACCTTGGCGGTATCGATCTGCGGGGTCGCGTAGGCTACGACGCTGAACGGCATCCGCACCATCGCGCCGTCGTATTTTCCGCCTTTGAGCGCCGTAGAGGTCACCCCGTTCGGAAGAAGCTGATAGCCTTCCGGAAGCTGCTTTTCGAGCAGCGCGCTCGCGAGCAGGTCCAGGTCGGCCTGATCGACGGCAAGCGCGTACGCGGTCGCCGTGATGTGCAGATTCAAAATCTCCGCCGGCTCATCGACCGAATGATCGTAGACCTCGGTGTCCGTATCGATCAAAACAGAATCCGGCACGAGGAATTGGCCCGCATGAAGGTCATCCGTCAGCACGGTCGTCCCCTTCTGCTTGAGCTGCGCCAAGAGTTGGGTTTCGAGCTTTTTCTTGTCGTCTTCGCTCACGACCCTGGTGGGTCTCAACGACCCGCTCGCGGTCGGCTGCAAATTGATGACGCGCAGCTGGCGATTGAGCGATCCTTCGATGGTATTGATCGCCAACGCTTTGACGTTGCCCGCCGTTCCCGGATCGACCGCAACGATCTGAGCGTCCGCGCGGCTGTTGACGCCGGCCGGCACCGTCGTCGTAGCGACGGTGGTAAAACGAATCGGCACGCCGGCACTGGTGACAACGACCGTGCCGGGTGGCACGTCGACCTGCACAGAGGTCTGGTTGGTAAACACGACCGAACCGGTCGAACGCACGTCCGGCAAACTCTTGAGCGTCGTCGTCTTCAATTGCGCGGTGCCGCTGATCTCGTGCGTAAGCTGGACCGCTGGAATCGCCCGCAACTGGGAACTGACCGCCGTCATCGTTCGATCGGCAAGCGCGTCGCTCTTCAACGACAGCGCGATCGACGACGGGACGAGGCGGACGTTGGCCGCCGGGACGAACAACGTCGCCGCAACGCAGAGAAAGAGGGACGCGACCAAAATCACGGCGCCGGCGCCCCACCAGCGCTTGACCAGGTCGATTGGACTGATGACGGCGCGGCTGACGCTCTCCGGGGGAGGCGGGTTAAGGGCGACCTGGACCTCATCGGGCTCGCGCGACTGCATGCGCCAGCGGGTCCGCTGCGCCTGCGTGATCGAATTGAACACGGGCAGGCCGAGCAATTCCGCGTATTCGCGCACTTGTTCGTCCCGAGCCACCAGAGCGATCTGAGCGGCGGCGTCGTCCGCCGCGCGCCTCAGCATCCGCATTCCGCGTTCAGATTGAAGGGCTAGGCAATTTCGAGGAACGACGAGGAGGATGTGGCTAAGCTCGGCCCTATCGATCTGGGCCCGAATGGAAGCGATGTCGTCGTCCGGTCGTAAGTGAACAACTTGCTGCATTAGGATGGATCCCACAAAATGGGGGTCTGCGAGCGACCTTCCGCAAACCCCCTTGATCGGCGAATGGACACGAGCTTAGGCTTTGGTCACCAAGCGCGGCGCCGAAGCAATGGCTTCGGCAAGGCGGTTGACATCCTTGCCGCCCGCCTGCGCGAGATTCGGCCGGCCGCCCCCTCCGCCGCCGACGATACGGGCAATCGGGCGGATCAACTCGCCGGCGTTGTAGCCCTTGGATACCAGATCGGGCGTTACGGCGACGATCAGACTCGGCTTGCCTTCGATCGCAGCCCCGAGCACGACGATGCCGGACCCGAGACGTTCGCGGAACCAGTCGCTCATCTCGCGCAGAATGTCGGCGTTGGCTGCATCGACCTGCGCGGCGAGAATACGCACACCCTCCAACTGCTGCACGCGCTCGAGCAGCTTTTCGGAGTCGCGGAGCGCCACCTCCCGCCGCAAGCGCTCGATCTCTTTCCGCTGCGCTTCGTTTTCGTTCATGAGCGTCAAGACACGATGATCGACCTGTTCAGGCGAGACACGGAGATAGGCTGCGGTACGGTCCAACCGCCCGAGCCCTTCCTGGAGCAACCGGCCGGCCCCGTGGCCGGTCACCGCCTCGATCCGGCGGACGCCCGAGCCGGTGCTCGACTCGGACAGAATATGAAACATTCCGATCTGGCTCGTGTGGTTGACGTGCGTGCCGCCGCACAATTCCTGACTGAAGGGCCGCGTCGGATCGCCCACTTTGAGGACGCGCACGCGATCCCCGTACTTTTCCGTGAAGAGGGCCATCGCGCCGCCGGCGACCGCGTCTTTGTATGCCATCTCGAACGCCGCGACTGGAAAATCGGCCAGGACCGCATCGTTCACCGCCTGCTCGATCGTGTCCAGCTCGTCCTGCGTCAGCATCGCAGTGTGTGAGAAATCAAAGCGGAGGCGCTCGGGCGCGACGAGGCTGCCGGCCTGCTGCACGTGTTCGCCGAGCGTGTAGCGGAGCTCACGATGAAGCAGGTGGGTCGCCGTGTGATTCCGCATAATGTCCCACCGCCGGAGCTGTTCGACCTCGGCCACGGCGGCATCGCCGACGCGCGGCGTGCCCTTGAGCACAGTGCCGACGTGAACCACAAGCTCCGGAATGGGGTGGCGAGCGTCCGTCACCTCGATCGCCCAGAGAACGCTTTCGTCGTCGACTTCAGACCCGTCGGGTGCGCCGGTATAGCGGACGATGCGCCCCGTGTCACTGACCTGGCCGCCGGACTCTACATAGAAGCATGTCGAAGGGAGGATTAGCTCGACCTTGTCCCCGACTTGCGCCTGGCTCACAAGGTGACCGTCGAGGAGGATACCGACGACCGATGTCTCTACGAGCGTTCGGGAGTACGGGTCATAGGCAACGCGGAAATCGGGCGCGGAACTGGACGAGCGCAGCTCCGCCAATACGTCGCGGTAGAGCTTGTCGCCGGCATTCTCCACAAGGCCGATGTTGGACGCCGCACGCGAGCGGTCGGCTTGCGCGGCCATGGCCCTGGTAAAGCCGGCCTCGTCGACCGTGAGGCCGTGTTCCCGCGCGGCGTCGCGCGTCAATTCGATCCCAAAGCCATACGTGTCGTGCAGCTTGAACGCTTCGGCTCCCGCGATCGACGATTGACCCCGCGCTTGTACGTCTGCAATCAATTCGTCGAGGAGCGCCGAGCCGGTTTTGAGCGTCGCCTGGAAGCGTTCTTCTTCCTGAAGGGTCGTCTTCAGAATGACCGGACGCCGCTGGACCAATTCCGGGTATGCCTCGCCCATGACCTGAATCACCGTCGGCAGAATCTCTCCCAAGAACGGACCGTTGAACCCAATCATCTGCCCGTGCCGCGCGGCGCGCCGCAGGATCATGCGAAGCACGTAGCCGCGACCCTCGTTCGACGGCACGACGCCGTCCGCGATTAGAAACGCGATCGCCCTAGCGTGGTCGGCGATCACACGGTACGCAGATAAATTAGGCCCCATCGTCGTCTTGTCTTGATCGAGCAGCTTGCGCGTGCGCTCCATGATCGGCTTGAACAGGTCCGTCTCGTAGTTTGACGTCTTGCCCTGGAGCACCGCGGTGAGCCGCTCGAGCCCCGCGCCGGTATCCACCGAGGGGCGCGGGAGCGGCGTCATCTTGAACGCGTTTTCGCCAACCTGGGAACGATTGAACTGCATGAAGACGAGATTCCAAATCTCGACCGTCTCTTCGCCGCTGCCGTTGACCAAGTCGGCGCGGTTGTATTTCGGGTTTTTGGGTCGCTCGCCCCGGTAGTAATGAATCTCCGAACACGGCCCGCACGGTCCGGTGTCTCCCATGCTCCAAAAGTTCTCGTGCCTCCCAAACCGGAGTACGCGATCGGGGGAGGCACCCGCCTCTTCCCAAAAACGCACCGCGTCGTCGTCGGGCGGGACTTCAGAGTCCCCTTCGAATACGGTGAACCACAGGCGGTCGCGGTCGAGCTCGTAGTGATTGACGAGCAGGTCCCAGGCGAAGCCGATCGCCTCGCGCTTGAAATAGTCGCCGAACGAAAAATTGCCGAGCATCTCAAAGAGCGTATGGTGGCGCGTCGAGGGACCGACATTTTCCAGATCGTTGTGCTTGCCGGAAACGCGCAAACACCTCTGCGCGGTCGTGGCGCGAACGTACTCGCGCTTGTCGCGACCGAGAAAGGTTTCCTTGAACTGGACCATCCCGGCATTCGTAAACAAGAGCGTCGGATCGCCGGCTGGAATCAACGACGAGCTAGCCACGACCGTGTGTTTGCGTCGCTTGAAATAGTCCAGGAACAGTTTGCGAATTTCGGAGGACGATAGAGGCATCGAATATTCCCCAGCGTTACGGGTCAAAGCGTATTTCATTGTATGCGAACCGCAAATGAATGTCAAACATCCGACGGCGAATCCGCGCGGCTTGCGCCAAATCCCGACGCCGCATCGATGCGCTGCACCTTGCCGGCCTCGAGCGATTTGGGTTGGCGCCAGGCTGTGGTATAATGCACGCCAACTTACCGCACGCGGAGTCCGCGTTCATGCCTACGTACTCGATCGACTATATCCTGAAACGCGCCGTCGCCGAGGTCATCAGCGAAGCCGGCTTGCGCTCCCGGCTTGGCGCCGGCCAGCCGCTCCGCCTCAAAATGGGCTTCGACCCCTCAAAGCCGGACCTTCACATCGGCCACGCGGTGGGCATCCGCAAGCTCCGCCAGTTCCAGGATTTGGGACATCGCGTGGTGTTGATCGTGGGCGACTGGACCGCGCAGATCGGCGATCCTTCCGGCCGAGACGAGTCGCGCACGCTGCTCACCCACGAGCAAGTGCAGGCGAACGCCAAGACCTACATGGACCAGTTCTTTTCGATCATCGATCGTGAGCGGACGGAGGTGCGCTGGCAGAGCGAATGGTTCGGCAAATTCACGCTCGCCGATGTGTTCAACCTGACCTCACGGTTCACCTTCGCCGACATGATGGAACACGAGACGTTCGACAAACGGGTGAAGGAAGGCAAGCCGCTGACCTTGATGGAATTGATGTACCCGCTGCTGCAGTCGTACGATTCGATCGCCGTCGACGCTGACGTGGAATTCGGCGGCACCGATCAGAAATTCAACATTCTCGCCGGCCGCCAGCTGCAGGAAAGACTCGGCAAGAAACCGCAAGAGGTATTTCTGGTGCCGCTCATCGTCGGGACGGACGGACGCAAGATGTCCAAGTCGTTCGACAACACCATCGATTTCAAGGCGGCACCGGGCGACATGTACGGCAAGGTCATGTCGCTGGTGGACGGCGTCGTCCTGGAGTACTTTCGGCTCGTCACGGACGTACCGGACGCCGAGCTCGCCGACATGGGCGAGGCGATGCGGAGCGGACGCGTGAATCCGCGCGACCTCAAGATGCGTCTGGGTCGAGAGATCGTCTCGCAATTCCACGGCGACGGCGCGGCGGAAGCGGCGGAGGGGGAGTTTATCAAGGTCTTTCAGCAGCGCGAGCTTCCGTCCGACATGCCCGAGTTCCGGATGAGCCACGAGCTGCCGATCGTCGACCTGATGCTCGCGGCGCAGCTGGCCGCCTCCCGGGGTGAGGCGCGCCGATTGATCGTCCAGGGCGGCGTGCGGCTGGACGATGCGACCGTCGAAAAACCGGACGCGGTCATCCCGGCCCGCGCGGCCGTGCTGCGCGTTGGCCGGCGCAAGTTCGTGCGCCTGATCGCAGATTGAGCACGAACGGGCGCAGCGAATCAGCCGCCCGTTCGTTTTGCCAAGGACACACATGGACGCAAAAAGCGAACTCGTGCTCGCACTACACTCGATCGGCGCCATTCAATTCGGCGCGTACAAGCTCAAATCGGGCATCCTCTCGCCGTTCTATCTCGACCTGCGCGTTCTGGTCTCGTATCCGCAGGTCCTCCGGCAGACCGCTCGCGTGATGGCCGAGACGCTGGCCGGGCTCAAGTTCGACCGCATCGCCGCCATTCCGTACGCCGCGCTCCCGATCGGCACCGCGCTGGCGATCGAAATGGACCGGCCGCTGGTGTACCCTCGACGTGAAAAGAAGGACTATGGCACCGGGCGTTCTGTCGAAGGGGAGTATCACCCCGGCGAAACGGTCGTCGTCGTCGACGACGTGATCACGACCGGCGCGAGCAAGCTGGAAGCCATCGAACCGCTGGCCGCGGTCAAGCTCAAAGTGAAGGACATCGTCGTGCTCGTCGATCGCGAGCAGGGGGGCGCCGAAGAAATCGTCGCACACGGTTATGCTCTGCACGCCGTCGCCAAGATCACGGAGGTGATGAAGACCCTGCAAGAGGCGGGAAAAGTAAGCGAGATGCAGCACCGTGACGTCCTCGCGTTCCTGGCTCACGATGGAGCCCATCCATGACCGAGCCGGACCTCTCCGTCGACATTTGCGGCGTGCGGCTGAGAAATCCGACGGTGCTGGCCTCCGGCATCCTCGGCCTGTCGGAAGACCTCTTGGTCCGGGTCGGCGACGCCGGTGCGGGCGCAGTCGTCACCAAGTCATGCGGGCTCAAACCGCGGGTGGGCTATCCCAACCCGGTGGTCGCGGACTGGGGAGCCGGCCTGATCAACGCCGTCGGCCTTTCCAACCCGGGAGTGGACGCGACGATGGAAGAGGTGCGCATCGCCAAACGGATGCTGAAACCGAAGGGGATCGTCGTCATCGCCAGCATTTTCGCCGAGTCCGAGTGGGATTTTGGCGTCGTCGCTCAAAGGATCACCCCGGCCGAGCCGGACCTGATCGAGGTCAACATTTCTTGCCCAAACGTCGAAGACGAGTTCGGGCAGTTTTTTTGCGCGACGCCGCACGTCGCGGCCGGAGTCACCCGCCGGGTGAAGACGTGCACCCCGATACCCATCATCGTCAAGCTCTCGCCGAACGGGGCGAATATCGCCGAGATCGCCCGTGCGGTCGTGGACGCCGGCGCGAATGCGATCAGCGCGATCAACACGCTCGGCCCGGGAATGGTGATCGACATCGAATCGCGCGCCCCGGTGATCTCCAATCGCGTAGGAGGGATCAGCGGCCCGGCGATCCACCCGATCGCGGTGCGGTGCGTCAACGACATCGCCCGCGTGGTTAAAGTACCCATCATCGGCATCGGCGGGAACACGAATGCGCGAGACGCGATCGAGATGATCATCGCCGGCGCGCACGGCGTCGGAATCGGCAGCGCAATCTACTCACGCGGGCTCGGCGTCTTTAGTGAGACGACGCGCGGCATCGAGGAGTACATGCGGCAACATCACTTGACCCGGCTGGAGGAGCTCCGAGGCACCCTGATGGAGACCGGGCCGCTGAGCGGCGCGCGCCCCCCGACACCGCCGCCCGCCGAACGTGAATCCCTTCCGCTTGGATCCGAATCGTGATGCTCCCACGCGTCGTCCCCATCGCCAAGGTCGTGGTCGAGAACGACTATACCAAGACGTTCGTCTTGCACGACGCGGCGCCCGCCGCCACGCCGGGTCAATTTCTCATGCTGTGGATTCCCGGCCTGGACGAAAAGCCGTTTGCGGTCGTCGCGACCGATCCCCTCACGATCACGGTCGCTGCGGTCGGCCCGTTTTCGCGGGCCGTACACGCCCTGCAACCCGGCGACCGCGTCGGATGGCGCGGCCCGTTCGGCCACGGCTTTGATTTGAACGGGGCATCGAACGCGCTCTTGATCGGCGGCGGATACGGCATCGCGGCGCTCTACTACGCCGCGGCGGAATTGCTAAAGCGCGGATCGCGCGTCAAGGTCGCGATGGGAGGACGAACGGCGGCAGACCTCCTGTTCGAGCAGCGCCTGAGCGGCCTGGGCGTGGAGACCCTCCTCGCGACGGAGGACGGCTCGCGCGGGACACGCGGTTATGTAACCGAAGCCGTCGCCAACGTCCTATCGGAAACGAAGCAGATCCTCGCGTGCGGACCGGAAGCGATGCTCGTCGTCATCTCCAAGCTTGCGCTCGCGAAAGGAATCCCGGCGCAATTGTCGGTCGAACGTTACATGAAGTGCGGCTTTGGGATCTGCGGTCAGTGCACGTTGAGCGGCCGCCTGGTGTGCGTGGACGGTCCGGTGTTTACAGCCGCGGAGTTGTCACAGCTGCCGGAGTTTGGGCGCATGCACCGCGACGCGAGCGGCGCCCTCCATTTCTTCCAGGGCCGCGGGGCCTGCAGGGGTTGAGCCATGGACCGAACGCTGATTCGCGGCGGCATCATCGTGACTCCCGCCGATCTATTTCGGGGCGACATTCTGATCGCCGGCGAAAGGATCGCTCGCATCGGCCCGGATCTGACTGACGAGCAAGCCCTCGTCGTCGACGCCAGCAGCTACCACGTGTTTCCCGGCGCGATCGACGCGCACGTACACGTGCGTGAGCCGGGCGGAACGCAGAAGGAAGATTTCGCGACCGGAACCCGG
>JAMCRS010000186.1 GCA_023380675.1 Chloroflexota bacterium
GTGCCAGATGGGTATCTCGCATTCGGCGCGCAGGGTATCGAGAATTCGAAAGCACTTGGGCTGCGACAGGTCTTCGAGGTTGACGCCGCCGAGGGATGGCTGCAGCAGCTTGACGGTCCGGATGATCTCGTCCGGGTCTTTGGTGTCGAGCATCAAAGCGACGCCGTCCACGCCTCCGAGGTATTTGTAAAGCAGCGCCTTGCCTTCCATCACTGGGAGCCCGGCTTTGGGACCGATGTCGCCCAGCCCTAACACGCGCGTACCGTCGCTGATGACGGCGACGGTATTCCACTTGTTCGTGTACTGGTAGACGAGCTCCGGATCGGCCTCGATCGCGCGGCAGGGCGCGGCCACTCCGGGCGTGTACCAAATCGCGAAATCGTTAAAGTCACGAACGCAGCACTTCAGCGCTGTTTCGACCTTGCCCCGATAGAATGGGTGGAGCTCCATCGCATCCGCCGCGGGCTTCTTGGCCTTGGCGAGCAACTCTTCCTTGGTTAGCATTGCACCTCTCCTTGGAGAATGTGGGACCGCATACCGACGCATCTCGGCGTGGAGCGGCCGCTCCTGCGCTGCATCCAGACACGAACATCGCTTCGCCGCTACCGCGTGCTCAAACGGTCAGATACGCGTCCGCGTAGATGACCTTGTTCAACAGGATCTGGATCGTCTTCCAGATCTTTGCCTGTTCCGGATCCTTCATCGCAACGTCGTCCGGGGTGACTTCCTCTCCCACCGCCGTGCGATCGAACAACGTGACGAGCAGCTTGCCGACCGGCGTCGTCGTGTCGCGCTGCTCGACGATGCGCACAAAGTCTTTCAGGTCCTTGTCCAGCGGGTCTGCGATCGCCATGTCGAGTCCCACGGCCATCAACATGACCATGTAGGTCCGATTGATCAGCGGCCGCAATTCAGGCGGCACCTGGTTGGACACGTTCGAAAGACCGGCATTCGTCAGGAGCGGGAGGCCGGATTGCTTGAGGATGCGGACCGCTTCCACACACTGTGGAACGAACTCCTGGCAGCCTTTGACCGTCAGCACCAGGGGATCTACGATGAGATGGTCCAACGGCAGCCCGACCTCCTCGCAGCGCGGCACCAGTTTCTCCAGTGCCAATGACACACGCGCTTCGGCGCTGACCGGAATGCCTTCCTTCGCCATCGTCAATCCGATCAATTTGGTCCCGTACTCGACGGCGACCGGCGGCACCGTTTCCAGGCGTTCGGCTTCGGCGGAAGTGGAATTGATGATGGCTTTCCCGCGCGGCACCTTCTTGATCCCCGCCTTGATCGCCTCGAGATTGGTCGTGTCGAACGAAAGCACAAAGTCCGTGCCCACCGCCTCGTGGACCACGTCGACCAGCCAGCTCACCACTTCGGGACCGGCCTTTTTCTGCGGCCCGACGTTCAAGTCCAGGGCCTGCGCTCCGTTCGTCACCTGCTTGCGCGCCAAGTCGACGAAAAAGGCGCCGTCCCGATTCGCAATCGCTTCCTTCACCTTGGGCGAAATGATGTGGATGTTCTCTCCGATAATGTACATAGCTTCCTCCTATCTGGATGTAGCGGCAGGAACGGTCCTGTCATCGACTCGTGGACGGGTTCTTTGCCTGCGACCGAAAGATGCGCGCGGCACGCTTCGGCCCGAGCGTGGACGAGCCTCACGCGCCCTTGGGCAAGCTGCCGGTCCAACGAGCAAATGCATGGTGCAGCTTGTGTCCGAAACCCTGGGGCTGCAGATACATGAACGGGCAAACGCCGTACACTGCGGCGATGCCATTTGCCTTGCAGAACTCGACGGCCGCCTGAGATACCGCTCCCGTGCCGGCGCCCTTGTGCATCCAGACGCGCGGAATGCCAAGCGCGGCGACCTCCCGCACGACCTGGTCGGTAACGTTGGGGGGAACGGCGAGCAGGACACCGTCCAGCTTTGCCGGCACGTTGGCGAGCGTCCCGTAGCACGCGATACCCTCGATCGCTCGCGCCGGATTGACGGCGTAGACGTCGTATCCACGTGACTTGAATTCGTCGTACAGGTGGCGTCCCCAGCCTTTTTCGTCGCGCGTCACGCCCACGACCGCGATGCGCTTCTGGGACAGAAAATCGTCGATCAGGGCTCTCATCGGCACCTCTCGTGCGAACTTGATCCGGCTCCGCTTTCCGCGCGCCCGGTTACGGCTTGGGCACGGCCAGGTCCTGCGCCCCGCACGCGCTCATCGTCGCCGCCGGCAGATTTGCCTGGACCATTTCGTGAATGATCTGAGCGTATTTTACTTTTTCGCGGCACAGCTCCGCGTGAGCCGCGGTGGGCGTCCACGGCTTGTAGATTCCGCCGCCAGCGGCCAGGCCGGTCCCCGGCTCAATCTTGTAGTAGCAGGGGGCGCACACGCGTGCCATTTCGGGCGTATCGTAGAATCGGTTAAAGCCGCCGAACGAGTCGCTCAAATAGACGTGCAGGTCGAGTGGGATGTCGATCGCCTGGCGGATCGCGGCCAGGGCCGGCAGCGAAAGGTCGCCGACCGGGTTGAACGTGCTCGCGCCGAGCATTTGGAGAACTTTGCCACCGGCGGGATTGGCGTGCCCGGCGTAGATGCTGATCTTGAAAATGACGTCTTTGGGAATGTCGCCTTTGGCGCGCATCTCGTTCAAAAGCCACAGCAGGCCTTCGTCGGTGACGAGAAAGCCGCGGAACCCGATCTCGATGCAGCGCATCATGTCGGCGACGTAGTAGGCGAGTTGATCGGAGCCGCGGTGGCGCAAGCCGCTCAGTGCGCCTTCGGGGGTCGCGATCTGGCGACCGACGTCCCAGCTCGCGCGCGGCCCGGGGGTGATGATGACTTCGGATTTGGCCTGCGCCGCCAGACGGGCGAAGCGCTTGAGCTCGTCGTCGTCCAGAAGAGTTGCGCCCATCACGGTCGAAACGAGGCGGTGAATAGGGGTCTTGCGTTTGTCAGATTCTTCGAGCAGCGCCTCGAGCACCTCGGGTCGTTCGACGCCCGAGATTTCCATACGGTACGATGCCCCGTCCGGAAAGCGGCGCTGGCTCGTCGGCAAATCGTAGGCGTCGCGACCAGGGATGCCGTGCTTTTCGATCAGCTTACGGATCTTGTCCAGGTTCTCCATTGAACCCTCCTTCTAGAGCGACATTTCCTTCAATCGTTCGTCGTCGTATGTTCCGGCGATCTTTACCTGTCGCGCCAGCCGGCCGCCGCGCCTAGTGACCTGATGCCTAAGTCTTGCAACGAATTAGGCGAGGCGTGTTGTTGAGCCAGTACAGAAAGTCATGGCACGACCATTCCCATCGGAAGGGATGAGCAAA
>JAMCRS010000187.1 GCA_023380675.1 Chloroflexota bacterium
GGAAGGCAGTCTTTTAGGAGGCCGGAGCATGCCGGAATATGTAGAGTCGATTCACACGGACGATCGCGCATTGTTCCAGGGAGCCGTGGACCAGGCGATCCGGACCGAACGTCGTTTTGAGATGGCTTTTCGGATTGTGACCGCGGATGGGCCAAAGCGTGTGATCAGCGACGGCGCGCCGGAGTTCGACGAAGCCGGCCGTGTCGTCAGGCTCACGGGCACCACACGGGAGTGGTCGGGTGACTCGATTGCGAGCGAACCGGCGCGCACGCGTCCCCTTCAGAACGATTCTGCAGCTGACCTCACCACCGTGCACAAGCTCGAGCAGACGCTCGACCAGATCTTGACGAATCTCGCGCGTGTGGTTCCGTATGACCAGGCGAGCGTCTTACTGATCGAAGCGGGCGCGGCCCGGATCGTGCGCGCCGCCGGCCGTCAAGCCCCTGCCTCGCCGGACATGATCTCCGTCCGACGTCCTATTCAACAAACGCCCCACTTGCTGCGCGCGGCGACCACCGGCCGGTTCGTCGTCATCCCGGATACGAAAACGGAGCTTGGCCTGGACAATTTGGCCGACGGGTCCTGGGTACGCTCTCGCGTTACGGTGCCGCTCGTCGTCGACGAAGAGACGATCGGTTTTCTCACCGTGGAGAACGCCTCGCCCGGGGCATTCGAGCCGGACCAACTCGGCCACATCGAAGCGTCGGCGAGCCAGGTCGCGATGACGCTCGAGAACGCTCGTCTTCTGACCGGGAGCCGCCGCAGTGTTCGTGAGTTGGCGGCCCTCAATCGCATTCAGGCCAGCATCAACTCGACGCTGGAACTCGAATGGGTGCTCCAGCTGACGATGCAAGAAGTCCAGGACCTGTTCGGCGTCGAAAAGTGCTCGCTCATGCTGCTCGACGAGCAGACGAACGAGTTGTTCTTCCAGGTGGCGCTGGGGAGCCTCGCGGACCGGCAGATTCGCTTCAACGTCAACCAGGGCATTGCGGGTTGGGTCGTCCGGAGCGGGCAGCCCGCCTTGGTGAACGACGTTCGGGCCGACCCGCGCTGGTACGCCGAGCCGGATTCGGTCACCGGGTTCACGACTCGATCGATCATGGCTCATCCGCGCAAAACGCGGGACAAAGTCCTGGGCGTGATCGAATTGATCAACAAGATCGACGGCACGTTCAACGCGCGGCAGATGGAGCTGCTGGACTCGATCTCGAACTCGGTCGCCGGCGCGATCGAAAACGCGCGGCTGTTCGGGGAATTGAACAAAGCGTACCAGGAAATGGCGCGGACCCAGGGGCTCATCGTCGAGAGCCGCAATACGCTGCGCACGCTGGTCGACGGAATCGACGACACCATCCTCATCGTCGATCGGGACTTACGGACCGTCGCGCTCAATCGGGCGGCGGCGGCGCAGGTGGGTCTCGATCCTCGCCTGGCGGTCGGCAAGTTCTGCTACGAGATCCTCGATCGGTCCGACCGGCCGTGTTCGGAATGCCCGGTGAACGTCACGCTGGACACGCGCAAGCCGACGTTGATCAACCGGAGCCGCACCGGGCCGGACGGCAAGCCGCGCGACTTTGAGCTGCGGACCTATCCGCTCGAGAATCAGGACGGCGGGGTCGATCGAGTCATCGAGATCGCACGCGACGTGACCGAGCAGCGCAAGATGGAGGCGACGCTCGTCCAGTCCGCCAAGCTCGCCGCGGTCGGAGAGCTGGCCGCGGGGGTTGCGCACGAGATCAACAATCCGCTGACGGCGGTATACGGCAACGCGCAGATGCTGCTGCGCGCTCTCGAGCCCGACGACCCGCGCTATCAAATGGCCGAATTGATCGAGCGGACGGGGCTGCGGGCCAGCAAGGTGGTGCGCAACCTGCTGGATTTCTCACGCCAGGAAGACTATCAGTTCGTGCCGCTCGATCTGAACGCGACGATCGAGGACGCGCTGGCCTTGATCGTTCATCAACTGCAGAGGAACCACATTCGCGTGACCAAGAACCTGTGCGACGATTTGCCGCCGGTCAACGCCAGCGCCTCGCACCTGCAAACGATTTGGACCAATTTGCTCATCAATGCGCGCGACGCCATGGGCGAGCAAGCGGAGGGGGACATACAGATCACGACCCGCATTGGCGAGGACGGCCAGTCCGTGCTAGCCTCATTTACCGACGACGGGCCGGGGATTGCCGAGCGGGATCTCGCTCGGATATTCGAGCCGTTCTTCACGACCAAGCCGCGGGGAAGGGGCTCGGGCCTCGGATTGTACGTGAGCTACATGATCGTGGCGCATCACAACGGGACGATGCAGGTGACGAGCCAATTGGGGCAGGGGACGACCTTCATCGTCAGCCTGCCGATCGCGGCCGAATGATTCGCGGCGCGGGCGCCCTCAACGGTCTCTGGGCAGGCTCTTGAGCCACCGCCGGACGATATCGGCCTCGCTCCGCGAACCCAGCGAATCGAGCACCTCGAGCGCCTGGTTCCACAGTGCGCGCGCCTTGACCGTCTCGCCGTGCTTGGCGTAAAGCATCCCCAGATTCGCGCGTGTCTCCGCGATCCCTCGCGCGTCGCCCAGCTTCTGGCGGATCTGCATCGACTTGGTCAGGGCGGCGAGCGCACGGTTCCAGTTCTCTTGCTGGGTCAGCGTCGTTCCGAGGTGCATGTAGACTTCCGCCATCCCGGCCTCGGTGCCGAATCCCTCCATTTGCGTCATAGCGTTCCGGTAGAACTCGACGGCCTGTTGCCAGTCGCCCCGGCGTTGGTAGACCAAGCCGAGGCTGCTCACGATGGCGATCGCGCTGCGCTCGTCCTTTAGCTTGCGGCAGGCGTCGAGTCCGAG
>JAMCRS010000188.1 GCA_023380675.1 Chloroflexota bacterium
TGTATCTGCTCTCCCTCGCCGCGCTTTTGATCGCCAATCTGCGTCATCGCATCGGATCGACGCTGGCGCTGGCGTGTGCGCTGTTCTTGGTAGCGACCCCGATCGTTCAATTCGAGGCCACGATCGCGTATGCGGATCTCCCGTTCGCCTTCTACTACGTCGCAAGCGCGATCTATCTCTACCGCTTCTTGACCGAGCGCAAACGCGCGTGGCTCGTGGTCTCGTCAGTCTTGGTAGGGCTCGCCGCATGGACTCGCACCGAAGGCCCAATGTACTTTGCGATCAATTTGACTGTGTTGCTCCTCTTCGCGCGGCCGTTCAAGGAAACAGCCAAGCAGGCGTCGACTTATGCAGCCATTTTCGTTGCCCTGTGGCTCCCGTGGACGATTTGGACCCGGGTTGCCAACTATGGCGACTATTTTGGTTTCGCGCCGATTGGCGTGATCGACGCACTGGCCGGGCGACTGGATACCGCGCGCCTCGGAGCGATCATCGGCTACCTGGGACAACGCGTGGTCGCGCTGCAGGACTGGGGCTTGCTTTGGATCGGGCTGATCGTCGCGCTGGTGATCGCATTGAGGGATTGGCGCTTGCAGGCTCCGCTCGTGACGCTCATCGTCCTGAACGTGCTCGCCGTCATTTACACGTACTATGTCGCGACCGCGCAATCGTCCTTCGACGTCAATTGGTGGCTGACGACCGGATTCGATCGCATCACGCTGCACTGGATCCCGCTTTCGGCGTTTTTCCTTGGCCAAGCCATCGGCGCAAAGACGCGTGCTTCGCGATCGGAAGTGGGTAATTCTTCGTGACGAACGTAACAAATGTAACAAGGCATGCGAACGACAATTTCCGACATCGCCGGCGGAATGCCGGTTTCGAGTGTTGCCGCCGCGCCGGGCGCGCTGACTCTGCCAGCGGCCGGTGCGGGGAATCAATGAGCTTTTGCGCGACTCGGTTTGACGGCAATCCGAATCTGTGCTATACTGTCCCTTGTTAGAGATACGTAGGTTCGGTCAAACAATGCCGCCCGATCTTGCGACTCAGGCGGTTTTTTGTTACCTATCGCTCCCCTAACGCTCGCCAGGTTACTTGGTGCGTTTGATGAAAATGCCCGTGACGCTTGGCGACCGATGTGTCCCCAGCGGTTGTTCACCTCGGCATATTCTCACCGCATAGGAGTTTGATGAGTTTCACTAGTTTTGGTCTTGACGCGCGCCTAGAGGCCGGCGTCCAGTCGCTCGGCTTTACGCAGCCGACGCCGATCCAGGCCGCCACGATCCCGGCGGCGCTGCGCGGTCAGGACATTTTGGGGTCGGCGGAAACGGGCACCGGCAAGACCGCCGCCTTTTTGCTGCCCGTGCTGCAACGCCTCCTCGGAGGCCGCCGGCACCCGGGCGCCGGGCGGGCGTTGGTTCTGGTCCCCACGCGCGAGCTTGCCCTGCAAGTTGCGGAGCATGCGGAACAGTTGAGTGCGAATACACCCCTGCACGTCGCCGCTGTCTTCGGCGGACTCGGAATGGATAGCCAGACCAAGGCACTGCGGCGCGGCGCCGATATCGTCGTCGCCACGCCCGGTCGGCTGCTCGACCACCTCGCACGCAAGAATGTCGGCTTTGACTCGCTCGAGGTCCTCGTCCTCGACGAAGCGGATCGCATGCTCGACATCGGGTTTCTGCCGGACATTCGGCGCATCATCGCGCGCCTGCCGCGCGAGCGGCAGACGATGCTGTTCTCCGCGACGCTCGTGCCGGCGATCGTCCAGCTCGCAGCCCAGATCACCCGAAACGCGGCGCGCGTCCGCGTCGAGACGGCCTCCACGCCGCCGGCGATTACGCAGACGCTCTTCACCGTGCCGGAACATCTCAAGGCACGCGCGCTGCAGCAATTGCTGCACGAAGAAGAGATGGACAGCGTGCTGGTCTTTGCTCGCACCAAGCACCGGGCCGACCGGCTGGTGCAGCAGTTGCGGCGCGCCAATATTTCGGCCGGCGTGATTCACGGCGATCGTTCGCAAGGTCAGCGCGTGGCCGCGCTGGAGGATTTCCGCGAGGGCCGCTCACGCGTCCTGGTCGCGACCGATATCGCCGCGCGAGGAATTGACGTCGAGGGAATCTCCCACGTCGTCAACTACGACGTGCCGATGCAAGCCGAAGACTACGTTCACCGCATTGGACGCACCGGGCGAGCGCAGGCGGCCGGACACGCGTACACACTCGTGACCGCGATGGACGAAGATATCGTCCGGCAGATCGAAAAGATACTGCAAAAGAAGCTTCAGCGACGGCAGCTCGAAGGGATCGACCCTCACGCGCCTGCACTCGCGCAGCCGAATGCCGAAGCGATTCGCCGCTACGTCCAGGCCCAGCGGCGGCCGCGGGAGACGAAACCGGCCGTGCAGGCGTCTTGACGACCGCCGGGTCGTAGGGCGGATTGGAGGGAATGGCGCGTTGGCCGCGCATAGACTTATAGGGGGAGGTTTTTGGTGGAATCCAAGCTGTACGTAGGCAACTTGTCTTCGATCATCAGCGAAGGGGACCTGGAGCGTCTCTTCGCTCAGGCCGGCGAGGTCAAAGACGTCGCGATGATCATGGACCGGACGACGCGCCAGTCCAAAGGATTTGGATTCGTCGAGATGGCGAACGACGCCGATGCTCTAAAGGCGATCGAAATGTTCAACAACTACGAGCTCGACGGGCGTCCCATCGTCGTGAATATCGCCAAGCCGCGCGAGGACCGAGGCCCAGCCCGCGGCGGCTTTGGAAACTCGCGGGGCGGCTTTCACGGCGGCTCTCGGCGCCGATTCTAAGACGCGCGTTGGCCGCCGGCGGAGGTCGTCACCCGTGATGCCGCCATGGCGGCTGCGCGACACGCAGCGGCGCATTCACGCGGTCGGTTGACTGCACTCTTTCGCCACCCCGTCGCCGGATCGATTGCGTTACTGCTTAATCTGTTCGATTCGGTTGATCTGAGAAATGCAAACGGCGCCCTTGGTCGTATTGCAGATCCGACCTCTCACGCGTATCAGGGCGCCGCTGCCGACGATATTGCTGTCCTCCGTGCGAACTCTCAAATCCGATTCCTTGTATTGGTCGGCCAGCTCGAACATTTCGTTCGGCGCCGGCGTGTGGCCGGCCAGGGGCGTGTCGACGAAAATCGTGAGCTGGCGGCTGCGCTCGGACGGATCGGTCAGAAATAATCCGCAGGTGCCGAGCTGGCAATAGGTTCCCCCGGGAATGCTGAGATAGCCGGCGAGGATCACGTTCGTGCCTCTCGACAACTGCTGAATCGACGTGTAATCGGGCGACAGCGGGGTCGGTGCCTCGGTTGGTCGAGGGGTGGCCGTCCGCGTCGGAACCAGGGTCGGCGCGGGCGGCTGAATCGCGATCGCGGCTGGCACGATCGAAGCCGTCGGAGAAGAGGACACTTTGGTCCGAGTCATGCGCCGATTGTTGTTCGTGTGCTTGGGCATTTCTTCGTCTCGCTTTCCACGTTTCCCTCCCCCACGGATGAAATCGTTCGGCATGGAATTCAACGTGCGCTCCTTTCCGATGGTTCTGACGCGAAAAAATAAAGCCCGCTCTGGCGTGCGACCAGAACGGGCCGATCTGACTTGCAACTTGCCCTCGCTCCTGCATTGAGCCGGAGGGTTCATCAGGCGGCCGAATCCTATCATGCATGATCGACGCTGTCAAACTCTCCCGCGGAGTCGCCGCGCATCCGCGCCGGGACGCGTTGTGACGAATGCCGTTCGGTGATATAATAGTCTTGGATATCGGTAGGTTTCCCTTCCGGTGTTGGACGCCGACCCTCTCGTGGGTGGGCGGTTTTTCTTCGTATTGCTGCGCGCTAAAGCGGGATTTCGGAACACGCCCGGTTGGCGGGCTTGCGAGTGCACGTGCGGGGCCCAGGAGGTTCCATGCAATTCCGAGTTGGAGATAGAGTCGTCCATCCCGTGTACGGCGTTGGCACCGTCAAGTCGTTCGCCAAGCAGCAGTTTTCCGGGGCAACGACTCATTGATTCATTGAGGTCAAGACGAACGGTCCCACTGTCTGGGTCCCGATCGACGAGCAGGGGACGACGGTCCTGCGTGCAATTGCCGCCCCGGAGAGCCTGAACGACTGCCGCAGGATCTTAAAGAGCCAGCCGGTCCGTCTGGAAAGGGACCGTCAATTGCGCCAGGTGGACATCGCGCGGCGGCTCAAGGGACGGTTGCTTCCATCGCTGTGCGAAACGGTCCGCGATCTCAGGGCGGATGGAGAACGCAAGCCCTTGAGCAAGTCCGACGACGACCTGTTGAAGAGGATCAGTAAGGCGCTCTGCGACGAGTGGGCGGCAACCGAAGGGGTCACAGCTCAGGTCGCTCAAGCGGAAATCGAGGCGCTGCTCGGCCAGGCGCCCGCTGCCCGCACGAGCCGAAGCGCCGTCTAGCGGCACTCGTGCATTCGAGTGGATGCCGGACCGGTCGGGCGCCCGGCTCTCCGGGACTAGAACAAACAAGCAGGATCATCGTGATCCTGCTTGTTTTTGTATTCACAACCCGCCGCTTATCTCGTCGGGAGAATCGTTGTCGACTTCTTCTTAGATAATAGCAGTAGAATCGTGAAACTGCGATCACCGTGCGGATTAGCTCAACTTGGTGACGTTGGTTGCCTGAGGTCCCTTGGGACTCTCGCCGACGGTGAACTCCACTTGGTCACCCTCGTTCAGGTTGCGGTAGCCGTTGCCCGCGTCCTGAATTTCGGAAAAGTGGACGAACAGGTCCTTGCCGCCTTCGCGACTAATGAACCCGTATCCCTTCGCCGCATTGAACCATTTCACCGTACCGGTGACTCGATCAGCCATCTTAGTGGCTCCTTTCGTTGAAACCTGTCGGAACCTAACGTCTGACAAAAAGAAAAAGCACCCGGGGGTCCACACTTCCTGAATGGGCCTGGGTGCTGCTTCAGGGTCAGAATGCGCTGTTCCGTACAATAACCATTATAGTCAAATTCTGGTATCTGTCAAGTTAACAATTCGTCGGTCGTCCCTCTTGGCGAGATTCGGCGGGGTCATGGAGCCGCTGGCCCCTTAGATCACACCATTCGGAGAAACCACTAGGGTTGTTTGAAGAGCTCGTTGACGAACGCATTTCTTTCCTGTACCGTCCCTCGGCAGATGGGACACAACAACTGCCCCGTTTCCGCGGCGAACGGCGTATGACACTTGTCACATACCTTCAGTGCGCCGCGGCGCAACGTTAGCGGTTCGTCTGCAACAAGTCCTCGCGTCGGGCGCCGGTCGAAATCGTGAGTGCGTCCGCCGGACACATGACCCGACACAAGCTGCATGCCGCGCCCAAACAGAGCCGCGGACGCGCGGTCAATGTGTACTGATCACTTTCGATTTGGAAATACAGCGCTTGCCTAGGACAGATTTTCGCGCACAGCCCGCAGGCCGTGCAAGCTTCGCCAACTTGGACGGAAGCGAGTCGTGTGCTTTCCACACACGCGCTCCGCGGGGCACCCAGATTCGTCAGCGCGCTCAGCAGAGTTATCCGCGCGGATGGCAGTTGGATGCCGATGGGTTCGGTCGGCGCTTCGAATCCCGGCAACGGTGCCGCGACGGTTTCTACTGCGCTGGCCGCCATCTGACGCGCGAGGAAGGAGAAAAGCTCGCGCCGCGACTGTACAGGACTTGTCTCGCGCAACAGAGGCACTCGTCGCGCCGCGCTGCCCGGCTTGCGCGCGTCGGTGTGGCAATGCACCGTGTCACCGCGATCCCACGCGGTCAGCAACTGATTCGCTTCGTCGCGCGCGGCGAGGATATGTGGACGGGTCCGCTTTCCGATCGCACATCCAGCGCAAGGCAAATCGTCGAGCCAGACCGTCGCGTGCTCGCTACCCAAAGCGGCGAGCAGTTCGGGCGAGAGTCGCGCAAGGCAACTGACCGAGAGGATGCCTTCAACCCCCGGTGCGTTCGTGGAGTCGCGTTCTTGTTTTCGCGAGCAAGCGAATTCGACTTGGGCGTACGATTTGGCCGCGTTGAGAATCTGCTCATCACTCGCGCTACTGGTTCTGAAAACGTTCGTTGGGCACACGGACACGCACAAGCCGCATTCCACACAGCGTGAGGCTAAGTCCGACGGGCGCGCCGAGTTGGATGGCGTCAGTCGGACGGGCAAGACACAATTCAGTATCAGGAAACCTCCGCTGAGCTGCGGTCCTGCCCGCATCCGGTCCGAAATTCGACCGGCCAACTTGATCTTGTCCTAGGCAAGCGCTAATTGCCGGCGTGCCGCATGAATCACCAGCCGGCCGTTGAGCGGGCGCAGTGTCACCTTCAGAGACCGCCCGGCTTGTGGCAACGCCCGCCGGCTCGACTCATTGGGCGTTGCCATTTAGCCTGTAAGGACCCGGTGCTATCTAGGCACTTTGCATCGCGAAGCTGAATTGCCCGCGCAGCATCGCCGCGAGCAAACGTCCCAGCACTCGATAGAATCCAAAGCGACTCTCACGCGTCAAGTCGTCGGCAAGGCGCGGCAGCCAGGTCAAGAGATGCGTTTGGAGGAACTCGCCTGCCGCCGCGAGTGAGTCCGGCGTGTCGAGCGCCAGCAAAAAGGCGACGAACTCCAGTTCCGCCCCGGCGTGGTCCACTTGTTCTTCATGCACGACCAGGCCCCACTCGCGATAAAGCGCGCCCACTTGCTCGGCGGCGATGCCGAGCAGCTCGCCTTCGCGGTACGCCGACTCGTACGGCGGACACGGCGCGTGCGGATACGCGCTGACGAACAGGCGCGTGTGCTCACCTTGTACTTGATCGAGCGGCAAGGGCGCCAACTTGCCCAACTCGTCCACGAGTGCGCTCAGCGGCAAGCTGCCGTCGTCAAAAAGCTCCAGCGTGACCTGACCGACGGCGGCCTGCAAGTTGGCGACAAAATGCTTGTCGGGATAAGCCAGCGCCTGGGCAAGCAAACGGCAAAGCGCGATTTGCTTCTCGTTTGTGCTAACCCTTGGACGCATCTACTTTGCCTTCCGCAACTATCTGCGCCAGCCACTTGGGATGTTCCATCCGTGCATAGGCTTGAGTGACGGAGCCCCCCCACATTCCGGCCAGCGCGCCGTAGACGAACACAAAAAACACGTGACCCAGCGTTAGCACGGTCAATTCCAGCATGGCCGCGTCGTGAATCATCAGCGTCACAAGACGAACGTTGGCCGGGATGTCTTGCCAAAACCACAGCAGCAATCCCGTGATCGAGATCACGATAAAACCCAGGATGATCGCCACATGGTGCAGTTTCTCGCCGGCATTGATTCTGCCTTGCGGCGGAAGACCTTTGGCATTGCCAAAGACATAGGGAACAAAGTGCTTGAACCACTCCCGGTCGTCCTGGTCGTACGTCACCGAGTCCTTCAGTAGCTGCATCAAGCCACGGCGATCGGTGAGCAGATAGAACAGGGGCGTTGCTATCAGCACGACCGCGGCGACGCGGTGCGCTAGGCGTCCCGTCGTGTTCGCGGTCCAGACGTTGACGACGGGAACGAACAGCCCCAGCCCGCTGAGCAGCAGAACAAGGAACGCGATAGTGAACGTCCAGTGGGAAATGCGCTGCATCAAGCGATAACGCGGAATCAGTCTCTGTGGCGTTGACATGCTTACACCTTCTCCTTTGATTCAGGCGCGGCGAAAGTGTCTT
>JAMCRS010000189.1 GCA_023380675.1 Chloroflexota bacterium
GCGTCGCCAGGGGAGGCGCGGCGTCCAATCCCATGCCGCCGGCGGCATTCACGTTCCCGGCGATGAGATTCAACGACTGGACCGCGGCGAGTGCGTCCGCACCGTTGGTCTGGCCAGTCAGCGTGCTCCCGGGAATCGCCAGCGGCCGGCCCGCCTGCGCAAAGATGCGTGCAAGCTCTCCGAGCGTGCTGGCTGAAAGGTCACTTGCCGCGGCTGCCTCGTTCACGGTCGTGGTCCCGGCGAATGCCCGGGCGAGCGAGGCCCGTTCCGTCGACCCCAGTGATTTATCGGCAATGATGCGCGCGATCGCCTGCGCGACGATTCCCTCTGCGCCCGGGCGAATCGGGAGCCAGCGATCGGCTTTGGCGCCGGTGATTGACATCTTGGGTTCGAGTTGGACCAGATAGCCGCGCTTGCCGAGTTCCTGGCTTCGTAGGCCGCCGAATTCCGCGCCGTAACGTACGGCCGACAGCCAAGTCGAGGCAAGGTCTGCCCCGAACGAAAACACGACGTCTGCCCGGCCAAGGTCGTAGCTCGGGAGCGCGGCGCGTCCGAACAATCGGCGGCTCGTCTCTCTCAGCAGTGCGTAGCCGTGATAGGCCGTATAGAGGTCGAACGTGATGGGAGACGGCGCGCCGAGGGCGCCCGTGAGTCGGCTGAACAGATCGTAGAGATGACCCGACATGGTCGAATTGCCCCAGACGGCGATGTGGTCGCCGGCGGCCCGGACCCGCTCGAAAAGAGAGTTGATCCCTTCGTTCCAACTGATGGGGGCGAACTGCCGCGTTCCGCGCGGGCTCTGCCGGGCCGGGCTGGTCAGCCGATCTGGATCGTAGAGCACCTGGAGTGCGGCCTGACCGCGCGCACATGATTTGCCTTGGTTCAAGGGATGCTCGCCGTTGCCTTCGATCTTTTTCGCACGGCCATTCATAATTCGAGTGACGATGCCGCAGCCGGCCGGGCATTGACGACACGTGCTGGCGTACCAGGTCGCCGTGCCGGCCAACTGCTCTTCCGGCGGACGAACATACGGTTCGAGCGTCACCCACTGGCTGGGAGTCTGGCAGCCCGCCAGGACGGCAGAGCCGCTGGCGACGACGCCGAGCTTAATGAAATCGCGACGTGAGATTCCCCCCATCCCAAACTCCTACTTGTGGCACGTGATGCATTCGATCAACTGCGGCGCGTTGGGTTGTTTCTCGTGGCACCCCAGGCAGAAACCCATCGTGAATTGCGCCGTCGGCTTGACGACCGTCATGTGGCCGACGTCGCCGTGGCAGGTTTCGCAGTTGAGGCCGGCAACCGTCACGTGGACCGCGTGACTGAAATAGACAAAGCGGGGAAGGCGGTTGACGCGAACCCAGGGAATTGGTTTTTGCGCCTGCCAGTACGCGGCGACCTTTTGGACTTCGGGATTGTCGGTCGCGATCGTCCGGTGACATCCCATGCAGCGGTCGACGCTCGGGATGCCGGCAACGGCCGACTGGGTAGCGCCGGTGTGGCAGAAGAGACAGGGTATCCCGGCCTGGACCATCACCTCATGGTTGAACGCAATCGGTTGTTGATATGCGGCCTCGGCGGTGGAGGCGTGAACGGCATACGCGCTGCCGAGAACGACAAGCAGCACGACGACGATCGCCAGCGCCGTAAGCCGTGGGTGTCTTTGAACTGCCGCTCGAGTCGTATTCCACGCGCGAATGGGCATCGCAGAGTCCGGTCAAGAATCCTGGTCGAGATTGCCGGGAAACGAATCACACGAGGTGCCGCAATCCTGGTGATGTGAAAGTCGTTTCATGCGCTTGACGTGGTGCTCCGTTGGACGATCCTCGCCGAGAAATGCCGGGTGGCCCTTCTGAAACCGCCGGCCCGGCGAAGCACTACGCCGACCGGCTCACTATAACATGGCGCCCCGGAGTTGAACTTAAGGCGGGCTAAAGCTTTCCTTCAGGATACCTTATGGGAAGAGAACGAGAATTGCATCGTCTCTGGTCGCGCCGTTAACAGCGCTTGCTGTCAAAATGAATCGACAAGTGCCAGCGTCGTTCGAAATGCCGCGCGACGATCGGGTTGGACGGCAACCCAATCCACGCCGCCGAGCGTTCGGTTGGTTCCGCGCGCGTGAATTGCCGCGACCCCGTATAGACTGTCGGTCTCACCGGCGCGGCAGGGAGGCCGCGCTGTCTTCGCACGAAGAGAGGACGTACGTCTAGACCGCTGGGCGGACGGAGTCGCACAATCCGGCAGACGAGGCGATCCGCGAGTCGCTTCCAGAGAACGCGTCTGGCCCGGGTCGAATTCGATCCCTGCGAGAACCTTAACGAAACTCTTACAAACGAATTGCGAACCAGACGCGGACAAGTGTGCGATAACTTTAGCTGAATTTTAGCATTGCGGGCCGGCGACGGTGCTATACTAAAGGCGTTGGCCAACGGACCGAACGAAAAGAAGGCAGCGATGATACAGACCAAGCGGGTATACGATTCCGCCAGTCCGCGCGACGGCAAACGTTTTTTGGTCGAGCGGCTGTGGCCGCGTGGGATGTCAAAGAGCAGTCTACGGTTCGACGCTTGGTTGAAAGAAGTGGCGCCGAGCGACGCGCTGCGCCGGTGGTTTGCGCACGATCCGGCCAAATGGCTGCAGTTCAAGCAGCGGTACGCGGCGGAACTGACGAGTCGTCGCGACGCGCTCGAGCCGCTCGTCGCGGCGGCCCTCAAAGGCACGGTGACATTGTTGTACAGCGCGCGCGATGTCGAGCACAACAGTGCGGTGGTTCTCAAGGCCTATTTGGAGAAACGAGTGACGAATCGCCGGTCAAAAGCGCAAAGCTCCACGAGAACTGCCGTCGCGCGACGCCGGGCCGGGCGGTCTAGAAGATGACGAGCCCCTGGCACGACCGGGCTTGTCTTCGAGGCAAGGCGCTCGGCGACTCTCTCAGGCGGAGGTTGCGTCCAATTCGCGGAGGAGGATGAGATACGAGAGTGCGGAAAGGAGATGCTAGAATGTATCGCCGATTGATGTTTCTGATTGTCGTGGGAGCGATCCTGGTGGCGGCGCTTGCGGGGTGCGGCGGCGCAAGCAGCGCCAGCGCTGCCGGAACTGGTACGGCGCAAAATGTGAGCATGACCGCTACGGAGTTCAAATACGACCCGAGCACCATCAATGCGTCGCCCGGTCAGACGATCGACCTGACCTTAAAGAACACCGGCAGCGTTCAGCACACATGGGTGCTGAACCCGGCGCACGTCAAGATGACCGTCGACCCGGGCAAGAGCGTCTCGCAAACGTTCCAGGCGCCGACGACACCCGGGACGTACCAGTTCTATTGCGACGAGCCGGGTCACAAGGAGGCCGGCATGGTCGGCCAGCTGATCGTCAAGTAAGCTTGCTCGACGATAGGGGCAGATGTGCGAACCGGCGAGCCCGGCACATCTGCACTGTGACACGTCGCGGAGACGGGTTAGGCCATCATCAGACACGAGGTTGTGGCAACAATGAAGACTCCCTCTTTTTCTTTCAACGTTGGGATACTGTGCTTGTCTCGCCGGCCGGAAACCACCTCGGCTTGCTCGAAATCGCGGTGCCGGTCGTCGGCGCTCTGATCGTGGGCCTGATGGCCCGCTATGGATCAGAGCGGATTCGCGGGCACGGGATTCCCGAGGCCATCGAGGCGATCCTGATCAATGGCAGCCGCGTCGAGCCAAAGGTGGCGTTCTGGAAGCCTCTTTCGTCGGCCGTGTCGATCGGTTCGGGCGGTCCCTTCGGCGCGGAGGGACCGATTATCATGAGCGGCGGCGCCATTGGATCGCTCGTCGCTCAGTTCATGCATTTGACCAGCGCCGAGCGCAAGACTCTTTTGGTCGCCGGCGCCGCGGCCGGCATGTCGGCGACCTTTGCCGCGCCGGTGTCGGCGGTGCTGCTTGCGGTCGAGGTCCTCCTGTTCGAATGGAAGCCGCGCAGCCTGATCCCGGTCGCGTGCGCGAGCGCGACCGCGGCCGTCATCCGCCCTGTGCTGCTTGGCACGGGTCCGCTTTTTCCCACGCCAGCGCATCCGGCCAACATCGGACCCCTGGGCCTGCTCGGCTGTGTGGGGCTGGGAATTCTCGCCGGCGGATTGGCGATGGTCATGACCCAGGCAGTGTATGCGGCAGAAGATACGTTCCGGAAATTGCCTATCCACTGGATGTGGTGGCCGGCAATTGGCGGTCTCGTCGTTGGGATCGGCGGTCTGATCTTTCCACCGGCGCTTGGAGTGGGCTATGACACCATCGGGCGGCTGATCGGGGGCGATGTACCTACGCAGTTGATTTTGGGCATTCTGCTGGTCAAATCGGTTATCTGGACAGTTTCGCTCGGCTCAGGAACCTCGGGCGGCGTGTTGGCGCCGCTGCTCATGATGGGCGGGGCGCTGGGTGCATTGGCCGGAATCGTGTTACCCGACCAAGGCGCCGGTTTTTGGCCTCTCATCGGCATGGCTGCAGTCCTGGCCGGCACGCTGAGAGCGCCTTTGACCGGCGTGGTATTCACGCTCGAGCTGACACACGATGTGAATTCGCTGCTGCCGCTCCTGGTCGCCTGTTTTCTCGCGTATGGAGTGACGGTGCTCGTGCTGCGACGCTCGATTCTGACTGAGAAGGTGGCTCGGCGGGGATACCATATTAGCGGCGAATACGCGGTTGATCCGCTCGAAATTCTCTTTGCGCGCGAGGTCATGCGGTCGAATGCCATTGCGCTGCCAGAGGACGTCACGGCCGAGGCGGTAGTGCAGCAGTTCGATAATACGAGCATGCCGCGCGGTCAGCTGCTCTACCCCGTCATCGATCGAGATGGGAATATGCTTGGCGCGGTCACACGCGGGAGACTCGAACATTGGGTAGCCAGTCATCGCGACGAATCCGGCTTTACGCCTCTTCGCGAAATCGTAATCCGTAATCCCGTAATCGCCTATCCGGACGAGCCGATGCGGGTCGTCGTCACGCGCATGGCCGACACGGGACTGACGTGCTTTCCGGTCGTGGAGCACGGCAGCTCGCGCAAACTGCTGGGGATGATCTCGCTGAGCGACGTGCTCAAAGCGCGAACGCTGAATCTGGACGCAGAGCGGAGACACGGCTCGGGTCTCATACGTGCGCCGCGATCGCGGACATACCCAGCGACGGGATTGCTCTCGGCACCCCGTGCGCGCTTGTTTGCCTAACGCCGTTCAGAGACCTCAAATCGCTGGGTTTTCCGCATGGGACTAACCTTCCCCGTTTGACACAGCGAGGACAATTCCCTCGTGGCCGTTTGGCGAATGAAGATTTCTTGCGAACCTTCCCTCTGCGATCTGCGGCTAGGTCTGAATCGGATTCGAATGTCTAGTTCTGTGGAAATGCGCGCAAGCGATTGACACCGCAATTCAGAAAGCTATAATTCCTCGACAACATGCGCGTTGGCGCAGCGTGGTTCGCCCGGCAGAGGCGCGCGTCGGGCGCGCCAGTCTCGGATGAGCGAAGCAAGCTCCGTCCTGGCTGATTCCGACGAAAGGATAAGACGAGTGCCTGACAATCCTATCGACAAAGTACTTCGCCTCAAGCGCGCAAACCCAAAGCGCCCGTTTGACCCCAAGGGTGGGAGACTTCCTCCCGGTCAGTATCTCACCGAGAAATTCCCTGTCCTGCACTATGGGGGTGTGCCGCGTTTCGATCCCAAGACCTGGGACCTCAAGGTCTGGGGACTGGTAGAGAATCCGATCCGGCTGACGTGGAACGAATTCCTCGCGCTGCCGACCAAACGTGTCGTCGCCGACATTCATTGCGTCACCCGTTGGAGCAAGCTCGACACAGCCTGGGAGGGCGTGCCGTGGTCGTGGGTGTTGGAGAAAGTCAGGCCGAAGCCGGAAGCCGGGTATGTTATGGCGCACTGCGAGTTCGGCTTTACCGCCAATGTGCCGTTAACGGAGCTTGCCGCCGACGAGAACGCGCTCCTCGCCTACCAGTACGACGACAAGCCGCTCGAGCCGGACCACGGATATCCGATGCGGCTTTTTGTGCCGCACCTGTACTTTTGGAAATCGGCCAAATGGCTGCGCGGCATCGAATTCATGCCGGCCGACCGTCCCGGCTTTTGGGAAGGATACGGCTACCACATGCGGGGCGACCCATGGACCGAGGAGCGGTTTTCCTAGTCCTTGATACCGTCAAGGTCAAGTGGTAGGTTCTCGGTCCACAGCACATTTGAGCCGGATTCTGAATCAAGGGCGAACCGCGAAGAGCGTGAATCAGGTTCCGTCGATTCATGGGCTCGGCAACAGCAGTTGGATTTCCGCCCGGCCGGCGAATCGGCCACGCCGGCGCGATCGTCCAGACCGGTTCCGACAGCTCCGACGAAAAGGTCGCCGCTCGGCTGGCGTTCGCGTTGCGGAAACGCCGAGCGAGGCGCCGGCGATGACGCGCCGCGTACTTGCCGAGCTTGCGGTCGAATCCTGACCGTTGCGTGGCGCCGTCACTCACGACTCGGTCGCTTCATTTCGTGGCCGGCGACTTGTGGCATACGCAAAGCCATGTGCTTCTCGGATCCGCTCGCACGAGGGCAGATCGAGAGAGAGGTCGAGGCCTAGGCTCCTTTGGACTCGAGCATCATGGTTTGCTCGTCGTAGTCGTCGAAACGTCGATAGGGTCGGACCGGGGACGGGTGCTGTGCATCCGCCATGTGTACGCCCTGCTCTCGGATTAAACTGGCGGGCAATCGCGGAGAGCCTGCACGAGCGCCGTATATCCGCGGCCTGAGAGCGACCCTTGTGGGATTCACTCTCTGGAAGAGTGGCAGCCGTCATGCGACTGCTATTCAACCTCTCACGCCGCTCGCCGTAGAAAGACGGCGACGATAAGCGGATCAAACTGGCTCGCCGCGCACCGTCTGATCTCCGCTATGGCCTCCTCGTGCGAGCGCGGCGCCTTGTAGATCCGACGGTCGACCATCGCACAGTACGAGTCCACCACGGTCAGAATGCGCGCGCCCAACGGAATCGCCTCCCCGCTCAGGCCGTCAGGATAGCCCTTGCCGTCGTATCGCTCGTGATGATGCCGGACGATCTTCGCCGCGTTCTGCAGATGCTGAATGGGTGCCAGAATCCGCTCGCCGATAACCGGGTGCTGCCGCATGATCGTCCACTCCTCCGGACTGAGCGGGCCTGGCTTGATCAGAATCGCATCTGGAATTCCGATCTTGCCGATATCGTGAAGGATCGCGCCGAAACGCAATGCCTCGAGCTCGGGATCACTCAACCCGAGTGTGTGTCCGATGTCGAGCGCCATGTGTGCCACGTTCTGAACGTGGTCGCCGGTGTACGAATCCTTGGCCTCCACCGCGTTGGCCAGGCTGAGCACGGTTTCCACGAACGAACGCTCCAACTCGTCAAACAGCTCCGCGCGACGGAGCGCGCTCGCCGTCTGATCGCCGATGCTGCGCGCCAGGCGGACCTTCTCCGGGGTAAAGGGTTCGCGTGCTTCCGAGCGCTCCTCGCCGAGTAGAAGAAATCCCAGACAGCGACGGTCCGCGCGCAGCGGAATGAGGCAAATCGTTCGGCAAACCCCCACGAAGAGGGTGTTGCGCTCCTGCTCGGTCGTCGCCAATTCATTTGCGCGAACGACCTGCGGATCGCTCTGCTCTATCAAACGCTGGCAGAGGGGAAAGAGCGTCAGAGGGCTCCGATGACCTATCCGGAGCTTGGAGCCGAGGACCCGCCGCGGGTGGACGGCGCGTTCCACCAATTCCTCGTTCTCGAGGAGAAGGACGCGGGCCAGTGTCACGTGGATCGTTTCGACGGCGTGTCGCGTGACCAGACGCAGAATGGCGTCGGAATCCGGCGGCACCGTGGCAAGCGCGCGCGAGAGACCGTACAGGGAACCCAGCTCGGCGCTGCGCGTCTGCTCCTCGTCGAATTGGCGTCTGCTTTCGACTGAATTGGTCGCTGAGTCGGCGCCTCGACGCGGCAAATCGGTGTCGACGAGGGAGTTTGCCTTGGGTTGCCCGAAATGCTTGCGCCAAGTCATTTGAAGGCGTCGCCACGCCGAGAGCAATTTCTTTGGCAGTCTGGGCGGGTCATTTCGCCGGTCTGACATCCTTCAGGAATCCCCAAAACCGCGGTCTCAATCGCGCGACCTCGAATCCCGGAGGTCTTCCTAGGTTGGAATCTTGGGTGTACCCAGCCCCAATTGCCGGTAGATGACTGAAAAGAGTCCCCCAACGCCTTCTTGCCGTTCTCGAGCGAACTGGGCACGATGAGGTTGGGATCGGTCACGAGCAGGTTCCGGATGATCAACCGCATCATGCTAGAGTCGTCCACGAGCATGATTCTTTTTTCTGACATGGGGGTTCTCCCTGTTCGTCATTCCGGGTCGACGGACGCGCGCCCCTCGACCCGGCTAACGGTCAGTGGTCGGCGATGAAGTTAGAACTTGCCGTAGCCACATGCATCGCGGTCAAGTGCGGGTATCGCCTTCCCGTCTCCACCATTTTCGTGCGCTTTCGGTGCGGCGGCCCCCGCCGTGTGCTTCTGGTATTGCACCATCTCGTTCAGCGCCTTGAACATCTCCGGCGTCAACCCCGCCGGCGCGGCGCTTTTCCCTTCCGCTCCGTTCTGGCGCAGCCTGAACCGCGCGGCCTCCTGCCGCAGTTGGTCCGCCAGGCCGCCTAGCTCGTCCGCCGTGCTGGACAATTCCTGGCTCTGCGCGCTCGACGACTGTGCGGCTTGATTGACCTGAGCCATCGCGGAGTTGATCTGCGCCAGGGACCGGCTTTGTTCTTCGCTCGCCGCCGCGATCTCGCCCACGAGGTCTTTGACTTTGACCACGTTCTGGACGATCTCAGCCAGTGCACCGCCCGTCTCGTCGGTGATCTTGACGCCGTCCTGCGTGCGCCGCCCGGCTTCGTCGATCAGCTCCGCCGTAGACTTGGCGGCCTTGGCGCTCCGCTCCGCCAGGTTCCGTACTTCTTGCGCGACGACCGCAAAACCGCGGCCGGCCTGCCCGGCCCGTGCGGCTTCGACCGCGGCGTTCAAAGCGAGCAAGTTGGTCTGGAAAGCGATCTCGTCAATCACTTTGATGATCTTGCCGATCTCTTGCGACGACGTGGCGATGGCGGCCATGGCTTGCGTCAGCGACTTCATCTTCTGCTGACCGGCTTCGGCAAAGGCTGCCGCCTGTCCGACCAATTGATTCGCGGTGCCGGCGTTCTCGGCGCTGCTCTTG
>JAMCRS010000190.1 GCA_023380675.1 Chloroflexota bacterium
CGCGAACGGCATTGGCCCGGCCGAGCCGGCCAATCACGCCGGCCGGACCGACGCGACGTGTACGACGTGCCACGCCGCGGCCGGTGCAGCCTCGCCGACGCCCGCGGCGGCTGTTCCCACGTCCGGCGCGAGCACAGCGCCGACGGCTTCGACTTCTTCCGCCATCATCCCGCCTCTGCCGGCGGACCACGTCGGCCGGACGGTGTGCCTGGGCTGCCACGCCAACGGCGTCGGGCCGGCGCTGCCGGCCGATCACGCCGGCCGAACTGACGCGACGTGCGGGGCGCGCTACAAAGCGACGTGAGCGCGCCACCGCTAGAAGAGGAGGTCGATTCGACCTACGAACCATGGGAAGCGACAAAACCTGACTCGCACGTCACGGCGAACTCTCTCGCCTGGAGGTTTACCATGATGAACCGGAAGGTAGTTGCGGCGCTCGTCCTCGCGGGCGCGGCGCTACTAGTCTTTGCAAGCCTGGCGCTGGCGCAAACGCCGACGGCATCGATCACATCGCCCGCCGACGGGGCCACGGTCAGCGGAAAGGTGACGGTCCAAGGGAGTGCGACCGGGCCGGCGTTCAGCTCGTACAAGGTCGAGTTCAAAAGCTCCGCCGACTGGGTGTTGACCGACGGCATCATCCACAACACACCGGTCGTCAGCGGCACGCTCGTGACCTGGGACACAACGACGATCCGCGACGGGGCGTATGCCCTCCGCCTGCTCGTCGCAGACACGGCCGGCCAGTACGTCACCAGCCAGATCTCGGTCACCGTCGGCAACGCGGCGGCCGCCGCGGCTGCTGCCGCACCCCGGCGCGGCTGCACGGCGTGCCACACGCAGATCGCGCCCGACGGACGGTATACGCTGGCCTGGGAAGCTCAGAACGCCGCGCAGGCGGCCGGGCTGACGCATCCGGCGCTGGCGAACGGATACAAGACGACGTACGACGAGTGCATGACGTGCCACGCGTCGCAGGCGACCGGCGACGCCGGCAAGTCTGCGCCTCTGTCGATGCGGGCGATCGTGCACCCGGTGCACATGTTCAGCGAAACCTTCTTGACCGAATTCACGGGCAACTGCTTTTCGTGTCACGACGTCGACGGCAGCGACAAGTTCACCGTGATTTCCGAAAAGATGTCGGTGAACAGCCACGGGGTGCCGCAGACGAAATAGGGGCGCCGTCAAATCGTACGGAACGAATGAAATGCCTTTCCGGGCACGGGCCGGAAAGGCATTTTTGTTTTGGGGAGGGGATGAATCTGGGGGCGCAGAATGTTGCGCCTCGGAGGCGCGTTTGACCCGGCCACCGGAATTGTCTTCGCGGCGAGGTTGGGAGAGACGTGTCGGTGACACGTCTCTACAGGATGCACGCGTCGCCGGGCTGTAGGGAGAGACGTGTTACCGACACGTCTCTACAGGATGCACGCCTCGCCGGAATGTAGGAGAGACGTGTTACCGACGCGTCTCTACAGGATGCACGCGTCGCCGGGCTGTAGGGAGAGACGTGTCACCGACACGTCTCTACAGGATACCTGCCCTGCCGGAATGTAGGGAGAGACGTGTCACCGACACGTCTCTACAGGATGCACGCGTCGCCGGGCTGTAGGGAGAGACGCGTCACGGACACGTCTCTAATGAGTTTTGATTTTCAAAATCGGTAATGATATGCTCGAACCATCTTCCACAGGAGGAACAAGATGGTTCAAGCCGAAAGCACCTTCACATTGAGCAACAAGTTTCGCAAAAACCTGGTGTGGCATCGTGACCACGATCCACGCCCCTATGTTCAAGAGCGCGCGTCGGCAATTCTCAAAGTAGCGGATGGACGGGCCCCGCACTGGGTTGCCAAGAATGGCTTGATCCGCCCGCGCGATCCAGATACCGTCTACAGCTGGCTCGCGATCTTCAAAGCCGAAGGTGTGCACGGTCTCGAAGCGCATCAACAGGGCGGTTATCGCGGATACACTTTGCGGTCGCGGCGCGAAGAGTTGCAAGATCGTCTACGTCGTCCCCCCAACCCAGGTTGCACTTCGATGTCAGAGCAGAATCCGCAATTGACACCGTGTCGCTGGAGCCTGCTCGTTGTACGGCGAACCTTCGAGTGGCTCGCCGGCTACACCTTGAGCGGCGTGTGGCGCGTATTGCAAACGCTCGAGATTGAATGGAAACAGGGTTATGTGCGACTCTGGAGCCCTGATCCGGCTTATGCGCACAAAGTGCGCCGCATCAAAAAAGTGCTGAAATATGCGGCTTCGGACCCTCGGCACGTCGTCGCTTTGTTCCTGGATGAAATGGGCTACTATCGGTGGCCCAGCGCGAGCCCTGATTGGATTGCGGACACTGATGGTTTTCCGCGCGCTGAACATGGCGGGCAGGATAACAATCAACAATGGCGCGTGATTGGTGCGTTGAATGCGTGCACAGGTCAGGTCACGTATCTCCAGGGTTACATCATTGGGCGTCAGCAAGTGAGTGCGTTCTATCGCCAACTCGCAGAACAATATCGGCGTTTTGAAAAAGTGTATCTGATTGAAGACAACTGGAACATTCACACACATCCTGAGGTGCAAGCCACGTTGAACCAACTTCCGCATCTCGAAGTGGTCTGGTTACCGACTTATGCGTCTTGGTTGAACCCGATTGAAAAACTGTGGCGCTGGACGCGGCAAACTGTGTTGCATCGGCATCGCCTGTCGGATCGCTGGAATGAATTGAAGCAGCGCGTGGCCTCTTTTTTTGATCAGTTCAAAGATGGTTCGCAGGAATTATTGCGCTATGTCGGCTTGCTGGGCGATGGACAATTTGCCAAAGCCTTGCGAGCCGGTTACCGAACTTGAGTTTCAAAACTCATCAGGATACATGCCCTGCCGGAATGTAGGAGAGGCGTGTCACCAGAAAAGAACCGAGACGTTTTTCCGGGCCTAAGACAAGCGCACGCCTTCCGTCCAAGGACAACCGGACCACAAGTCAGTGGAGAGGCGCGTGAGCGGCAGGGAGTTTGAAACGCTGATTGAATTAGGGGCAATCCGAGCGGCACGCATGCGCAAAAATGGCGCTGTCCGTAAAGCACGTAGGTGCGATCCTTGTGCTCGGCCTTGCGAGTGCCGGCTAATTCCGCGCGATCGGTCGTTGGCGATCGCAAACTGCTGCTCATGAGACGGTGCGTTGCGGATTCGGCAAGCCCCGACCCCGCCCATCCGCCGGCTTGCGCGTGACTTCATCCCGCGTTAAAATACATAAAAAGTGAGGCGCCGATGCCGAAACGTCCATCCCCCACACGCGAGTGGCAGCAGAAACTTGTCGGCGACTATTACGACTACAAATGGAAGGAATTGCTCGAGCCGCTCTACCAGGATTTCCAGCGCTGGAAAGCGGGAGAGCGTTCGCACGCCGACATGGACCGCGCGATTCACCGGGCGCACAAAGGCTCACAGGACCTGTACAGCCTCTTCGGCGAAAACCGCGAGACGCTCGCGAGCTGGATTCAGCTCGACAAGGACTGGTTCGGTTCGTGGCTGGCGAGCCATCCCGCGCCAGAAGGGATCAGGCTGATCCCCAATCCTTAAGCCAATCCCTTAAGCCAAACCTACAAGCCAAAGCTGCAAGACTATTCTCATGATTCTCCTTCACGGCTCCTGGATGACCGCTTCCCCCGGCGCCGAACCGGCGTTTGTGCTCTGGGCCGCGACGAGCGAAACACGCAGCAACGCACGCGGCCGGCAGCATCCCTTCTCCGCCGGCGCGCACGAATTGCGGCGGGCGCTGTGCGATCTTGCGCCCGCCGGCGAGGACCGTACGCGCCAAATTGAAGAATCGACGGTCACGCTCCTCCTTCCCTCTGCTCCCGACGTGCCCGACCCCTCTCCCGGTATGCTCCGTGCCGAAAACCCTTCGCGGCAAAAGCGTGTTCTCGCCGCGTGGCAGGCCGATGCGCTAGACGTCCTGCCACGCGATTCGCTCGCGCTCCTTGCCAGTCTCCCTTCGGAGAACGAGATGCCGCCCGGGATCAGGCTCGAGACCGATTTGCGCTACTGGCAGGTCGCCGCGCGCCTGGCGCTGGAGCTATTGGCGCGCCAACGCGTCAAGCCGG
>JAMCRS010000191.1 GCA_023380675.1 Chloroflexota bacterium
CGTGATCTCATGCGTCCAGACCTTGAGCTCGCGCGCGGGATTCTGAGGCAATTCCACTGTCGCGTTTGTAACCGGGTCAAAAGAGTATGCCTTGCCGGGTACGCCGGCGACGTCTAGGCGTCGATTTGCATTCTCCAACCGGACGGCGCACGCCAGGGGCTGGCCGGCCGCGACCACGCTGAGAACCGTGCGTGTTTCTCCACCGCGTTCGACGCGCAATTCGATCACCGCGCGCTTGACGAGCGCGCCGCCGCGCACCGCGACCGCGGCGAGGGCCATGATCACGATGGCGACGACCAAGGCTACAATCCGCTGCAGTGGGTCTTGCCAGATGACGAGCCCGTGAGCGATTACGCCGACCAGAAACAACAGGAATACAGAAACAAGAATGAGCGGATGCCCCATCCATCCGACGACCGCATTCAGCGCGCATTCGCCGCGACGGCGACTCGCGGAGAGCATCAAGACTGGAAAAATGCCGCCCAGCACCGGTATGACGAGCGCCAGGGTCCAGAACAACCCGGCAAAAGAACCCTGGCCGGTGACGAGTTGCGCTTCGACGACGAGAAAGATCACCGCGATCGGCGCGAGCGCCAGCCAGGATCTTCCGCCATTGGCCCTCGCCGGCTGCAGCCGGCGCGCCGAGTGCAGTCTGGGTGATTGCATCCACTCCTGCATCTGGTTGAATAGGGCGAGAGCAATATGGATCGATCCCATCCCCATGCCGAAGATGGCAAACAGCGATCCGAAGATGCTCACCCACGGGCCGGCGACAACGGCGAGAGGGGTCAACGCCGTGCCGGTCTCATGCGCCAAAGTCGCGGCCGGAATGGCGCCATTAACCGCTAGGGTCCAGAGCGCATAAAGGACGGCCGCGGTCGCCATTGCCGCGATATTTCCCTGGAGGAGCGCCCGGCCAGAGGGGTCCCGGCGCAGGACCACAGCGGCGCACGAGCCGGTCGAGAGGTGTCCAAAGTACCCGCTCAGTACCACGCCGAAGACAAGGGAGAGGACTGCCGGATCGAAAGGTTGGCCATTGAGCAACGGCACGTTCACCAACGCCAGGTTCTGGTTGGCGAGATGCGGCAGAGCCAGCAGCGAAAGAGCGATCAGCAAGGCGATGTTGACGAGGCCGATCGCCATGGCAGAAGCGATCGTCGCGTTGAGCGATTCGCGGCGGAGGAAATAGACCTGAACGGCGAACAAGAGCGCTGCCCAGAACGGCGCGGGCACCTGAGTGGCGCCGGCGATGGTGGTCGAGACGCCCAAATAGTAGATCATCAGCGCCAGAACGGTCAGCATCAGGAGGAATGGGGCAAGCACAACGGCGCCGGCAGCGCCGAGATAGTCTGTCACCACTCGACCGAGATACGCTTGACCGAAGCGGACCTGACCGTCGCGCGCGAACGCTTCGGACATACCTGCAATCGTGATCACGTTCACCAAGCCTAGCACCGCCACAAGCGCTATGCCGGCAAGGGGACCGATCCTTGCCAGCGCAATCGGCAAAGCGAGGATACTTGCGCCGACCGTCTCTGTCAACGTCAGCGCAAAGGCAGTCCAGAACGGAGGGAGATTCTCCAAGCGGCTCGCCAGGGCGGAACGCAACCAGCGCCAGCGCTCGCGGCGTGTCAGTTTCGCCACATAGATGCTGGCAAGCGGCCGTCCGAAAAGTCGCTCGAACGCCTGCTGCACCGCCGAGTCGTGGAGTTGCAGCGCGAGGCAAAGGGACGGCGTGACATCGCGAGTGAAGCGGTACTTGGAACCGACGAGTCGGGCCAGCGCGGCTTGGAGATTGGAATCGGCCGGCACCAGGTCCGCCCACTCGGTCGCGTGTCGTTCGAGGTCCTGGACCGTCGGAGGATTGACCAGATCGCGTCCCTCGGCGAGTGCGTCGAGAAAGGCGCGCTCGAGTGCGAGCGCAGTCGTCGCGGCGAGCAAAGGAAGCGCGGCATGTTGGGACTGCACGACGAGACGGGACGTGCGACTTTCAATTGCGAAGAGCAGCGTGCTCGCGCGTCGAGCGGACATGCCGCCGAGCAGATCGTCGCGGGAGAGAACCAAGTCGTCTGCAGCCATCCCCCCACCTCCGGCGTCTCGAGAAAGTGCCATTCGAGCGCAGCGCTTGAGATACGACAGATTCTACGGTTGTGACGCGTAAGACGTGCGAACGATACGTCAAGCTACCTGCGGCATGAGCACGTCAACCAGTTCTAGGAACCCGCCGTATCGCACGGTTTCTTGCGCCAGCGCGCGGCCCTGCGCGTGGGTCAGTTTCTGAAAAACCTTGGGAGTAACCTTAACGGATTCTCTGTGAATCTCCCGCTTCCACGTGCCCACAATCTTTCCGTCAATCGCAATCGTGTGCTGAAATAGTGGGTTGGCTCGAGCGTCCAATTGGGGCGTGTGGGTGGTCTCGAAAATGAGACTGCGATCCGTATAGCCCACAATGTACTCGTCAAAGTTCGGCAGTAAGAGAAGCGTGTGGGCCCGATTCTGGACGCGCGATATGTCCGGGCGGAACCAGTACTTTTTGTCGTCGACGTGTTCGTGCCCAAGTTGAGACTGGACCAATTCAAGGCCCACTTTCGCGTCGCTCGCCGGCAATCCGGACCACCAGACAAAATCCTGCAGCGTCGCCGGACCGCGGCTGGAAAAATAGCGTTTCGCAAGCTCTGCCAGCGCTTCGTCGCGTTGGAATGTCCTTGTCGCCGGGACGCGTTCGTCGAGCAAGGCGTAGGTGAACTGCTTGCCGTGCCGTGGCCCGCTGCAAACAATTCCATCCGATTCGGCGCGGCCGATGATGTAGGCAAGCCGAAGTAGGTTGTCTACCGCAATGCCGTGTGTCGAAAGTGCGTCCGCAAGCTCGGAACGAGTAAGGTGCTTGCCGCCTTGCAGCGCGCGTGTGATGATCTTCCTGCTACGGGAGAATGCCGCGTCATCTAACTCGAGCCTTCGATGGTAGTAAGCGCTCCGCGCGTTGATGCTCGGGCCGGTCAGCTCGAGCATCCAGCGAATATCGGCGGGGACGACAAAATGCCAGGTCGGTCGCAAAACATGTGTGCGTAGGATCTTGCCATCCGTGAAGGCTTTTTCGACCGCGGCATCAGTGCCGTGCCACAGCCGCTGGCCTACGGCCCATTTGGCTGCAAGGTAGTCTTGAGCCTGGATGGCGCCCAAGTAGCTCACCACATCCTGAGGCGTTTTACTATCTGTGTACGAGAGACATTGGCTGTCCAGTCTCAGGCGTATGAGGTCGGGGTTTTTCATTATTCCAATGTCGCGGCCCGCGGGGTATACGAGCAATTTCGGAATCACGACTAACGATGACCGGCGCTATCCGTCGGAAATCACCGGATCAAGCACGGCGCGGTTCTTGGCTGGCACGGGAGTTCGAGCGCGAGTAGACGACATCGGAAACGCACTGCCGGTGGGTCCACGCGTGTTCCTTTGTGTTTCTCCCGCCTCGATCCGGATCCCTCGCCCCTCGCCCCGCAGAGGGCGCGGGATCTTCGAGGACCTTCGGCGTTGACCCGGCCGAAGGTCCGGCGGAGGGCAGGGATCCGATGACCCGTCGTCGACCGCGCGGCATCGCAAACGCGCACGGGTTCCACGAAGCGGGCATCCGATTTATCCGGTTGATCCCCCTGAACGACGGTGTACAGGAGAAATGTGGACCGTCGCGTTAGCCTACTTCCGTCTCGATACGATACCGATCTGGGTTATTCCTTCTTGGCGGGTGACACTCGGATGTCGACACTCAAGTTGCGGCCGACCTGTTCGAGGTCTGCTTGCCAACTCTGGCCCGGTCGGTCGGGCGGGACAACCACCAGGGCGGACATTGTAAACAGGGGGGTGCCGCTGATCGGCGCCCTGGCGGTCCCGGTGTCGATCGATTCGATATTGATGCCGCGTTGTGAAAGATACTGGGCCACGCCATGGATGATGCCTTCGTGGTCGGCTCCCTGTACCTCGATTTCATAGGGCACCCAGCTGGCACTTGCCGGGGCACGGGCCGGGTCGGTCCGAGTGGTGGTCACCTTAAAGCCCTGATCAATCAGGTTCGCGGCGGTCCGGTCCAGGCTGGCTAGCTGTTCGGACGGCAAGGAGACGAGCATCAAGATGGCGAACTCACCGCCCAGCCGGGCCATGCGACTGGCTTCCACGTTGCCATCAAGATCGAGGAGCAGTCGGGTCACCTGTTCTACGATCCCGATCCGCTCAGGGCCGGTCACAGTCAGGACGACATCGGTGCGCATAGCGGTAACAAATCTCCTTTCAGTCATTGCCCGCGATTCGATAAACAGGGAGCCGACAGTTCCTCGAAGAGACCGAAAAGCGATAGCCCCTCCTGCGATCGAGTTCAAGCCAAAACAGTTCAAAGTAAAGTGAGTTGTTGCGTTGCACCGTCCTGGCTGATATCCGCACCGGTTCGAATCATTTCTGCCAGGTGATCGAAATCAACCTCGGTCCACTCAAGCAGAGTCGCGCCGCCGCGCAGCAAGCGATCGGTGCCCGGGCTTGCCGGAATCGCGTATACGCCGCGCCTCTGCTTGCGCGCTCTTGCCGCCGTGTCGAGGCTTCCGCTCTTCTCTCCCGCTTGCACAACGATCACGGCTTGGCTCAAGCCGCTCACGAGGCGATCGCGGGCCATCAATTGCGGACCACGCGGCGGCGCGTTGGGCCCAAGTTCCGACACGAGTGCGCCGTGTCGTGTGATGCGTTCTGCGAGCTCCGCGTTTTCACGCGGATGAATCACGCGAATGCCCGAGCCGAGCACTCCGATGGTCCGCCCGTCCTCCGCGTCCAGGGCGCCGCGATGCGCCGCGGTATCGATTCCGAGCGCCAACCCGCTGACGATCGTCAACCCGCGCACGGCCAGCTCGCGCGCGAGGATCGTGGCACGCTCCGCGCTTTCCGCGGTCGCCTCGCGCGTTCCGACGATGGCGACGGCGAAATCATCCTCGCGTCTTAGGTGGCCGCGCATGAACAAAGCGACGGGCACATCGGGCAAATCGCGCAGGCGGCGCGGAAAACGCGCGTCGTCCCACGTCAAAAACTCGATCTCTTCCTCAGACAGCGCGTACAAGTCGGCCTGCAATTGTTCCAAGGGCGCGCGGCGGATTTGGTCGGCCACATCCTCGGTCACACGCGGGATCGCGGTGAGTTCCTCCAGGGACGCATGGAAAACGTCTTCGACGCTTCCAAATTGCTCGACCAGTCTGCGCGCGGTGACACCACCGAGGCCGGAGATCGAAGCGAGCGCGAGCCAATGCGTTTGGGACATTGCATTCCTTTTCGCTAAGCATCGGCGTGTATGGTTCGGGTGAGGGTGAGTGCGACGATACTCGCCGTGCCCCCGCGTGCGAGGACGCGCGCCGCTTCGTTCAAGGTCGCGCCCGAGTCGTACAGGTCGTCCACCAGGATGATATTCTTGCCGCGGACGTCGCCCCTCAGCGAAAATGCGCCCGCGACATTCGACTGCTTTTGAGCGAGCGAAGTCATTTCCTTCTGTGGCATGGTCGTTCGCGTTTTGACGAGGACGCCCAGCCGCGCGGAAATCTTCAATTCCACTGCCAACGCCCGCGCTAGCGTCATGACCGGATCGAATTCGCGCGCGATGGACGGGGGTACGGGTATCACGGCATCGGGTTTAGGCAGCTCGCCATGCCGATCCAGTAGACGCGCCCAGTGTGACGCAAGTTCGGTCGCGAGCGCGCATTCGCCTCGATATTTGTAGCGGAAGACGAGTTCGCCGATCACGCTGCGGTTCTGGGCGTCGCCGTCAAAACGTGAATGAAAATCCAATGCCCACCCGGCGCGCCACGGTCCTTGAAGCGGACGCGGATGCACGCGTGAAAGGAACGCCGTGATTGGGTCGGTCGGAGATTGCGGATGAGCGGCCTGAGATTGTACGAGGGTGTCGTCGGGCGATTGGGCGATTTCGGCGTTTGGCGGCCGGATGGACGAATCGCTCGAGGAAGACGACCTCTCGTATATCCACGCGTTCGCCACGCATCGAATGATACCATAGTCGACCTCGTCGGGCAGGCGCGCTTTGATGGGCGCGAGGTACTGTGCGGAACCGGTCTGTTCGATCGCATCGCGAATCTGACGCCGTAACTCGTCGGGTACGACCGAGTTTACATCCGTGCGGCCGGCGGCGATCAGTAGCGCGAGGTGGGAATAGATCGTGCCAATCGTCAACCCACGTTCGGAGGCAATCCGCTCGGTCGAAAAACCCCGCGCGTGCATTTGTGCGGTGAGCTCGATCGTGCCGCCGGCGGCACGATCGACTAGAGTCTTTTGATATGCGGTGGGGTCAGGCGGGCGCACGTCAACCTGAACTGCCGCATGCGTTTTGAGCGCGTGCTCGCCGCGTGGGGTGAGTCTCAAGACCGGTTTGTCGCTTCCGACTTGTTTCAAATAATCGCCGCTCGTCAATTGCGTGACGAGGGATTCGACATCCGCGCCACGCCAGCCCGCCAGCTTGCCGAACTGCGGACTGCGCGCATAGGCTTGAACTTTCTGACTACGTGAACCCGTGAGCATCATCGCGAGTTTTTCTTTGCCCAGCCCCCATTTCAAGCTCGCAATCGTTGCAAGCACAGTCAAGGCGGCTCGTTCCGCGTCGGTTGCGGCGGGCCGAGTTAAAGTCTGTTTCGCGCAGGCGCGCGCGATGTCGTTGTCACAACAGAGAGGTGCCTCTGCCAGACCGTGATCGCCAAAGTAGTCGAGGATCGTGCGACGGCGACACGCATTGGTCTCCGCATAGCCGACCATCTTTTCTAACAACGCGCGTTTGTGGGCGCGCCGCACGCTGACTTGCGAAGCAATTTCGCGCAGGATTGCTTCGGACAAGGTCGCGGTTTGCGCTCGCATCACGCCAAATTCGTCGTGGGCCTCACACTGCAGCACGCGCGCTCTCTCCAACTGGTCAACCGCGACACGCGTTTTCACCTGCGGCATACCCGTCGCGCGTTCGATCGCGTACAAGTCCGTGCGCGGATGTTGCCTGAGAAAATCGTGGACAGCCCGCAAATCGCGCGCGGTGGGCGAATTGTTTTCAATGAACGTTTCATGCAGAGCGGTGTCTTTGGGAGAATAGATCAGCGCGGCTTGTGCCGGCAAGCCATCGCGTCCCGCCCGTCCCGCCTCTTGATAGTACGCCTCGAGCGTGCCCGGCAGCATGTGATGCAAGACGAAGCGAACGTCTGGACGATCGATGCCCATCCCGAACGCGTTGGTGGCGACGATAAGCGGAAGGTCACCCGAGAGAAACGCGTCCTGCAACGCGTTGCGCGCGTCTCTATCCAACCCCGCGTGATAGTGCTGCGCGTTCTTATGCACGACCTCGCGCGCGAATTCTGCCACTTCTTCCGCATCCCGCCGCGTACCCGCGTAAATGATGCCCGCGCCTTCGCTCGCCAGGAGAAATTCGCGAACGCGTTCGTATTTCGTCTTTGCATCGGGCGCGGGCAGAACCTGAAAGAATATATTCGGACGATTGAATCCTTTCACCAGCTTTTCCGCGTGCGTCAGCCCGAGCAGACGGACGATTTCGTCTTGGACACGCACCGTGGCGGTTGCGGTGAGCGCGAGCGTCAGCGGCGGCTTGAACTCGCGGCGCGCCTCGGCAATATGCAGATAATCGGGCCGAAAGTCATGTCCCCATTGGGAGAGACAGTGCGCTTCATCCACGACGAACAGACTCAGCTCCACCCGTTTGAGCGCGCCGCGAAACGTAGCGCTCCGCAGCCGCTCGGGCGCGACGAGGACGATCTTGTACGCCGAGTCTGCGAACGCGCAGAGACGACGATTCTGTTCGGCCGGATCAAGCGTGGAATTGATATACGTCGCGGCGATGCCGCACCGAGCGAGACTGTCGACTTGGTCCTTCATCAACGCGACGAGAGGGGAAAAGACCAGGGTGGTGCCCGGGAGCAACAGCGCGGCGATCTGATAAATCAGCGATTTGCCGGCGCCGGTAGGCATCACGACCAACGTATCACGCCCCGCGATGAGCTGCTGCAGCGCGTCTTCCTGGCCCGCGCGGAATGCGGCAAATCCGAAATAGCGCTGTAGGACGTCGTGTGGAGACAGCATTCTAGTCAGTCCATCGAAAGCCGGAAACGCAACCTTGTACTACCGCGCGGTCAATCGCAACCCGATCGGGAAGGGGTTCACCATGCTACTGGTTTATTCCTTCTTGGCGGGTGACACTCGAATGTCGACACTCAAGCTGCGGCCGACTTGTTCGAGATCCGCTTGCCAACTCTGGCCCGGTCTGTCGAGCGGGACAGCCACCAGCGCGGACATTGTAAACAGGGGAGTGCCGCTGATCGGCGCCCAGTCGGGCCATGCGACTGGCTTCCACTTGGGTCTTCCTCCTATCGAGATCCCAGTTGCATTATAACACAGGACGTCTTGCCAGACCTTGTTGCGATTTCCTACCGAGGTACCTGTCGCACCGCAGATCGTGCGAGAATGATTTTGCAGGCATTCGGCCGTGCATATTCCTCTCTTTGCGCGCAACCCTTGCGACGAGACGCGGCGAGCCAAGGGATGGCATTACTCATGAACGTCCATCATTCCCAGTGCTGCGGAATTGGTCGTTATTCCGCGCAAAAGTCAATACGCACCTCGCCGAGCTGCATTGTTGAAATCAGACGCCGATCGGCTGACGAACCAGCACCACGGTCATACGGCCAGCCAGCCACTCTCGCTCGATGATGAGAATCTTGCCGAGCACAGTGCCCGTATTCAACCTCTCGCGCACTCGGGCGTCTTCCCACGGAAAGACGTGCTCGCGGATTCGCTTCAAGGCCGTATCTAGGTCGGGTACGATCTTCTGGCTGCCCACTACAAAGATGACTTTGTCGCCGCCGGCAGCATACGGGCCCAATTGGCTCCCTGTGGCTGAAGTCGCGACCAATATGCCGTCCCCGGTGAGAGCGTTGACGCTACCAAGCATAATGTCAGGCGCCGCGATCAGTTTCCGGATCTCACGCCCTTGGGTTTTGCGATCCATCTTCATATAGCGATCCCGCAGAAAGTCGTATCGCCCGGGTTCCTGGAGCGCCTGGAAGATACCGGCGTCTTCGAGTGTCTTGGATTTGCCGGCATGCGCCTCTGCGCCTTCGGGAAGTCGCTCCAGAACCACCTGACGGGCGCCGTCACCGTCGTCCACCACCACGACCTCGATATTCCGTTCTCTCAGCTTGGCGGCGACGTGCTGAATCGTTTCCTCAGGCGCGGGACTGGAAAACTCTCCGTGTCCCTGGTCGACACCTGCGGTCTTCTGAGTTCCATTCATGTATCTACCCTCCAAGGGCCAATTCGATCTGATCCAGGTGATGGTTCGCGTGGCCTAGACCGGCGCGCAGCAGTAAATCGGCGAAGGACAGGTCACCGCTTCACTGTCCTCTCCAAGGACGCGATCGACGCGTCTCAGCGGAATTCCTATGCTTCATCGAGACGAGCGATGGCCCGTTGGAATACTTCGTACGGTTGCACACCCACGATGGCGTATTTTTCGTCGACGATGTACGTTGGAACTCCGGTGATTCCGATCTCCTGCGCCGCCGCGATCTGCGCTCCGACAGCCTCCGTGTACTTGCCGGTCTCCACTTCCTGCTGCATTTCGTCGGGGCTGAGCCCGGTTTCTTGCGCTGCCGCACGCAACACTTGCCAGCGACCGATGTCCTTCCCCTCGCCGTAATACAGACGGAAAACCGTCCGATGGAATTCTATAGGCCTATCGTGTGCACGAGCGTACTCTGTCGCTTCGTGCGCGAGTCGTGTATTTGGGATCCGCGTGGGGGAAACCATCTCCATCCCTTGCACCAGTGTGCCCAACTCCTGCAACAATTCAACATTCGATTGAACCACGATGCCATCTACTTCACACCGCGCGCATCGCTCACCAATGACGGCGACAAAACCGATGGTGGAGGCTGGGTGAATATGCCTCCACCCGCGTGTTGTGTCGTCTTGGATCTTCAGTCCGCCGAGACTGCGGGCTTCCTACAAAGTATGCGCCCTCCAGGCTTGCCGCCTGCTCATAATCGCGGCGGGAAAGCTGCATGTGGCGGCCTCGACTTTGCCCCAGTCGATCAAAATAGTGGGCGTGATAGGGATAGAATTCGTCATCAACAACGTCGTCTGTAACAAGTAGTTCCCGGGGTAGGCTTCTTTGCCACGCGCCTCGGCAAATTTCAGGTTGACGGGAACGATTCGGTACGTGAGCTGCCTTTGGCAGACGGGGATGGTGAGGCTGGGCCCAAGTTTTCTTGCTCCTCGGCCGCACGTGTGTCCTCCCTACAGAGGGACCATGACAAAACGGCCATAAACGACGAAGGCCGCCAAAGAAGACTCGCAGAAGCGATCAGCTGTTCGATCCGGTTGTCTTTCCGTTTGACTTGCATTTGGCTCGACCTGTTTCATTTGACGAGTTCACGAACACTCAGTGGAGGGATGGGTCGCGGGCCAGTACGCCTTAGACCGTTAACCGAGAAACGGCGCTCGCTTGCTCGATGTATTGTACTCTGGTCTGGTCCACGAGAAAAACCGCGGCCGTGTCCGGTTTCGCCGAGCGCGTGCGCCTTTTTGGCATCTGCAATCGGGAACACGTTGGTGACTTGTACCTTGATCTTGCCCGATTCGATCAGATTCGTGATCTCCCTCAGCTTCCCTCCATCGCCGGCGGGATCGGACGAACCCACTCCATCGGCCTTCAAGCCGCGCTCTTTCGCTTCTTCTTCGGGCGGTTGCCCTGCGACCGTGATATACTGGCCGCCGCGGCGCAAAGTCTGCAGCGAGCGCACGCCGGTGTCTCCACCGACGGTATCGATCACGAGATCGATATCATGAACAGCGGACTCAACTGCATGGGTCTGGTAGTCGACGACCGACTCCGCGCCAAGCGACCGTACAAAGTCGTGATTGTTCGCCGAGGCCGTCCCGACAACGCGTGCTTGTTTCCAACGCGCCAACTGTATCGCAAATATACCGACGCCGCCCGCAGCCCCCAAGACGAGTACGCGTTGCCCCGCCTTTAGATCTGCTCTCTCGAATGCACGCCAAGCTGTCAACGCGCCGACTGGCACCGCCGCGGCTTGGTCGAAACTGAGCGAGCCGGGCTTTGGGGCCAAAGCGGTTGCGAGCACAACCGCGTATTCGGCGTTCGTGCCCGACCCTGTGCCGTAAACCGCCTGACCCTTATGCAGGTCCGTCACCCCTGGCCCGATCTCTTCGACGATGCCTGCCAACTCAATGCCAGGCGTGACCGGGAATTGCGCGGGCATGAATTGACGGTACATCCCGGAGCGCATTTTCCAATCCCAAGGATTGACTCCGGCTGCCTTAACGCGCACCAAAACGGCGCCCGGTCGTACTTCTGGTCGAGGCGTCGGTCCCAGGACAAGTTGCTCCGGTCCGCCGTAATCGTTATAGAGTACTGCCTGCATGGTAACATTCGACATGGATTATTCTCCTTACCTGTGTTATCAAAGCGGCACGATCACAAAGCGCCCATATGCAACAGCGGCCGCCAGGACGAGCAAAATGAAGTTCCCAATCAGCATTGGAAACTCACGGCGCCGCGTGTGCGTGGCCATGGCTCCGAACATTACGAGCGCCAAGCCAACCGCTGCCACCGGCGTTAGCCAGGGGAGAATGCCCGTCGCGGCCGGCAGGATCAAACCGACAGCACCGAGCACCTCGGCGACGGCAATCGCGCGGAGGCTCCATGGGTCAAAATCTTCCACCCACGCCATTGTAGGTCCAAGCTGTTCCTTCGACCGCAATAGCTTCGACATGCCAGCCATCAAGAAGATGACGGCTAGCAAAGCCGCGGCGATCCATAAGACAACATTCATTTTGGGAACTCCTTCCCTCAAGCTGTGTTAGGCATGTCGGCGTCCGGCCGCTCAACGACAGTCGTGTTGGTATACAACGTTGGTTTACTAAACGACGATTGTCGTGTATACTATACTCACAAGCATGTGCTCCGTCAATAAACAGATTTCGGATTCTGTTGCTTAGACAACACAGAGGCAAAAATGTTGGCAGAAAAACACTTGACCGAGGAAAAGATCGATCCCCGCACCAAGCGCACGCGGCAGTTGCTGATAAAGGCTTTTGAAGAACTGCTTGGAGAAAAGAGTTTCGAGGCAATTACAGTGCAGGATATTGCCGACCGCGCCACGGTGAACCGCGCCACGTTCTACGCTCATTTCGAGGACAAATTCGATCTCATCGATCAGGCTTTCGACGAGGCGTTCGCGCAGGCACTGCACAAGAATGTGCCGCCCGGTTCAGAGTTCAGCCCGACGAACGTGCAACTGCTGATTCAGACCATTTGTGAATTCATGGAGCAATTGCATGGTCGATGCGAGACATCCAGTCACACGCAGATAGATTCTCGGCTGGAACAGCAAGTCAGGTTTCAGTTGCGCAAGGTCTTGCTGGAGTGGGTCAAGACGCGTGAGGATTTGTCATCGTCTCGCCAGGACGCAGAGCTGCGGGCGACCATAACGAGCTGGGCCATCTACGGGGCATGCGTGTGGTGGAGTCAGGGGGAGCGAAAAGAATCCGCGCAGGAATTTCCACGGCGCGTGCTGCCGTTGATCATGGCCGGCCTGGAACCAGAGGGCAACCTTGGGTCCAAGGCGGCTCAGATGCGCCATGTTCAAGGTTATCCCACCTTGCACGGCGTGAGCGTCGCAGTGGTCACAACATCCACCCGCTCTACGACGGAGAGAAGCTTGAGGCCCTCAAACAGATGTGTGTTTTAGGCTTGGACGGACGCCTAAGGGTGACACTGTGTTAACGCGACCTACGCCTCTGCCCAAATTGCGCAATCAGCCTGCGGCCCGCTCCTGACAAGTTGGCATCCCGGTTCCGCATATAGCTTACGGGCGACCTGTGCAGCGTAATAATGTGCCGCTCGGCTGGCTCGGCAGGGGGGTGGAGTTCACCTTGGGGGTAGGTTTGGTATAATGCGGGTCAACCGATTGGGAAGGAGACCCGCCAATGAAACGCCAAACGAAGAAACCGACCCGCACAGAAATGAAAGCCGCCCTACTGGCGAA
>JAMCRS010000192.1 GCA_023380675.1 Chloroflexota bacterium
TCGATCAGAGTACAACCAGCGCTTTGCTCATCCCTTCCGATGGGAATGGTCGTGCCATGACTTTCTGTACTGGCTCAACAACACGCCTCGCCTAATTCGTTGCAAGACTTAGGCATCAGGTCACTAGCTATCGCACCGCTTCTTCTCTATCGTCAAGTGTGCATTGGCGTTGCGGTCGAGTGAGCAAGGGTTTATGAGATATTGAGTCAGTCTAACGGCTGCGAGCTGAGCGGCCCGGCAATGCGACGCTCAAATCAAAATAGCGGACTGGCGGGTCCGCCCGAGCGCGCTGCCATGCGGTGCCCTGTCCTGAATCAAGCAGTCCACTCCGCAACTGCGTACAACTTTTCCTTGGCAAAGCCGTGCTGGCATATGGGGATGGTTCGGGTTGCCTAGCCGGCTAGCCTGTGCTTGTCCAAATCTCGACACCAGCCCCGACCATGCAGTTCCTTGGATCACGCCGCCAATTACGACGAGGATTTCTTGAACCGCAAACCCCGGAACGATCAGCGCCCCGCCGATGACCCACAGTACCGCGGTCCAGCGTGGAAGCTTGTTGGCTCTCCATGAGCCGATTCCTAGGGACATGAAGCCGAGGAGCATGGTAATCCCGACCAGCGGACCGAGCACAACCGCTACGCCTGTCGGCTCCCCATTTTGCGGCAGCACTCGCCCAGGGCAATGCAATTGCTAATGGTGATCAGGAGAAAGCCGAGAACTCCTGTCTCCTCATTCTGGGAGCCATAGACACCCATGAATCCGAACACGAGCAGAATGGTAGCAACGAACTCCACGGTCCCACTGAATGGGCGTGGACACCGATGACAAAGCGCCGTATCCAGCTCATGGGTAACAGCACGCCACCCAAGATAGTAGCCGGCCCACTCCAACGAAATCGATTGGATGACGACACTGCAATTTCCTCCTCTCGGTCAGGCGATATCGTCTGCATTCCTGTTCACTTTGCGCGGCAACACCGATCATCAGCATGAACTGCTCGTAGCCTTGCTTCTTCGCTTTCTCACTCCTCTACCTTCGGGAATAGAAATAGCCGAAGGCTACCGCGAAAACCGAGAGAATGACGGCATTCACCCAACCAAATACGGGGAGCGCAGCGAAAATCAAGCCCCACAGCATAACCAGCGTGCCCAGAATGGTCCAGACAATCTCCATTCGAACCACAATCGTCACTTTCTCCCAGGCCGTCTCCTTGTAAGCGAACCAGGAACTGACTCCGAATCCCAGGAGAGCCGCACCGAGCAACCGATAGACAGGCGGTTTCTTGACGGGCCAGTTGATCAAATTCCCCCACAGCTCTGGGATCAGCAGGTAGACTAGCCCGACGATGAGAGCCGCGATGAAGTGGACGAGGAACGTGGTCTTCAGTGCAGGTCGAAATCTGCTTCTCCATGTCCCTTCGCCTCCTACTCAAGTCTACTGACTCTGGCGGATGAATTGACTTCGTTCTTTCGCATCACCTCGCTTTCCATGGTGAGGTGTCACTTGGCAATCTGCCCGCCACCCTTGGCTATTCCGGAACTCGCGCACCTACTTCCCTGGCCGAATGGGCGCAGGCACGACGGGCGACGGGCCCCACAGTTCGACACTCACGTTGAGGGCGAATGTGTGTAATTCGGTTAACACTTTCTGCGATTCCTCGTCGCTCTGCCAGGCTGCCCAGGCTGCCATGTCGGCAAACTCGTAGGTTGTCACTACTTGAGGTGCACCAACGGCTCCCCGGTATGCGCGAAATTCGACTACACCAGGTGCTGCCAGGGTTCGCTTGATTGCGCTCTCTGTCCACTTCAGATACGCTTCGGCCTTATCTGGGTGGATATCCCACTTCATAACTTGAAGCACCACTGCCATTCACCTCCTTTTGTCAAGATATGCTTCGGCGCTGGTCACACGCGGATGTGCATTGCTTCCTTCTGTCATCAAAACGGTGGCGGGCGGATTTCAGCAAACGCCAAGGCGCGCGCCGCGCACTCGCGGTGGAGTATGGTGGAACCGATGTTGGGCCACAAACGCTTTGCCAACCAAAAAGCACCTGCCGCTAGCGCGCATGCGCGTCAAACGACAGGTGCTTGCCTTTCGCCCGTAATTGATCGGACCCGGTTTTTTCTCCGCGGGGCCGAGCATCTCGGCATTCTTTCTAGAGTTGCAAAGCCCGGCAACCAGGCAAAAACAAAAACCCACGAGCACCGAAGCGCCCGAGGGCATTCCTCACCGCTAGAGGCCTACTTGCATCCGAAGTATAAATCATTTATGAGGGCAAGTCAATATCAGACCCAGGTGTCAGACCCAGGTGTGATCGTTCAGCGATTGGTAGGCTTCTTGGACACGTTGATGACACTTGACCATCCACGATTCTGCTCTATAATCTGATTGGTAAGATCACAAATCTTCGGGCTCGTGAAAACCGAAAAACATTGGGCCAGCCTAAATCGCAAGCCCATACGGCCGAACGTACCGTGTGTCAGAGCCAGATTCATAACCCGAAGGTCCCCAGTTCGAGTCTGGGCCCCGCTACTTGAACAAAGTTAGCCGCCAAGTCACTCTGTTATGGGTGATTTGGCGGTCTTTTTTGTACAGTTGCTCAGGCGACAGCCGTGCCATGACGCGACCAGGACTCGAACTGGGGACCCGTCGGATATAAGCCCTAGCTTTTGCATGTTCCGAGAGTCACACTTGATCCTATTCGGAATTAATCCAACGGACGGATTTTTCGGCTAGGCCGGGCCAGTTCAACAATGAAAAAGAGATTGAGCGGACGAAACCCGAGGTCGATGAAGAGAAGAAAGTCGAAGACCCACACTTCCTGGGCGTGATCCTTCAAGAAGATCGATCAGGTTTGCCAGGCGGGTTTGGCAGAGCGGACGCGAGTCCTTATTCCTGAATAGTGTGCTTGGCGACCGCGACACTGAGCTTTAGCAGTTCGCCGCGAATACGTTCGGCTCCCCACACGCGATTCTCCTGTCCCGTTTGCTAGATTCCAGCGACGGTTTCCATGGCTAGTTTGGGACGACCACCGCGGTTGCGCGATTTGAATTTCCAGAAGAGGCGGAAACCTTGACGATGCGAGCGCAGGGGCGTGTCGGGCTGAAGAATCAGAAGCGCTTCTCTCCAGTTTTTCAGACGGGCCTTGAGGAGGACGAGCCAGAGACGATCCGATTGAGAAAAGGTCGGCTTGTTGGTTTGGCGGTGAAGGACGATCAGTTGTTGTCGAAGCAGAGCATTCTCGGCGATGAGTTCGGCTTTACCGCGCGTAAAGTCTTTGGCAGTGCTGAGAACCATCGAGTGACGAGAGGGTTGGGTGAGATGCAAGAAAGCCTCTTCGAGGAATGAAACGAGACGTGCGATGAGTTGAGTCGGCCAGTGAAAGAGGGTGAGCACAGGAGGGACTCCAGAAAAGCTATCAACAACTGTCAGCGGATTGTACGCGGTGAGCAGTCGGAGTCCACTTGCGCTCGGATGGGGCTTTCGGCCAGAACAGGGCCGCCGAATGTCAAACCATGTTCCTGGGCAGCACCGACCCGCCCTCCGGCATCAAAGCCACCGAGGCCGGAGAATCCACTTGCGAGAGCGCTACCTGCAATGCTTTCTGCGGATCAGCAAAGGGCCGAAATCCCATCGTAGCGGCTTTGTTTGCGGGCAAGTCAGAAACGAGAAATACAGAAGCTCGTTTCATGGTAAGCGCCACCGCCGCGGCCTTGTGCCCACCTAGAACGAACTGGCGCCGGATCCGCGCGATGATCGCATCGGAACCGCCGGGATCCGCCATCCATTCCTCGAAGACGGAATTGCCCATTCCTTCGGAGCACTCTGCGACGAGCAGAATGACCCCGCCCGGCCGCACGATCAGTCGTGCTCGGTCGAGGACTTTTTGCGCTTGATAAAGGTTGATGTCGCGCGGAAACCCGCCGGCGCTGACAACCGCGACATCCATTGGTCCGTCCACGCTCACCACGCCGTGCGTGTCCAGTAGTTCACAGCCGGCCCGAAAGGCACGACGTGGGTGACCGGCGACAGCGCCAACTATCTGCGAGGATTCGTCGAGGATCGCGTCGAGGATAAAGTGGACCCCGAGCAATTCGCCGGCCTCCTCGATGTCTTGACGCACCGGGTTGTCTTCGAGGTTGCCGATTACGGCGCCCGGTTCAGCCATCATGCGATGATTGCATTGAATGGTGTCAAGGCTACACACCCCGGGAATGGCGGCTTTGACGCCCCCGCTGTAGCCGGCAAAGTAGTGATACTCGATTACCCCTACGCAGACGCGAATGTCAGCCGCGACGACGGGGCGAAAGATCTCTACCGGCGTTCCCCGGCTCGTGCGGCCGATCGGTCGAACGTCCGAGGGATTACTGTCGATACAACGAATGCGAGCGAACAGGTCGGACCCGACAAGCTGCGCCTGTTCCTCCGCCGTGTGCGGCCGATGCGATCCAATGCCGAACACGACGGTGATGTCCGACTCTCGGACCCCGGCTCGATCGAGCTCAGCCAGCAGCGGCGGCAACAGGTTGTCAGACGGGCACGGCCGCGTAATGTCGCTGGTGAGTATGGCCACCCGATCGCCTGGCTTGACGATATCGCGCAGTCGCGGACTGGATACCGGCTGAGTCACGGCTCGTTCGACGATCTCGTTCGCCGGAAGGGAGGCGCCCCATCGCCGCAGCTGAATCAGGATCGGGCGGCAGCTCGATTCATCTAGCCTCAGCTCCAGTTCGCGTCGGCCGTACTTGAGACAGATCTGCATGTTCGCCTATCACCAACTGCCAGGGCCGCACACTACTCGATCAGGCCCGCCGGCTCCTCTATCAGGTCAGCAATCGTTTCGAGGAACCGCGCACCGCGGGCGCCGTCGACGACGCGATGGTCACATGATAGGCTCAACGTCATCATGGGGCGCACGACCGGCAGCCCATTCTCGGCCAGGACGCCATCGGCGATCCGCCCAACAGCCAGTATAGTTGCCTGGGGAGGATTGAGGATGGCATGAAAATAGTCGACTCCGTACATTCCCATGTTGCTGATCGTCATAGTCCCATCGGCGATGTCCTGAGGCTTTAGCCGGTTGGACCGCGCCCGCTCAACCAGATCGCGCCGCGCTGCCGCGATCTCGGCCACGCTGAGGCGGTCCGCGTCGTGGATGACCGGAACAACCAGGCCATCCTCCAGCGCGACGGCTAGACCGATATTGATCGAGCGAAATTGAATCACCTTTTCGTCTTGCCACATGGCGTTGACCGCTCTGTTCCTCTGCAGCGCGGCTGAAACGAGCCTGACGAGCAGATCGGTGTAGGTGATGCCTTCGGTTGCTGCCTTGAGATGCGCGCGCCACGAGATCAGCCGCGTGGCCACGACGTGGCGCACCAGGTAGAAATGCGGCACCCCCGTCCAACTTTGAGTGGTCCGCTCCGCCATGATATGCCATACGTTGGAGACGGCTCGTTCTGCAACGGCTTCCAAGCCGAAGCTCGCGCTCGGGAGCGGCGCCGCTGCGGGCCGGCTCAATGGAATGTCGCTTGCCAACACGGCGCCAGCTGGACCACTGCCCGACACGCCGGTCAGTTCGATGCCGTGCTCGAATGCCAATCGCCGGGCTTTGGGGGAAGCCCGAACCCGGCCGGCGCTCACGGCTGACGTTTCGGAGCGTCGACTCTCCAGATAGGCCAGAACATCCGCCTTTTCGATTCGAGCCCCTCTTGGATGGATTCTGCCAAGATCGATCTGATTGTCCGCGGCAATTCGAGCGGCGATGGGCGACACCGGCAGTGGAGCCGAACTGACCTCCGGCGAGGGCAGAGCCGTTGGCACGCTCTCTAGTGTGTGAGGCACGATCCTGTCTTCGAGATCGGGCACGGGATAAGGTGGCGGGGTTTCGGTTTCGTCGGGCGCGAGGATCACCGCAATCACTTGGCCAACTGGAACCACGCTTCCGTCCGGCGCTTGCAATCTCCCGAGCTTACCGGTCGCCGGCGTCTCGATGTCGACCGTAGTTTTGTCGGTCTCGATGGCGAGAAGGAGCTCGCCTTTTTCGACGGACTGTCCTTGAGTCTTGTACCAGCGAATGACCTTTCCGGACTCTTGTGCGACCCCCAGGGCCGGCATGATGACGTCGGTTGCCAAATCGGACTCCTTCCGGTTGTCACACCCGGCCGCATAGGGTCTTGGCGGTATCGATAATCGCTTGGGCGGTCGGTACGGTTTGATCCTCCAAGGGAGGAGAGAACGGTACCGGAACGTCCATGGCTCCTATGCGTTTCACCGGAGCGTCCAGATCGTAGAAAGCGCCGTCGGCGATGACAGCCGCGATCTCGGCCGTCACCCCGTAGCTCTGATACCCCTCGTCCACGACGATTGCGCGGCTAGTCTTGCGCGCAGATGCGACGATGGTGTCGCGATCGAGCGGACTGGTCGTGCGTGGATCGACGACCTCGGCGCTAATGCCGAGGGTCATTAGCTTGTCGGCCGCTTCGAGCGCCGCCTGGACCATGCTGCTCGTGGCGACGATCGTGATATCCTTGCCCTCACGTTTGACGTCCGCGACGCCTAATGGGATCGTATAGTCCTCGTCCGGCACGAATCCTTTGAACTGGTACATCATCTTGTCTTCGATGAAGACGACCGGGTTGTCATCTCGGATGGCCGATTTGAGAAGCCCCTTGACATCGTACGGCGTGCTGGGAAGAACCACCTTCAAGCCGGGAATGTGGCTAGGCCAAGCCTGAAGGCTCTGGCTATGTTGAGCCGCCGAGCGGCGGGTCGCACCGAGACTCGTTCGAAAGACGATCGGAACGTGAAGCTGGCCGCCGGACATGTAATGTACCTTGGCCGCCTGGTTCGCGATCTGATCCATAGCCAGCGCGAGGAAATCCCCGAACATGATATCGACGATTGGGCGCAAGCCAGTCATGGCGGCGCCAACCGCAATTCCGCAAAAGCCCGCCTCAGAAATGGGAGTATCGAGAACGCGCTTGGTGCCGAATTCGTCGGCGAGGCCCTGGAAGACGCGAAAGGGCGTGCCCGTTTCAGCCACGTCCTCGCCGAGGAGCATGACTAGTTCGTCCCTTCGCATCTCTTCGGCCACGGCTTCGCAGACCGCCTGACCCATGGTGAGCTCGCGTCCAGCGCCGGCGGGACGATCACGTGTAGACTCAGGCATAGACATGCTGGTTCACCTCACAGATGTCCGGAAATGGCGCCGCGAGCGCAAATTCCACGGCTGCCTCGATCTCATCGGCCGCCTTCCGATCGATCTCTGCAAAGAACTCGGGCGAATAGCCCCGGGTCTTGGCGAGCCACGCGGCCAACAGCTTAAGGGGATCGCGATTGGTCTTCCAGTCCAGCTCCTCTTCTTTGGAGCGGTAATAGTATGGATTGACGTCGCCGACGTGGTGGCCATAGTAGCGGTAGGTGTCGCACTGCAAAAACGCGGGGCCATCGCCGCGTCGTGCGCGCTCGACCAATTTCACGGTCGTCGCGTAAACGGCGCGGACGTCTTGTCCGTCCACGCAGAGCGAGGGCATTCCGAAAGCAGCGGCGCGAGCGGTGAGCGGCCCGGCCGTGGTCTCTTTGTAGGGAGTGTATTCATTGTACAGGTTGTTTTCGCAAACGTAGACGACCGGCAGTTGCCAGAGAGCCGCCATGTTCATGACTTCGTAGAGTATTCCCTGATTGAGAGCGCCTTCACCGAAGAAACAGACGGAGACCCGATCCTGTCCCAGGTGCTTGGCGGAAAAGGCCGCTCCCGTGGCGATACCCGCGCCGCCGCCGACGATGGCGTTCGCGCCTAGATTCCCGGTCATCGCATCGGCGATATGCATCGACCCGCCTTTTCCGCCGCAATAGCCGGCGGCCTTGCCGAGCAGTTCTGCAAACATGCGATCGATCGAGGCCCCTTTGGCCAGGCAGTGACCGTGACCGCGGTGCGTGCTGGTAATGTTATCCTCGCGTCGGAGCGCCTGACACACGCCAACGGCGACTGCTTCTTCACCCACGTAGAGGTGAGCGAGTCCAGGCATCTTCGCCGACTTGTAAAGCTCATTCACTTTTTCGTCGAAGAGGCGTATCTTTGCCATCTGCTCGTACATGTGGATCCACCTCTCCGGGTCCACCTGATCGTATTCAACAACCGAGCCAATTTCCACTTGTGCCATACCCGCCGTTTCTCCTTCCGTCGCCAAGAGATTGGCGTCTCAGCCGGCAATCCAAAGGTAGGGAATCTCGATCAGCTGCGTCACTCGCTGCAGAAAGCGCGCGGCCTGCGCGCCGTCGACCAACCGGTGATCGAATGTCAGGCTCAATACGACGCGTTGCCGTATTGCCACCGTCGGCTTGTCTGCATCGACGACGACTTGCTTCGGCGCGATCCGCCCCACTCCCAGGATCGCGCACTGGGGCAAGTCGACGATGGGCGTGAACGCGTCGATTCCGAACATGCCCAGATTCGTGATGGTGAAGGTTGCGCCTTGCAGGTCATCAAATCCTATGGTTCCGTTCCGAGTCTTTTCGATCAGGGTCGCGGATTCCTGCGCGATCTGGCGGAGCGACTTGGACTGCGCATCCTTGATGACCGGAACGATCAGCCCGCGATCGGTGTCCACGGCGAGCGCGATGTGGATGGACGAGACCAGCAGAACCTCGTCACCCTCCAGTCGGGCGTTCATGGCCGGATGTTCGGTCAGCGCCTGAGCGCACAACTTGACCAGCATGTCATTGTACGATGGAATCGGCGAACCCAGGGTCGATTGAGACGCACTCTTGAGGGAGGCACGGAGCGCAGTCAACTCGGTAGCGTCGACCTCGGTCGTCAGGGTTACGGGCGCCGATGTGTGCGCGCTGTGGGCCATATGTTCCGCGATCTTTTTTCGGAGGCTCGTCGCGCTCACTCCTTTGGCACGGCTTGCGGCCTGAGACGGCGGGACGCTTGCGGTCATGCGAGGTACATCGGCTCGCCGTTCCGCCTGCCGCCTCACGTCGTTCGCCATGATACGGCCCCGAGCGCCGGAGCCCTGGACCAGCCTCCAATCCACTCCCATCGTCTCGGCCAGCCGCCTTGCGTATGGGCTGATATAGATTCGCTTCGCCTGCGCGTGCGCGGATTGGCTCGGCTCAGGCTCTGCGCTCTGCGTCTGAGCCTCGGTCTGCGACGCTGGCGGCGTTGTGGCTGCCGCCGGAATTCGGCTCGACGGAACAAAACTTGCCAGTTCTTCCTCGGGCACCAGGTATCCCAAGAGAGTTCCGACCGGCACCTTCTCTCCCGGGCGCGGGCCATCGGGAAGTCGCCTTAGGTAACCACTATCAAGGGACTCGATCTCCTGTACGGCTTTGTCTCCTTCAATCGAAAAAAGCGGCTCTCCGACCTTGACGTAATCGCCATCCTGCTTGAGCCATTCTGCCAGGCTGCCTTCCTGCATGTCCCAGCCTAGTCGGGGCAGCGTGATCTCGAATGCCATCAGGCCCCCTTTCCTACTCCACCATCAGGTCGGCCGCGGCGCGCGCGATAGTCGCCGCGTTCGGAACGACCGCCGATTCCAAGGGAGGGCTGTACGGCGCCGGAGCAAAGGCGCCGTTGACCCGGCGGACTGGCGCATCGAGCTCGTAGAAACCGAGCTCCATTATCTGCGCGCCGATCTCGGCGCCGACCCCGCACGGCCCAAAGTCTTCATCGACGATGAGAAGACGGTGAGTCTTGGCGACCGAGTCAAGTATCGTCTGGATGTCTAGCGGCGCGAGCGTGCGCGGATCGATCACTTCGGCGGAGATGCCCTGCTTTTCCAATATCTTTGCGGCCTCAAGAGATTCAACGACCATGAATGAGATGCCGACAATCGAAAGATCGGTTCCTTCTCGCGCCACCAAGGCTTTGCCGAAAGGCGTCAACAGCTCGCCATCCGGAACCGGCCCTTTAAGCTTCATGAGTTTCTTGTGCTCCAGGAAGACGACGGGGTCATCGGATCGGATCGAAGTCTTGAGCAAACCCTTCGCGTCCTGGGGAAAGACGGGGACCACGACCCTGATCCCAGGAAGGTGCATAAACACGGAGAAAAGATTCGCCGAGTGATGAGGGCCGGTGGAGGCGATGCCGACGCCGCCCCGAAGAACGATCGGCACGTTGACCTGCCCATTGCTCATCCAGTGCAAACGGCTCACCTGATTGACGATCGTTCCCAGCGCGTCCAGCTCGAAATCGAGGAACATGAAATCGACTATGGGTCGGGCGCCGAGGACGGCGGCCCCGGTGCACAGCCCCGTGAAACCGTTCTCGCTTATCGGCGTGTCTCTAAGACGCATCGGACCGAATTGATCGAAGAGGCCAGTCGTCGTGTTAAAGTTGCCGCCACGCGCGCCGATCCCCTCCCCGACCACAAAGACTTTGGGGTCGCGCTGCATTTCTTCGGCAAGACCCTCTCGCGCTGCATCGGTGAATGTCATTTCGCGCACTAGTCACCTCCTCCGCAAAGCACGAACTCGGTCACCGTCGACGGGTCTGGGAGAGGGCTCTCGCGGGCGAACTCCGCGGCAGACTCGGCGACCTTGCGCGCCTCCGCCTCGATCGCGTCGAGCGCCGGCTGGGACGCCTGGCCGGTTTCCAGAAGAGCTCGCTCCAACGCCTTGATTGGATCGCGAGCCTTCCATTGTTCTACCTCTTCCCGCGTCCGGTAGCCAGCGTCGCGCATTCCCTCTGCGTGAGCGCGGGTCCGATACGTGAGGCACTCTATCAGGGTCGGCCCTTGTCCGGCGCGGGCCCTTTGCACGGCTTGGCCGGCTGCGGCATAGACTGCGAGCACGTCGTTGCCGTCTACCTGTACGCCGGGCAAGCCATAAGCGGCGGCCCGACCGGCGACGGAGGCGCTCTTGGAGATGGCGGAAAAGGGGACTTCGGTCGCATAGAGGTTGTTTTCGCAGACGAACAAGACCGGCAGATCCCACGCGGTAGCCATATTGATCCCCTCGTGAAACGCGCCGTTGTTGCTTCCGCCATCTCCGAAAAACGCGACTGCGACTTTGTCGCTCTGCGCCAGCTTGGCGGCATACCCGGCGCCGCTAGCCAACAGAATGCTCGGACCGACAATTCCGCTCGTGCCGTAAAATCCGACCGCGGGCTCGAACAGGTGCATGCTTCCGCCTCGGCCTCCACTGCACCCGGCCGCCTTGCCCATAACCTCTGCCAACATCCGCTCGGGGCTCATTCCCTTTGCCAACGCGTGACCGTGACCTCGATGCGTGCTGAAGACGGCATCGTCAGGCCGCAAATGCGCGCAGACTCCGGCGGCCACCGCTTCTTCGCCGATGTATGTGTGCATGCCGCCGGGAATCTCTCCGCGGGCATAACTCTTCACAAGCTGTTCTTCGCACGATCGAATGACGAGCATAGTTCGCAAGAGCGCGATCTGCTCATCTTTGGTGATTCCCTTCGCAGGAGGCCGCGCGTTTGCCATGTGGGCCACTCCTTTGTGCACGTATTGGATTGATGCTTGACCAGCCGGTCCGACCATTATGCCCTAATCTACGTATTCTATCCAAACCGGCTATCGGGGCGAAATCGTTTTTGGTCTATTTCTAACAAGTTACCTAGCGCATACGTCGCCGCTGGGCCCGCACCGGTCCCGTCGGCTTTCTGCCAATTCAGACAAACGCCGCACTTGATTTCCTTTGGCTTTTATGGTAACATGTATTGTAAGTTGTTAACAGATAACCATTTACTAGCGGCCCCGGCTAATGGAGGCAGGGATAATGATTGACACCGAGCCGATGGAAAACCTGCTCACTGCGCCGTCCCAGAGAACGCTGAGCGACTATGTTGCAGATCGCTTGAGGCAAGCTATCCTGGCCGGACAATTTCGGCCAAACCAGAGATTGGTGGAGAATCAGCTTGCCACGGTGATGAACACCAGTCGAGGTCCGATTCGAGACGCGCTGAAAATCCTGGAGAACGAAGGCCTCGTGATTCGGCAGACTCATCGGGTCGCGTCCGTAGCCCCGGTCAACGCCGAGGACATGCACGAAATCTACACGCTTCGGGAAGTTCTGGAAGCACTGGCGATCCGGTTCATAGTCAAGCGAGCCACCTCAGAGCAAATCGGCGAGCTGGACAAGATCGTTCGTGCCATGGAGGTCATGGCGCAGCAGGACTATGGCCAGATGGAAGCGACCGATCTCGATATCCAGTTTCACCATACATTGTGCAAGATCTCTGGCCACAAGCGCGTCCTTAACGCGTGGGAGTCTCTCAGCGGCCAGGTTCGTATTGTGGTTCTCAAGCACCGACTCGAACACCCGACTGACTTACGGGATCGGTCCGTTCCATGGCACGCCAGCATCGTCGAGGCTCTCTCTCGACGCGATGCCGAAAAAGCCATTGAGCTCATGCACGTCCACATGGCCGCATCCATGGAGTGGGTCGACCAGGTGATCAAGCGATACGAGGAAAAGCAGGAGCCGCCCGCCTGAGACTCGACGACCGCACTCATCAGCCGCGGCGCCGACCCAATCAGGCTGCTGCAGTCAAGCGGCCGTCGAAATCCTCCGAGCCTTGTTCGGCGTCGACGGGGAATTTGACGGGGCGGCGGTCACGCTGCGAGCGATAGATCGCGGTGAACAATTCCACGTGCTTGCGTCCCTCGGTGCCCGGGACGATCGGCGCTCTGTCCTGCTGGATGCTTTCGATAAAATCCCGGACTTGAAGTTCGTGATAGTGCGTCATGACGTCGATCGTTTGGCCGCGCTCCCGGTCCTGCTGCTGCCATGCTTCAAGAAGCGCCGCCTCGGTCGGGATCGTCCAAACGTCGTTGAACGGGGGCTCGACGGATTCGGTTATTCCGGAGACGAAAGGCGAACCCCCTTCCGTTTGAACCCCGACCGAATAGCCGGTTTCGCCGTGGACGTGAATCTTGCCGTAAAAGCCGGGTCTCTGAGAGTTGCTGACCAGGATGCTTCCGAGTGCTCCACTCTTGAATCGCACTACCGCGACAGCCGTATCTTCCACCTGAACGTACGGGTGGTTCAGATTGGCCCAATAGCCGAAGACTTCGTCGATTGGCCCCATGCACCACTGGAACACGTCGAGCTGATGCGTCGTCTGCGTCAGCAGAACCCCGCCGCCCTCGGTCGACCATTTCCCGCGCCAAGGATCTAGTCGATAGTAATCTTCGTCTCGCCAGCCCATGACCGTCACGGTTCCGAGAACGGGTTTGCCGATCTTGCCGGCGTCAATCGCGGCCTTGACCCTGATCACCGGTTCGTAGAGCCGCCGTTGGCTGATCACGCCGAGCTTGATCCCGGCGGCCTGCGCCGCGCTGATCGCGCGGTCGCAGCCGCGCAGGTCCACAGCCATGGGCTTTTCGACCAGCGCGTGCACGCCGTTCTCAGCGCACGCCACTACCATATCGGGATGCGTTGTGTGAGGCGAACAGATGGAGACGGCTTGAACGTCTGGATCGCCCAACATCTCCGTCAGGTCGTGATACGCCCGGATTTGGTACTGCCGGGCGAATGCATCCGCCCGCTGAGGATTTGAATCATAGACGCCGACGAAGTGAGAATCCTCCAACTTGCAGTAGGCCTGCGCATGGGTGTGCGCAACCTTGCCGCAGCCGATGAGTCCGGTTCCGATAGCGGTCACGATGATCCCCTTTGCGGCACGACACTCTCGTCGACTTGCGAAAGTGGATAAACGCCGAACTCGCGCGCGGAACGGTACAGTGTTACGACATTCTCTGCCGGCACATCAGCCTGCACGTTGTGAACGGGAGCCACGACATAGCCTCCGCCGGGTGCCAGGTCCAGGATCCTACGCTTCACTTCTTCCCGCACGTCGGCCGCAGAGCCGCCGGGAAGAACGCGCTGTGTGTCGATCGCGCCCCAGAACGAAAGGCGATCGCCAAAGTCACGCTTGAGCATTTGCGTGTCCATGCCGGCAGCGCTGACTTGAACAGGGTTGAGAATGTCCACGCCGGCGTCGATAAAGTCGGGGATGAGCTTGTAGACGGCTCCGCAACTGTGAAGGAACACGCGTGCCCGGGAGCGGCTCTTGATGCACTGGAATAGTTCACGGTGATAGGGTTGAACGGTTTGCCGGTACATCGACGGGGACATGAGCGCGTTTTGCTGCCCTCCCAGATCGTCACCCATTTTGACGACGTCAAGGCGCGTGCCCACGAGGCCAAGATACCGTTCGAGCGACGCCAATGCGATATCTGTGATCTTGCGAAACACGGCGTGAACGAACGCGCGATCCGTGACCAGCGCTTCGAGCATTCGCGCATAGCCGCACAGCATGTACGCGCGCTCCCATACGCTGTTGAACGCTGGACAGCCGACGAGCGCGTAATCACTGGTCTCGAACATCGTCTCGGCGTATTCGGAAAGGCCGTCGTAACGAGCAGGGTCCGTAGGGTCAGGCCAGCCATCGTACTCATCCAGCTCTCGTATCGTCGCGTGGACCAACGGGCTTTCGGTTACCTCTCGGTAAATGACCCCGCCGGCGTCGTACTCGCGCCACTTGACTCCCCACTCGTCAAAAAAGTATCCCGGCGTACTGCATTTGCGCACGCCGGCCTGAGCAGACTTCATGTAAATCGGACGTGTGTCGATGTCGAGGTTCTGGAGAATACGCTCGTCCACCACGGCGAGGCGCATCATATGGGGAACCAACTTCAAGTCATCGTTTATCTCGAGGAGGGCCGACAGCTTTTGATAGACTTCGGGCACCGGCGAGGTATTACCGCCGGTACCAAAGTCGAGTGGGACGCGATCCGGTTCTCGATGGTCGAGCGCGATCTGAACTCTTTGACGGTGGGTCATCGTGATCATTGGAGCCCTGCCACCCCGTTTGCGGTCGCGTCAAGCTGCGTTGCGGCGATCGATCGTCGAATACGGCAAGAGCGCCGGCGCCGGAACAGGAATTCGGCGCCGATGCCCTGTTACCTCGAGCGGTGATAGACGACCTGGCCGAGCGAGTCGTTCCATGTGAGCGTATCGCCGTCGACGTAGATTTCGACTTGATAAGTTGCACCGTTGAGATCGATAGACACATGGCTGGCGTCGAGGACCGTGTACGCAAATTGGCTGTCGGGTATCGCGCCCGGCACGCCAGGAATAAACCCGGTGCCATTCGCGTTGAATTGCATCAGGTAGCCTTCAGGATTCTTCCAGGCGCCAACGATGTTCTTTTCCAACGGAGAGAGCGATGGTGCGCACGCAGCAGCCGCCGCGACAACCAAGACCGCGAGCCAAATTCGGTACGACCGATGACTCCTCGATCGTACGCGTTGCGCCGAGCATTGCAAGCCCCAATTACTAGTTGCTATCTTCACAGGTGTTATGTTTACTTGGATTCAACAAGAGGATTTTGGTCATCGAAGAGGTAAGTCCTGACATTCAAGTCGCCAAACTCAATTTCGACATTGACAAAACTGCATTCTCATGATATCATACTATTGGTAAACTGTCAACAGTTGACAGATTACAGACAACTGTTACCAAAATTGACTTGATGCGTTCGTCACTATTGACCTTGTAGTCCTCATGTACGTCTGAGCTTGCTATTTACTCCCAGCCTGTATGCCGCTCAACTCACAATGGATGTGATGTTTCAAGGTCGAAGCATTCGGCAGTCTGGACATGCCCTGCCCGTCTCGATTCGCCCCTCCAATTCGATTCGCCCGAGACAAGTCGTGCTTTGTGTGTCCGCGCCCCGGGCTATGCGCCAATGATCGATGCTTCTGTCTTTCTTCTAGCGGGCTTCCGAGTACTGCCCATCCGCTCTCTTTCGATTTCGATTCAAGGAGGACCCTACGTCAGAATCCCTTCCTAAACCAGAAGCCAAGGCCACGTCGCTGGATCCCCGGTCCTGGGGGAGACTGACGCGTGAGGTCTTTGCAATTCCCGAGGTGGGGGTGCTCATTCCTCTCTTGGGTTTTGTGTTCATCTTTTCCGCGATCAATCCTGCCTTTCTGTCCTGGGCGAACGTCACCACGATGCTGCGCAGCGCCTCATTTATTGGCGTGGTGGCGCTCGGGCAAACGCTGCTCATGATATCGGGCGCGTTCGACCTTTCAGTTGGCTCGACCGCCGGCTTGGGCGCGATCGTATTCAGTTGGCTGATGGTGGAAGCCAAGATTCCCGTGCCGATCGCGTTCATCGGCGGCCTGGGCAGCGGGGCAATCGTCGGGCTGGTCAACAGCTTTGTCGTCCTGAAGCTGGGCGTCCCGCCGTTCATTGCCACGCTTGGAATGCTAAACATGGCGAAGGGAGTCACCTATCTCATCTCCAAGGGCTATACGATCTATCCTCTTCCCGAGAGCGTCCAACAATTTGGCACGGCGGAACCGCTCAACACGTCGTGGAGCTTTGTCATATTCGTGATCATGGCGATCATTTTCGCGTTTGTGTTGAGCCGCACGACGTACGGACGAAGCCTGTACGCGGTTGGCGGCAACCCCGAAGTGGCCAGGTTGGCCGGAATCAATCCCGCTCTCATACAGCTCTCTGGATTCATCCTGGTGGGAGCGTGCGCATCCCTGGGCGGCATGTTGATGACGGCGCGTATCGTCACGGGCAATCCGACGATCGGTCTGGGATGGGAGTTGAACGTGATTGCAGGTGTCGTCATTGGCGGCGTCAGTCTATTCGGCGGCGCCGGCTCGATTCCAGGAGCGGTGCTCGGGTTGCTGATCATGCAGGTCGTCACCAACGGGCTAGTGGTCGCCAAGGTCGATCCGTATTGGCAGACCGTTGCCGTGGGTCTAATCATGATCGCAGCCGTCGCCATCGACGTGCTCCGCCGACGCTCGAAAGTGTCGGCCTAGCGCGGACCATCCAAGGCGCATCGGCGCAGGCTCTAGGGGGGACCGCCCGGCCTGTCCGGGCTGTCGGGGATGCTCGCCGGCTGAATTTCGAGCGCCAAGCGGATCACCCTACGCACCAACCACAGAATTCACACGGTCGATCTGTCGATACGTCGCCACATACCTGGCCGCAGATCACAGACAGTTCAGACCGCTCGGCGATGCCGGGCACTCGAGGAGGTGAGTCTATTCGACGATCGCAATCACACAGACGCCGTTCAGCGCTCCCAACGCAAGACGCGGCGCACGAGACCAACAGCCCACTGACCCGTCGGGCGATCATTCGTGCGCGAGCCCAACAATGAGACGGCGCAGGCCGCCCAAGGCGGCCCTGAGCAGTGTGGCCCAAGCGTCTTTTCACTGTCCAGTATCAGAGTGGCTTAATTCCGAAGGAGAGAAGATGTCAACGAACAAGGTCCTCTTGACCGTTCTCGCAGCGATCGTTATTCTCACAGCGGTTGGTTGCGCCTCTCAAGCTCCGGCGCCGGCGGCTAGCGCCCCGACCGCCGCGGCCGCGGCTCCCACGAATGCGCCGGCGGCTGCCGCGCCGACAGCGGCTCCCGCTGCGAAGAGGCATCGGATTGCGCTGGTGCAATTCCTCAAAGGACATCCAGTTCATCGTCTGATGCAGTTGGGCTTTAGCGATGCATGCAAAGCGCACAACTACGACTGCGAGATGCTGTTGACCGACAGCACGAGCGCGGTCGACATGGTTCCCCTCGCCGAACAGGCGTTGGCGGAACCGGTGGACGGGCTCGTCCTGTACGCGGTCGACAACAGCTTTTTCCCAACCATCAAAAAGTTCAAGGACAAGGGCATCCCCGTCGTCACGCCCCACTTCACCAGCTTCGACCAGACCCAGTCGGGTCTGACCGCAGTCGTCGGCGCGGACGTCGTCGCCTACGCCAAGGCCGCAGCCCAATCCATGGGCGACAAGCTCGGCGGCAAGGGCACGGTCGCAGTCACCGTCGGCAGCTTTAACGAGACGGAGAACCTCGTCGCCAAGACCTTCAAAGAGACCATCAACGCGCAGTACCCAAACATGAAGGTGCTGGATCCGCAAGAGGAAGGGTTCGACCAGGCCCAAGCCATCTCCAAGGCCGTGGCGATCATCCAGGGCAACCCGGACATCTCAGGCGCATTCTCGACCACCGGGAACGGGCCTACCACCTGGGCGCAAGCCGCGGACGAGACGAGCAGCAAGAACCTGGTCATCATCAGCATGGACTATACGCGACCCAACCTCGACCTGGTTAAGTCCGGCAAGGTGTACGGCTTGGTGGCCCAGCCGCTGTACGACGAATTCTACAAAGCCGTCGAACTGGTCGGCGCGGCGATCGACGGGCAGACGATCACGTACAAGAACCTGCTCCCGGCGCCCATCATCACCGTCAAAGACCTGGACAAGTACTATCAGTTCAACGATCGAGCCGAAGCCGGCATCTCCGGACAACCAGGCGCGACGCCGACAAAGGCGCCGTAACACGCTTAGATCGGAACCGGCTGGGCGCGTCCGCCGAACCAGTGCGGACCCGACTGTAATGCACGCGGTCGGGTGTTGTCGGGGAGAAGGACCTCGACGCACGCGCTCGCCGGAGTGCGCGGGGAAGCTGAGTGAGCGCCGGGCCGGCAGGCTCGTCTACGGGAATCACACCATACACGACACGAGACCCTCGGCGCCCTCAGCATCCTTCGCCGCGGGACGAACATGCTGATCATTCGCCTTTGGACCGGCTGACGAGGAGCCTGGATGAACGAACCTCACATTCTTGAGATGAAGCAGATCACCAAGAGATTCCCTGGCGTCGTGGCGTTGAAGAACGTCACGTTCGAGGTGCGCCGAGGGACAATTCACGGGCTAGTCGGCGAGAATGGAGCGGGCAAGTCGACGCTCATGAAGATCCTGTCCGGCACCTATCCGGTCGGCACGTACGAAGGCAAGATCTTTGTCAACGGCAGGGCGATACAGCTCAGATCGACTTTTGACGCGCTGGAGCAAGGGATCGGCATCGTCCCACAAGAAGTTAACGTCGTCGACCAGCTAACCGTCGCCGAAAACGTGGTCATCGGCAAATGGACCAGCGGGGGCGGAACGCTGGTGAGCATGCGCGAGATCAACCGCAGGGTCAGAGCCTTTCTGGACGAGTATCACATCTCGCTTAACCCGTCTTCGTTCGTCTACCGGCTCACGGCCGCCGAAAAGCAATTGGTGATGATCGCCCGGGCGCTCTACCGACAGCCGAACGTCTTGATCCTGGACGAGCCGACCTCGTCGCTCGCGCTCGAAGAGATCGACAACCTATTTGCGCGGCTCGAGGAACTCAGGCAAAAGGGATTGACTTGCGTCTTTATCACGCATAAACTGACCGAGATACTCCAACTGACCGACCGCACGACGGTGCTAAGAGACGGCGAAGTTACCGGCCAATTCGAGCGCGGGGAGTACAGCCAGAACTCTATCATCTCGGCCATGGTCGGCCGGAAGATCGACCAACTCTATCCCACGCGCGACACTCCGATCGGGACAGACACGGTGCTGCAGGTCGAACATCTTACCGTTCCGCACCCGAACATCGCCGCGCCCAACGTGGTGGAAGACATTAGCTTTTCGCTGCGGAGCCGAGAGATCCTCGGCCTCGCCGGGCTCGTCGGCTCCGGGCGCAGCGAGACCGTCAACGCCATTATTGGCCGCCTGCCTTCCACCGGCCGGGTGCTCGTCCACGGCAAACCTGTTCACGTCCACGATCCCGGCGAAGCGAAGGGGGTGGGGATCGCGCTGATCACCGAAGACCGCAAGAGGGACGGCCTCTTGACGAACCTGGAACTGCGCCCGAACGTCACGCTGCACAGCCTGAACCTCTTCTCGCGAATGGCCTTGATGAATCCGGGAGCCGAACACAGGCTCGCCTTGGACTCTGTTCGCCGGTTCAACATCAAGACGCCGTCCGTGGAACAAATGGTGGTCAACCTGAGCGGAGGCAACCAACAGAAGGTGATCCTCGCTAAGGTTCTGATGGCGAAACCGGAGATCCTCCTGATGGACGAACCGACCAAGGGCGTCGACATTGGCGCCAAGAACGAGATCTACAAGTTGATGCTGATGCTGGTCGCCGAGGGGATCTCCATCATCATGATCTCTTCGGAACTGCCGGAATTGCTTGCGATGTGCGATCGATTCGTCGTGCTCGCGGAGGGCCGGGTCGCCGACGAGTTTCCCAAATCCGAGGCGAGCGAGCACCGCGTCATGTTGGCGGCGACCCAGGCGCGACACCAGGTCGGCGCGCGCGCTCCGCTGGCGGCGTCGACGAACGGCGAACCAAGTTGAGGAGATATGGAAAGCCTCGCGCGCAAGATCCAAGAGACCCAAGTCCCATCGAATAGCCTGGCGCTGTTCTGGATCTCCCAGGCCGGTTTCGTTTTCAAGTCCCACAGCGGCCGCGTGATCTGCGTCGACCCGTATCTGACCGATTACGTGGAACGCGCTCTGCCCGACTACGGCCTCGGATTCAAACGGATCATGGCCAAAATCATCGAACCGGAAGAGGTAGACGCGGACTATGTGGTGAGCACGCATTCGCACCAGGATCACCTCGACGTGGACGCACTGCCCGGCTTGCTCGCAAACCCGCGCATCCACTTGATCGGTGCGCCCGATTGCCGCGACATCTATGTCAAGGCCGGGGTGCCGGAAGACCGCTTTTCCATCTTCCACCAGGGAGAAACGATCGACCTCGGGGGACCGCACATGACCGGCGTCTACGCCGATCACGGCGACGCGGCGCCCGAAGCACTGGGTGTATTGCTCGATTTCGACGGCATCAAGGTGTGGCAAGTCGGCGACTCGGCTTATCGTCCGGATATGTGGCACGAGCTGTTCGAGCAGGAGATCGACATCCTGCTCCCGCCGATCAACGGCGCGTTTGGCAACCTTAACGCCGTCGACGCGGCCAAGCTCACGCGTGACTCGGGCGCACGGATCGTGATTCCGTGCCACTATTGGATGTTCGCTTTGCACTACGGTAACCCGGCGGAATTCCTGGAAGCGTGCAAGGCCTTTGCTCCTCAAGCGAGACCGCTGCTCCTGACTCAGGGAGAGCGATTCATTTATACCAAACAGTAAAGGAGAGGCCGCATGGCCGCCAACGCAACTAGCCTGGAAGGCAAACTATTGCTGGTCACTGGCGCGGGGACCGGCATCGGGCAGGGCGTCGCCCTCGAGCTTGCCCGGCAGGGCGCCGATGTGACCATCAGTTATCATGGAAGCGTCGAGGGCGCCCAGAAAACCGTCGAAGAGATCAAAGCGATGGGAAGGCGCGCCGCCGCCGTCCGCGGGGACTTGGGAGTGGTGGCCGACTGCCGGCGAATAGTGGACGAGGCGGCCGCGTTCCTCGGCGGCCTGGACGGCGTCTTCAACAATGCCGGTCTCACCCTTACCGAAGATTTTGCGCAGGTCACCGAAGAGCAATTCGACCGCATCTATCATCTGAACATCCGGGGTGAGTTCTTCTGCTGCCAGCAAGCGGTTCGACACATCGTCGAGCGGGGCCGCAAACTGGCGCAGGCCCGGCCTGAACGGCCGTGGGCGGGCGGAAGTATCGTGAATATGTCCTCCGTGCATGGAGCCGCCGGACTGCACGGTCACTCTGTGTACGCCGGAACCAAGGGCGCGATCAACGCGTTCAGCCGGGAACTCGCGGTCGAGCTGTGCCCGCTGCACATCCGGGTCAACGTGGTTGCCCCCGGCTCCATCGAAGTGCCGAGCTACTGGAAAACCGATCCGGGCTATTCACGTCAGGTCGGGAACAGCATGGTGCCGTGGGGTCGCGTGGGGCTTCCGCAAGATGTCGGATACCTGGCCGCCTATCTCCTGTCCGACGCGTCCGAATTCATGACCGGTTCTGTGCTCTACTTCGACGGCGGCCTAACGGCCAAGATGGCGATACCCTATCAGCCAAAGCCGGGCGAGCAGGTTGCCATTCGAGGATATGCCTGGATGCGTGAATTCACCCATTGGCGTGGTTTCGACCTGACTCCCAGAGTCGAAAAACTGAAACGGACGCTGCGCGGCGAGCCGCTCCGAACGGCGGACGACATGCCTCTGCACGTCAACACGCCGACCTATTTTTGCTTCGGCAGCAATGACAAGCCGGCAGACTATTTCACGAATCCCAGCAGCATGTACCAGTACCAAGCTTCGGGGTACGAAAAACATCTCCGGAGCGTCGAAGACGATTACGTCCCGTACTTTATGCCGTGGTTCGGCACCGGAGTTCTAGCGTCCGCATTTGGAGCGAACATTCGAATGCCTGAGGTCGCGGGCGACGACCCGGCCGTGAGCGGCCCATGTATCCAGTCGCCGAACGACGTTGCGCGCCTCAGGCTCCCCGACCCGCAGCACGACGGACTGATGCCTCGAGTGCTGGATGCAATCGACTATGCGGTCAGCCAGCATGACCTGCCGGTTGGGCTGACGGACATGCAAGGCCCCCTGGACACATTGGGGTCGCTATGTGGACAGACCAGACTCTTCGAGTGGATGTACGACGACCCCCACATGGTGCACGAGCTGTTCGATCTCGTCACCGATGCGTTTATTCAATGGGTGAAGGTACAGAAAGACCATATCGGCGAGCCACTGGACAGCAGTAACGGCCTGCAGGGGCTGCATTCTCCCGGCATCGGCGTTTGGGAATCAGACGACGATATGGTCATGGTCGGAGCCAAGCTGTATCGAGAGTTCGTGGTTCCCTGTGTGTCGCGCATTTTCGACGCGTTCGGCGGTGGTTCGGTTCACTTTTGCGGGCGCGGCACGCAGCACGTCGAGAACCTGCTCGCCACATCAAGCCTCCGCGTGCTCAATGTCTCTCCCCTCGGCGACTTTGCAGCACTGGCCAAATTGAAGAGAGGACTGGGAAGACGGATCGTCTTGGAACTTCAAGACGGAGCACCGATCGACGTGGAAGCCTACTACGCACGCCTCTTCGATAAGCTCGACGATGCTAACGGCCTCCTCCTGGCGACATTCGTATTCGACAACGTCGCCATGGACGAAACGGGAGGCTACCTGCCGATCGAGCGGGAAGCATGGGAGACTGCCAACCGGATCACGCGAGCCGTCCGCGAATGCGTCCGCCGGAAACTGGCGGAAGAACCACTCGTAACGGAGCAGGGGCGACCCGCGTTCGCAATGTGAAATCTCTGATAACAGATTAGCAAATGTCGGTCATTTCCCCAACTCGCTACAAGGACCTCGAGGCGATCAATATTGAATCGAGCCTGCTGCGCGCCCAGTTCCTTCCCGGGCAGGGTGCGAAGATCGCCTCGTTGATCTACAAGCCGCTCGGCTACGAGCTGTTGGTGCAGCGGCCGGGCGAGCGGTACCTGGTCCAACCGTTCGACGGAGATTTCGTCGCCGGCGAATGCTCAGGCCTTGACGACATGTTTCCCACGATCGATCAATGCTACTACGACCGTTTTCCCTGGGCCGGGACGAAGATGGCGGATCACGGCGAAGTCTGGAGCTTGCGCTGGGAAGAGAATCACACCAACGATCATCTCCACTTTGCCGTAAGCGGGGTGCGGTTTCCGTATCGCTTGGAGAAGACAGCGGCGTTCACGCAGGAAGGAATCCTGCGTCTCGACTATCGGCTGACCAATCTCTCCGATTTTGATTTCGACTTTTTGTGGGCCGCGCATCCGCTTTTCGTCCTCGAGGACGGCGTGGAACTCGTCCTACCGGAAGGAATTCAAACTGTCGTCCGAACGCTTTCGATGGGCCATGAGGCCGGCGTCTACGGCGACGAGTTCGACTGGCCAGTGTGCCAGATGCCCGGAGGCGAACGGCGAGATTTCCGCTGGCTGAGACCAAAATCCGCCCGCGTCGCGGACAAGTACTTTGTCAAAGGCCGAATGCCAGAGGGATGGTGCGGCCTGAGGTACCACCACAGCCAGTTCTCGCTGGTGATCTCGTTCTCGTTAGAGACCGTTCCGTACCTTGGAATCCTGCCCAACGAAGGCGGATGGCAGGACCTCTACAACATCTTCTTGGAGCCTGCAACCGCTTCCTTCGATCGGCCGGACGCGGCGCGCTACCGGAGTCAAGTGTCGACGGTCAAGGGCAGGTCGGCGTACGAGTGGCACATGAACGTCACGGTGGCCGAAGGGACGAACTTTAGGCGGGCGGACGAGCAAGGCCGCCTGCAAATCTGATATGACATCTTGAGAACGGGGGCAGTCGCTCAGGGTCTCACATGACGGAACACAACTCGGATCATTCACCCAACCAAATGTTCAACCGATTCGTCCAGATCGGCGTGGTCGTAGCGGATCTAGAGAAGGTAACGCGAAACCTGACGCAAGTATTCGGCATCGGACCATTTCGAATAATCGACTGGCCGCCGGCTGGGCGCGATTATGTGGAGAGGATCTACCATGGTCAGCCGGCCAATTTCACCGCCCGGATGGCGTTTGCCGAGCTCGGATCCATCGAGCTCGAGATCATCCAGCCCCTGGACGGTCCGAGCATCTGGGCGGACTTTTTGCGAAACCAGGGCGGTGGGATCCACCACATTCGATTCAACGTCGAACAGGTAGAGCCGGTTCAGGCGTACCTCGCACAGCACAGCGTGCTGGCCGCGCAGCAAGGCTCAGGAATCCGGCCGGGCACCGAGTGGATGAACTTTGCATCGGAAAAGCTCGTCGGGTTTGTCATCGAGGTGATGAAGGTGGCGCCCGGCACAGACGGCCGTACGCCACAGATCGTCGACGGCAAGGTCGTCGAAGGGCCTTGATCGAGTTCGCCGCGTGCGTCCCCCGCGGCCAGCTCCTCGCGCGCGTTGCAGCAAACCCTCTTGTTTCTGCGGACTATTATTGGCCACCAAAGCGCCAATCTTGAGGCGCCACACCGCGGCACGAACCGGCTTAGGCAAGCGCTCGGAGGAGCAGATGTTGCTAGCCCACAGAATTTCCTCGGGCATTCGAGAGCAAAGGCCGGTCCAAGCAAGGCGAACGTCGAAAAGTTGACGCGGCCCTTCGGGGCGGTCGAACGAGTCAAGGGGAGCGGGCGACATGACGGACAAGTTGTTTGACCTGGGCGGCAAGGTAGCCGTAGTTACTGGGGCGGGAGCACATGGCGGCTTGGGGCACACTATCTCGCTTGCCTTCGCTCGATTTGGGGCGGACATTGTCGCGGACGACATCGACGACGACGGCACGCGCCAAACGGTAGACGAGATCAGCGCGCTCGGCCGCCGGGCGATCGCGGTTCACGGGGACGTTTCGAGCGAGGAGCAGGTTGCACAGCTCTTCACGCAAGCGGATCGGGCATTTGGAAAGGTGGACATTCTCGTCAACGTCCCGTTCTGGTTCGCACGCGCCCAGCCGCACAAATTGGCGCTCGAGGATTGGAACCGAACGCTGGCCATTTGCCTGACGAGCTACTTTCTCTGCTCCAAGGAGGCCATCCGGCGGATGCTCGATCAGAAATCCGGCGGATGCATCCTCAACATCGGCTCGATCGCGGGCGCGTCCAGTCTGGGTCGCGGCAACTTTGCGTACAGCTGCGCAAAAGCCGCGGTGCATCAAATGACCAAAGAGCTTGCGTTGGAATATGCCCGTGACGGGATACGGGTGAATGCGATCCTGCCGTGCCAAATCATGACACCGGGGCTGGAAAACCAGCTGATAGCGGATCCAAAGCTAAAGGAAACCTCCCTGCCGCGCTTTTTGGCCGGAATCCCGCTTGGCCGGCTGTTGCGGGTCGACGATTTCGAAGGGGCAGCGGTATTTCTGTGTTCGGATGCGGCCCGCGCGATCACCGGGGTGCTGCTTCCAGTAGACGGCGGCAATCTTGCGATGAACGCCGGCGGAAGCATCACTTGGCCTCTGGACTAGAGTCCCTGCGGACGAGGCGAGCGATCTTCCTTAATTGACCGGAATCTAGCCTGGCAGGCCATTGCCACCACGGTCTTTTCTCAGGCAGGAAGATCGCGTCGGCGGCAAAAGGCGCCGCCCCGCCATGACACACCGGAATCAGAGTCGAGGTACAAGTGAACGGTCGCGAAAGGCTGATGAAGACGCTCCAGGGCGAACCGACGGATCGGGTTCCGATTTCGCCTTTCACGTACTATAACAACGTCTACGAGTTCTTCGACTATGTGCCGGCCATCGACGATTTCTACGATCCACCGGATTTCGACGTCATCCAAAAGTACGTAGAGTATTGCGACCATTTTGGATACGACGTTCTGCACACGCTTGGGAGCGTGTGGGATTTCTACGTCATGACGAGCCTTGACGACCAGAGCATCGTCAGGCCGGCCGACAACTGGGACGTCGCGATCCTGGATCAGAAAAAGAACGACGACGAGAGGCTGAGAACCATCACCATCCGCACACCGGAGGGAGAGCTCACCCACGTAGAGAAGCTGCAGAGGACGTCCAAGTATCTAGTCATCACCGCGCCGGTAGAATATCTGATCAAGACGAAAAAGGACTTCGAAATCCTTAGAAAGTACGCGCCGCCGGCAGACTGCATGGACTGCCGACCGGTTCGGCGGGCGAGACAGGCTGTCGGCGACAAAGGACTCGTCACCGCCAACACGCACGGCGTTTTCAACACCTTGATGCTGTTCCGCAAGCTCGACCAAGTGCTCACCGACCCGTACCTCGACGAGGGCTTTTTCATGGAAATGCGCGATTACTTTCAGCCACGTCTTATTCAACGGAGCGTCAAGCTCGTCGAGAACGGCGCGGACGTGGTCGAGATCGCCGCTCACCTCAGCGGACACGTCGGCCCATCGTACTATGAAAAGTACATATTGGAGCGCGAGAACGCCCTCGTACAGGCCGTCCATGCCGCGGGGGGACGCGTGATCTATCACAACTGCGGCAAGGCTGCCAAGCAGATGCATCTCTACAACCGGCTGGACATTGACTGCTGGGGATACCTCACACCTCCCCCTCATGCCGACGTGAACCTGGACGAGGCTCTCCGAATAATGCGCCCAAATCTGGCTCTACGTGGCAACATCGATCAGGTCGACTTTTTGCGGAGAGCGTCACCTGAACAGGTGCAAGACGCGGTTCGCGATCTCCTTGAGAAGGTGAAACCGCGGGGACATTGGATCTTGTCGACGACCGACTTTATGTTCGACGGCACACCATACGAGAATGTGAACGCACTCGTCGAGGCTGGTATGAGGTACGGCGCGTACGATTGACCTGCCCGACGCGGAGTGTTCGGCATAGCAAACTCGATCCAGTTGCTATATTGGGGGTTGAACTGCTCTCTGCATATCGTGCGCAGGAAACTGGCGCGGTGATGCTCGCCGCGGGCACCCTGCCGGGCGTCGAGGTCAGTGACTCGATACTGCGCGCCGATGCGATGGACCGGCCATGACACGAGAGTACGTCCTGGGCGTCGACATCGGGACAACGAGCTGCAAAACCGTCGCGCTCGACCGCGGCGGCGCGGTTCTATCTGAAGGCGGCGCCCGCTACCCCACAAGATCGCCCCGACCTGGCTGGGCGGAGCAGTCACCGGACTCTGTTCTCGGCGGCGTCATCTCGTCAATTCGCGACTGCGTGGCGCCGCTTTCGGATCAGCCGAAGGCGCTCTGTTTCGCGGGGGCGCTCCACAGCCTCCTCGCCGTAGATGTCCACGACAAGCCGCTGATCGACGCGCTGACATGGGCCGACAGCCGAAGCAGCGCGCAGGCCGCCCGCACAGAGGGCTTTGACCTCTACCAACGCACGGGCTGTCCGCCGCATCCGATGTATCCATTGTCCAAACTTCTTTGGCTGCATGAGACTGACGAGCAACTCTATCGTACAGCCGCACGATTTGTATCAGTCAAAGAGTACGTCCTGCACGCGCTCACTGGAGAATGGGCGGTGGACGATTCACTCGCGTCTGGCTCCGGGCTCTTGAATCTCCACACTCACGACTGGGACGACGAAGCGATCGCGCTTGCGGAAACGACCCCCGCCCGTTTGTCGACCATCGTTCCCACAACCGGCGAAATCGGTCAACTTGAGCCGGACGTCGCCAAAGAACTAGGCGTCTCGAGAAGCACCCGGCTCTTCATGGGCGCCAGCGACGCGGCGTTGAACAGCGTGGGGGCGGGCGCCGCAGCGCCGGCCTCGATCACGATGATGATCGGCTCGAGCGGAGCGGTTCGCGCGATCACGACGGAGCCATTGCTTGATGCGCGCGCCCGGACGTGGTGCTACATTCTCGACCATACACATTATATCGTCGGCGGCGCGATCAATAACGCCGGTATAGTACTGGACTGGCTGGCGCAGAACGTGGTGAGCAATGCCGACGCTGTCGATCAGTTGATCGAGGCAGCCGCGCAGGCGCCGGCCGGCGCCGCCGGCCTTGTGTTTCTTCCTTTTCTAAGCGGTGAGCGCAGCCCGAATTGGAACGCGCGGGTCCGCGGCGTACTCTTCGGCCTCTCATTGCACCATGATCGGAGCCATATTGCACGGGCGACTCTGGAGGGGATCGGCTTTCGCCTTCGCTCGGTGCTCGAGGTCGTAGAAGGGCTGGTTGGTCCTGCCACGGAGATTCGCGCGACCGGCGGGTTCCTGCGTTCCGCTGCCTGGACACAGATTCTGGCGGATGTGCTCCAGCGCACGCTCCTTTTGGCGTCTTCCCCGAATACGTCTGCCATCGGGGCGGCGTTACTCGGCTGGCACGCATTGGGGGAACTTGCCGACTGGCCGGCGAGCGTTTCCATCATCCCGGGATCCGGCCTGGTTCGACCAGACGGCGCCACCTCCGCGACCTACGAACGGCTCTACGGGATTTACCAAGACTTGTACAGCCGTCTGGGTGATTCGTTCAAGGAAATCAGCTGTTTTCAGGAGACCAGTTCTAATTGACAATCAAGATTGCAGTGACTGCACGATCGCTATGCGCCAGCCGGGGCGAACCGTGGCACATCCTCGAAGCCGCGGGATATCAATCTATCCCTATTGCGCAGGACCGGCCGCTTTCTGAAGTGGAACTGGCCGAGTTTTGGAAGGACGCAGACGGAGCGATTCTGGGTTTGGACGCGGCTACCGCCCGCGCCATTTCGTCGGCAACCAAGCTGCGCGTGATTGCGCGATACGGCATCGGGGTAGACAAAGTGGACATCGCGGCCGCGACGGCGAGAGGCATCGTGGTAACCAACGCTCCCGGCGCCAGCCTCGTGGCGGTGGCGGAGCTGACGATCGCGATGATGTTGGCGCTGGCCCGGCGCATTCCGCAGCACGACCGTTTAGTGAGGGCGGGCTCGTGGAGCCGGATCGTGGGGACCGGGTTGAGCGGCAAGACCGTAGGTCTGATAGGGCTGGGACGCATTGGCAGGGCCGTTGCAAAGCGGGCGGCCGCGTTCGATGCGAAGGTCTGCTACTTCGACCCGGCACGTCTTCCGGGGGCAGAGGAGCGTGCGCTCGGAGTCAGGTTCGTCCAGCTAGACGAACTCTTCGGCGAGGCCGACTTCGTGAGCCTGCACGCCATCCTGGACGATACGACAAGGAATACGGTGAACTCACGAACGCTGGCGCTAATGAAACCGACGGCGTTTCTCGTAAACACGGCGCGCGGTGAGCTCGTAGACGAGGCCGCACTCGCCGCCGCGCTCAGCGCCGGGAAAATCGCCGGGGTCGCGCTGGACACACGAGTCCGGGAACCTCCGCCGTCTGATGATCCGCTTGCGGTGTTTGACAACGTGATCTTGACGCCGCACATTGGTGCCGCGACGCACGAGGCGACGCTGCAGGTGGGATTGATCGCGGCGCGGAGTGTTGTCGCAGTCCTGGGCGGGAAACGGCCGGAGAACGTAGTAAATCCAGAAGTCTATCTAGCGCAGAGTCGCTAGCAGAAGCGAAGGATGGGGTGCGGCACAACAGGCAAGATCTTGCGGGTCGATTTGGTTTGCCCCTCGATAACTATTGAAGAATTAAGCGAGGACGTTTACCGACTTGTGCCGGGCGGAAGAGCACTCTCGGCCTATTTGCTTCTGCGTTCCATACTCCAAAACGCGTCTACCCAAACGCCAGGCGTCCCTTCGTCCGCGCTGACTCAATGTCAATAAGAAATGTGATCGTGTCGCGTGCGTTTGACTTTTTCCCGCGAGTGTGCTAGATTCTCGCCACAACCGAATATCGTGACAGAGGTGCCTGAACGCCCGGATGCGCAGGCACAAAAGGCGAAGTCGGTCAAGTCCGACGCTGTCCCGCAACTGTAAGTTGGTCCAATAGTCAGCTAGTCCCATTGTCGAGTAGTCAAAGAACATCGGACTAGGTGAGACGATAAGACTATCAGGCTATACGACTAACAAGCCAGGTCGCCCGCCTCTGTCATCCCGAACACCTTCGAGAGAAAGGGGGCGGCGAAATGTACACTCTGTCCTGATACTTAATCCCTTTGTCGAAGCGGCAAAGGGATTCTTGTATTTCAAGCACATTCATTCCCAATGGAGACGATGATGATTCGTAAACGAATACTTTCCGCGCTCGCACTCATTCTCGCGCTGGGCGTGGCGAGCTGTGCGCCAGCCGCGACGCCCGCGCCTACTGCAACTACTGCGCCAACCGTCGCGGCGACCATCGCACCGACGACCGCACCGCCTACTTCCGCGGCCGTCCCGCCAACCACCGCGCCTACGCCAATCACCATCACCGACGTGGCTGGACGCAAGATGAAATTGGCTGGAATTCCGCAGCGTATCATTTCGCTCGCGCCCAGCAACACGGAGATTTTGTTCGCGCTCGACGTCGGCTCAAAGGTCGTCGCGGTCGATGATTTTTCCGACTACCCCGCCGAAGCGAAAGCGTTGCCCAAGATCGGTGGATCGAGCGGCAAATACAATTTCGAGCAGATCGTCGCGCTCAAGCCCGATCTCATCCTCGCGGCGGAAATCACGTCACCCGAGGCGATCCAGAAGCTCGAAGACCTGAAACTCGCCGTTGCCGTGATCAGCGTGACCAAGACCTCCTTCGACAGCATCTTGAACGACATCACTCTCGCGGGTCAAATGACGGGGCAAGTCGAACAAGCAAAACGCGTGACCACGGAGATGAAACAGAAAATAGACGCAATCAAATCCAAAGTGGCGACAGCAAAGACCCAGCCGCGCGTTTACTGGGAACTCGACGCGTCGGACCCCGCAAAACCGTTCACGGTGGGACCGGGCAATTTTGTCAACGACCTCATCACGCTGGCGGGAGGCGTCAACGTCTTCGGGTCGACCAGCGAGCCGTACCCGCAGATCAGTATCGAACAAGTCGTCACGGTGAATCCCGAAATGATCATCCTGTCTGATGCGGCGTACGGCATCACCGTTGAATCAGTCTTGAAACGGTCGGGGTGGGAGAACATTGACGCCGTCAAGAACAAGCAAGTGTATCCGATTGACAGCAACCTAACGAATCGCCCCGGTCCACGCATCGTGGATGGGTTCGAAGCAGTTGCCAAGTTGATTCACCCCGAGTTGTTCAAATAGTCTCGAAAGGTGGTGAGGAGGCTGCGATGAGTGTTCGAGAAATCGCGACATCGGCATGCGCATACAAAACCGAACGCGCCGCATTGCCCGCGTGGCTCGTCGCAACCGCACTCGGCGTTATGGTCGTCGCGATGGTGAGCGTCGGCATCGGGAGCGTTTTCATTCCACCGCTCACCACGCTAAAGATTCTGCTCGCGCGCCTGCCTCTGTTTTCGATTCACGCCGATTGGCCGAACAGCTTTGAAACCATCCTCTTCGAAATTCGACTGCCGCGCGTCGCACTGGTCGCGCTGACGGGCGCGGCGCTGGCAAGTTCGGGCACGGCGTTCCAGGGACTCTTCCGCAATCCGCTCGCCGATCCATATCTCATCGGCGTCGCCTCTGGCGCAGGCTTGGGCGCCATCAGCGTGATGACCCTGCGAATGGCCTACGCAGCTCACCTCGCGCCACTGGCGGTTCCGCTTGGCGCATTTGTCGGCGCGCTGTTGACGGTCGCGCTCGTCTATGCCTTGGGACGTGTTGGCCGCAGCACACCCACGACGACCCTGATCCTCGCGGGAGTCGCGGTAGGCGCATTCGCCGCCGCGATGACGACGTTCCTTCTGCTGCGCGGCGGTCAGCCAATGCTGTACGTGATGGCATTTCTGCTCGGCGGCTACGGCGGCGCGGGGTGGGACGCGGTGCTCGCCATCGCGCCCTTCACCGTCATCGGCTTTGCATTGATGTATCTCTGCGCGCGACCGCTGAATCTTTTTCTGTTCGACGAAGAGCAGGCGCGGCAACTCGGCATTCCGGTCGAGCGCGTAAAGTTGATGATCGTCGTCGCGGCAACGCTGACGACGGCGGCGGCCGTCGCGTTCAGCGGCTTGATCGGCTTTGTGGGATTGATCGTTCCGCACGCGGCGCGCCTCGTCGTGGGCCCCGATCATCGGCGGCTCCTGCCGCTGGCGGCGCTCGGCGGCGCTGGCTTTTTGATGATCGCCGATCTCGTCGCACGCACAGTGATCGCGCCCGAAGAATTGCCGCTCGGCGTCGTCACCGCGTTCGCAGGCGCACCATTCTTTTTGTATTTGCTTCGTCGCGCGAAGAATGCGGCGTTCTTTTGATTGCAGATTTCAATTGCGCCTTACGCCGTATCAAATCTGCAACACTTGGACCGCACGAACACCTGCGCTGGCGGGCGGCGCCAGGGAGTGCAGGTCTCTGCAATCCGAAATGGAAACAATGCTGACCATCGCAAATGTCTCCGCCGCGTATCACAGACGCGAGGTGTTGTGCCAAGTCTCGCTGTCCGCGCGCGCGGGCGAGATCGTTGGAGTGATCGGACCGAATGGCGCGGGCAAATCATCGCTGTTGCGGGTCGTCAGTGGAACGCTCACGCCTGTGTCGGGAACGGTGCGGCTCGGCGACGTCGATCTCGCGCGCTTGAACGCGGCGGAACGCGCCCGGAAAATCGCTGTGGTGCCCCAGAGTGCGCGCCTACCCCACGCGTTCACCGCGGGCGAGGTCGTGCTGATGGGGCGGACGCCGCACCTGCCGCCCTTTGGCGCGGAACGCGCGCGCGATTACGGTATTGCGCACGCGGCGATGGCACGCACCGCCACGTTATCGTTCGCAGAGCGACTCGTCGGCGAGTTGTCGGGTGGCGAGCAGCAGCGCGTCTTGATTGCGCGTGCGCTCGCGCAGGAGCCGCAAGTACTCTTGCTCGATGAAGCCACCGTGCATCTGGATCTGAAACACCAAATGGCAATCTGGGAACTCGCGCGCGAACTTGCGCGTGCGGGACTGATCGTCATCGCCGCGCTGCACGATTTGAACCTCGCCGCGCAGTACGCCGATCGCTTGGCATTGTTGCGCGAGGGAGAACTGCTCGCTTGCGCCGAACCCGCGCGCGTGCTGACGCCCGAATGGCTGCGGCGCGCGTATGGCGTTTCGGCCATCGTCGGCGCGCATCCGCTGTATCACACCCCGATGGTGGCATTGGTCTCAGAGGAGGAAAGGTCGTGCGACAAGGACTCGTGATCGTGAATACAGGCAATGGGAAAGGCAAAACCACCGCCGCACTCGGCACGCTCTTTCGCGCGTGGGGACGCGGGATGCAAACCTGCGTTGTGCAATTCATCAAGTACGAAACCGGAAACTGGGGCGAAATCCGAGCCGCGCGCAAGGTCGCGATCGAGTGGCACGCGATGGGCGACGGCTTTACGTGGAGGTCGAAAGACCTGGATGCGACCGCGGACAAGGCACGCGCGGCCTGGGCGCTCGCGCAGGAAACTATCGCGCGCGGCACGTTCGACCTGATCGTGCTCGACGAGATGACGTACGCGTTTCACCTGGGCTGGCTCGACGTGAGCGAGGTGATCGCTTGGCTGAAAGAGCACAAACCACCGATGCTGCACCTTATCATCACCGGACGCGACGCGCCGCCCGCCTTGATCGATTACGCTGACCTGGTGACCGAGATGCGCGAGATCAAGCATCCGTTCACGCGCGGCGTCAAGGCGCAGCCAGGAGTAGAGTTTTGAGCGTCGCGCTTCCGCGCATCGTCCTCTCGCCGCGCCGATGAGCGGCAGCGGCAAGACGACGATCACCACCGCGCTCGTTGCCGCGTTTGCCGCGCACGGAGTGCGCGTCGTGCCCTAAGTCGGACCCGATTACATCGACCCGTCGTATCACACGCTCGCGGCGGGGCGCGCCTGCCGTAATCTCGACGCGTGGATGCTGCCTGAAGACCGCGTGCGGCGACTGTTCGCGCACGCGACGCGCGATGCTGACCTTGCGCTCATCGAAGGTGTCATGGGTTTGTTCGATGGCTTTTCGGGTCGCGACGACACGGGCAGCACCGCGCACGTTGCGCACATCCTGGATGCGCCGGTGCTGCTCGTCCTTGACGCGAGTGCGATGGCCCGCAGCGCGGCAGCCATCGGGCGAGGCGTGCACGATTTCGATCCGCGCGTGCGCATAGCCGGCGTGCTGTTGAATCACGTTGGCGGCGAGAATCACGCGCGCGCGGTCGTCGTGGATATGGGTGTTGCCGCGAATCTACCCGTTCATCCTGAGTGGACGGATCGCAAGATCGCAAAAGGCACGCGCGATTTTTCGCTCGGTCCCGCGATTTCGCGTGAGGAAGTGCGGCGCGCGGTCGAAGCGGGCGTCGAAATCGTCACGCGCGAGATTGCACGCGGCGCGGACATTGTCGACACAGGCGATATGGGTTTCGGCAACACAACCGCGTCAAGCGCAATCGTTGCGGCGATCACGCGCCGTCCCGTCGAGCAAGTGACGGGGCGCGGCACAGGCGCGGACGACGCGGGCTTGGCACGCAAAATCGCGATTATCGAACGCGCGCTGGAAATCAATCGCCCCAACCCGAACGACGCACTCGACGTGTTGGGTGACGTGGGTTGTGTATCGCCGCGAGCAGGATTCTAGACGAAATGGCGACGTTCGCGAATGCAGGTGTGTGGAGAAGAGCGCGTGAGCTTTCTTGCGACGCTCGGCTCTATCGAGGTCAGTCGCCGATCACAAAACAATGGCGAAGAGGCAGATGAAATGGCTCAAATGGCAGCGGAGGTTTTCGGACACCGATTTCGCAATCCAGTCATTCCAGCCGCCGGTCCGAATGTCGGCACGGGCGCGCAGATCGCCCGCGCCGCCAGAGGTGGCGCCGGAGGACTGCTGGCAAAGACCATTTCCGTGCGCGCGGCTGAGGTGCCGCGACCGGATATGTATCGCTACAGTTCGGGCGCGCTGCTGAATACGGAACTGTGGAGCGAATTGGCGCCGGCAGACTGGTTCGAACGGGAATATGACATCGCGCTGGCAGTGGCCCGGGAGCATGGGCTGCCCCTCATTGCCAGTCTCGGCTACAGCGGCGACGATCTGCGCACACTGGGACCGAAGGTGGAGGCCAAGGGCATTGACCTGATCGAGTTTTCGATTCATTATCTCGACCCGCGCCACCTGGCGGATACCGCGCGCGCCTTGCGCGAGTCGGTTTCGATACCGATCATCGCTAAACTGAGTCCGCACTACGGCGACCTGGGAGAGGCGGCGCGCATTCTGGATCCTTATGTGGATGGATTCGCCTGCATCAACAGTCTTGGTCCGACCCTGGCGATTGATATCGACCGTGCCGAGCCGGTGTTGGGATCGAAATTCGGCTACGGCTGGATCTCGGGGCCGCTGTTGAAGCCGTTGGCGGTACGCAGTGTCTTCGAAGTGGCGCGGGTCAGCGACAAGCCCATCATCGGCATCGGCGGAATCAGCCGGGGTGAAGACCTCATCGAGTTCTTCATGGCGGGCGCTTCCCTGGTTGGAGTGTGTACCGCCGCACTGCTCAAAGGGCAGTCGGTGTACGGTCGCATCGCCCAGGAAGCGTCCAACTGGCTGGATCGGCACGGCTACGGCGACGTTCGGGAGGTGCAGGGACTTTATCTGAAAAAGTATGGGCAGGGACAGCGAGTGGTGACCCAAACAGAGGAATGGCCGCGCGTGGACGCCGAACGGTGCACGGGCTGCACACTCTGCGAAAAAGTGTGCTTCTACGACGCCATCACCGCCCCGCCCAAAGTGGTGGCGCGTGTGGAGGCGAATTCGTGTTTCCAGTGCGGACTCTGTGTCTCGGTTTGTTCCTTTGGTGCGCTCGCCTTCCAGCCGCGCGATCAAGTGACCCGCCTGACGGCAGTCTAGTCCGTACGACCGTCTGATGAGACCCATGAAACCCATGAAACCCTTCGCGATCCTTGGAGTCACGCTTTCGATTGACGAGACCGCTGTGCATATCGCCAGCGTGGAGCCGTTGGCGGTGCTGAGTTCTGCCGTCGTCGGCGGCGAATTGCGCGCGGCGCGCCACACACCTGCCCTTGCGGGCGGTGCAAGGGTCATCAATATGCACGTGCGCAAAGATTACGACGACCCACGACCCGAAGACGATCTGGCGGCCTGCGCGGCGCGGCTGGGCATCTCCGAGCCGTTCGTGGGGATGATGACAGCGGCGCGGACGCAGAATGCGCGTATCGTCGTCGAAACGCGCGGGGAGGTGACGATCGTCGCGGTCGTGACGGTCGGGCTCAGCTATCCCACCGCAGCAGGAGTAACTCCGCCAGCTGCGCGGATTGTGTCGCTCGCGCTAGGACTTGCGTCGCAGCGAGCGTGTCGGTTCAGCTACTCCGTAGCAGAACCTAAACCGAAGATCGCAAAGGTTGTTGTTTTCTTCTCTTCGAGTTCCACCTGCCCTGGCGGGCGGTGCCAGGGTTTGCGTTCTTTGTGGTTCAACTATCGAAGGGGAATCCGCAATGTCTATTCGACCGCGTCCAGAGGTCGAGCGTGTGCCGCCCGTGATACACGGCGGCTTTCACAGCGAGCACGCAACCGACTGGCTCGATTTCAGTTCCAACGTCAATCCCTTCGGGCCCTCGCCGCGCATCTGGGATGCGATGCGCGCGGTGCCCATCGGCCAGCATCCCGATCCCCGTGCCGCGCCGTTACGCGAGGTGCTGGCGGAGATCGAAAACGTTAGCCCTTGCCGCTTGATCGTCGGCAATGGCTCGGTAGAGTTGATCTATCATCTTGCGGTTGCCTACCTGCGCGCGGGCGACCGCGTGCTCGTCGTCGGGCCAACGTTCGGCGAGTACGCGGCCGCGTGCGCGATCATGGGCGCGCAAGTTATGTTCTATCGCACACGTCCCGCAAATGATTTTGAAATCAACTTGGATGCATTGCTGTCTGAAGCGCGCGCGTGCAAGCCGCGTTTGATTTTTCTGTGTAATCCGAACAATCCGACGGGAATATATCTGCCGCGCGAGGTCATCGAGACAATATTACGCGGGCGCCCCGACGCCCTTCTCGTCTTGGACCAGGCGTTTGTCCATTTTGTCGCGGATGCATGGAATTCGCGCCCGTTGCTCGCTTTCGACAACCTGCTCATTTTGCGTTCGCTGACCAAGGATTACGCGCTGACAGCGTTGCGGGTCGGATACGCGACCGGATCATCTTCCGTGATCGAAGCCATCGAAAAAGTTCAGCCACCGTGGAGCGTGAACACGCTGGCGCAAGTCGCGACCATCGCCGCGCTGCGGGACGAAAAGCATCTGCGCGATTCGCTGGCTGCACTGGCTCACGCAAAAGACGCATTCATCCGTGCCCTGACTCAGCTCGACTTGCGCGTTGTTCCATCCGCGACGAATTTCTTTTTGCTGCAAGTGCCATCCGCGTCAGAACTGGCGCGGCAATTACGTGAGCGAAAACTTGTGGTGCGCGATTGCACGTCGTTCGGCTTACCAACCTTCGCGCGCATCGCCGTGCGCAAGCCCGAAGAAAATGTGCGGCTCGTGTCGGTGTTGGGGGAATTATGATGCGCTTGCTTCTGGTGCGGCACGGTGAGACCACCTGGAACCACGAGGCGCGCTATCAGGGTCAGGCAGATATCCCGGTGAGTACGCGAGGATGGGCGGAAGCCGAGCGCCTCGCGGAACGATTAGCGAGCGAGTCGATCAATGCGATCTACACGAGCGACTTGATGCGCGCCCTGGACACTGCCCGCGTCATCGCGCGTCGGATCGGCCAGCCTCTGACGCTGGAGCCGCGATTGCGCGAGGCGAACCTGGGCGAGTGGCAAGGATTGACGTACGAACAAGTTCGCCGGCGGTACTTTAGCGATACCGATCCATTGCCCGCGTACTTGGTCGACTCGCCGCCGCCAAGCGGCGAGTGTTTGCGCCAACTGCAGGTGCGCTTGATGAGTGCGATCGAATCTATTGCTGCCAAGCACGCCAACGCAGGTGTCCTTATCGTCACGCACGGTGGCTGTCTTAAGGTGCTGCTATGCACCTGGCTGGGTATGGAACTATCGGCGTACTGGCAACTGCGTTTCGACAGCGCGTCGATCTCGGAAGTGTCCTTGTATCCGGTCGGTGCCATCGTGTCGCGGTTGAACGACACGGCGCATCTGTGCGAAAGGAAATTAGGATGACTGCCAGGATGAATCAATTCAAGCAATCGGTTCAAGTATTTGGCAAAATGTTCTAGACAGAGTAAACTGCTTGCGCATTTGAATAACGAAACCTTCGAGGTAGGGTGAGACCTGAGCCGAAGCCTTGAGCGGAGCGAAGGGGTAGGCGAAGGACAATTCCCAATCGGTAAGTCGCATTGCGTTCCACGCGACCTAGCCCGCGAGTTTCGCCACGGCGAAACACGATCTGGTGTAATTCCAGAGCCGACCGTGTAGTCGGGTTGAAAGAAGGTCAGCAGACATCCACTCGCGTGAAGGAGCGTACTCGAGATACTCCGCGCGGGCTGGTTTGTGTTGTCGTACTCTGGGGCTGTCGCAAAAGTTCGTCTGGATAGCTGTGGTGGCTACAAACCTCTCCCGTAACCGCGGCGGTCGTCCCAAACTCGCGACTGAGACCGTCGCCTTGATCCAACAGATGGCAAAACAAAATCGTCTATGGGGTGCGGAACGTGTTCACGGCGGATTGCTCAAACTCGGCTGCGCGGTCGCTAAACGCTCCATTCAAGAATACATCGCCTGTGTTCGCCAATCCGAACCGTCCACCCAGAACTGGTCTACCTTCTTAGAGAATCACGTCAAAGACATCTGGGCCTGTGACTTTCTCCCCGTGAGCGACCTCTTCTCCCGTCCCATCGTTCTCTTTGTCATCGTTGAGCTGGCGTCGCGGCGCATCGTCCATTTCGGGGTGAGTTCGGCTCCGAGCGATGAATGGGCGGCACGGCAACTGCGGGAGGCCACTCGGTTTGGACAAGCCCCCTGCTTTTCTGATTCGCGATCGCGACAAAAAGTATGGTGAATCTTTCACGCGCGTGGCGAAGGGAAGCTCACTCGAGATCTTGAAAACGCCTTACCGCACCCCAAAGGCGGACGCGACTTGTGAGCGGTTCCTGGGTAGCGTCCGGAGGGAATGCCTCGATCACCTGTTGATCTTGAGGGAACGGCATGTATATTGCATCATCCGGGAATATGTGGAATAGTTCAATCGCGCACGACCACACCAAGCGATCGGGCAAAAGATTCCGGAACGCTCGACCTCAGCTCCTGAGAGAGAGGGAAAAGGAAAGATCATCGCGTTCCCGGTTCTCAATGGTCTGCACCACGATTACCGCCGTGCGGCTTAACCTATCAACCGCCACAGAATCGCATACGGATGCGGTTTGGAGCCAACACAGGCCGAACCGCACGCGCGTCAGGTATATGTTGAGATGTTGTCGCCCCACAGCTTCGGGCGCCGCGCGATGGAGGGCCGGAGCGAATGGAGTGAGGGACTGGTCGACCTCCCACAACAGTCGCGGCGGATTGTCGAGCGAATGGAACGGGGCAGCGTGCAAGTTGCGGTGCGCGACGAGGGGCGCGCCGGGCAGACGGAGCGCTCGGACCGGATGGCGAGCCGCCTCGCCGCGAGCATCCTGATCGCGGCGTTCATCGTCGCGGTTTCGCTCCTCGTGCCCCTCCTGTCCTCCGACCCGTGGCGACTTCTCGCGGCGGCGCAGATAACAACAAAGTACGACTGGCGTGTGATTGGATTTGAACTTGTGGTCGGCGATGCGCCGGGCTGGCGCGTTTGGAAATACACCTTCTGGCAGAACGTCTTTTCGTAGTGGCTCATTTGGGCATTCAATCCGGGGAGCCTCCAAGGCAAACATTTTGGGAGAATGGCTCGCGCCGGATCTGGATCTCGAGGCCGACGTTGACGCAGAAATATGGTGGACAGGTAGAAAGAGGGATCATGCGACCTTGAGCTGGGACTAGCGCACTATGTCAAAGACACAAGGATTGCGAGAATGCGTTACCGTCGTCACCGGTGCTTCTAGCGGAATTGGACGGGCCGTCGCTCTTGCTTTGGCGCGCGAGGGAGCTGTCGTCGTTCTGGCTGCACGCGACGTGCCAGCTCTAGAGCTTGCCGCCTGTGAGGTTCGGGGTCTCGGAAGTCAAGCGCTGGTGGTTCCGGCCGACGTCACTGACCGAGAGCAAGTTCGCCTTATGGTCGAATCCACGTTGGCCCGCTGGGGAAAGGTGGACATTTTGGTCGCCAATGCCGGCGCGTACGTCCGTGGTCGAGTGATGGACCTGACGATCGAGGACCTTGAGCGCGCCATGGCCGTCAACTTCTACGGGGCCGTGTATTGCGTACTGGCCGTTCTTCCCAACATGGTCGCGCGGCGGAGAGGCCACATCGTATTGGTCAACAGCATGGATGCGAAAAAGGCCATCCCGCTTGATGCGCCATACGCGTCGTCCAAGTTTGCGCTAGCTGGATTTGGCGAGGTCTTGCGACAGGAGCTGCATGGCACCGGTATATACGTAACCAGCGTCTTTCCAGGACGGGTTGACACATCGATGATCGCCCATCTGAAGGTCCCCTGGATCTCCTCCAAGATATCGGCAGACTCGGTGGCTAACGCCATCGTGCGGTCGATTTACAGGCGAGAACCCGAGGTGGTTATCCCATCCATAGCCAGGGCGCTCATTTATCTCAACACCGTCTCTCCCCGTCTCGCGGATTGGGCTGTCCGCCAATTTCATCTCGAGGGATGGGAAAGGTAGGACAGTGGTGTTTCGCCGCGCGCCGTTTGGGCCATCATTATCCCTGTGGAGAGGAGCAACGTCATGACAATTAGGTCGGCTCAAGCCCCATTTGCCAAAAAGACGCACGATTGGCTCAGGAAGCTAAATGTTGCATTTGTCCCTGGCCCGGACGCGTCAGCCCTCAAGGACGTCGTGGACGGCGTTTTGCAGAGCTTTCGGATTATGGGCCATCGCGTAGACGATCGTCCCAATGAAGAGACGGAGCTCATTCTGACAACGGCCCGCTTTGGTGAAGCAGTGGGATGGCGCCAAGCGCCACTCTTTTCCGCGCGCAGAAGGTTCAACCTAAGACGCACTCCGACCATCTATTCTCTGGTCAAGATCCATCCGACAGAGTTTCACCACCTGCTCGCGCGCTTTGAGGAGATCTTGAAAAAAGCGCCGCCGGACCGCGCGGACTATGATTTCCCCGGCTTGTCCCCTCAAGCCTATCGTGTACTGTTCGAACAAGGAAGGCGCGGCGGGCCCCTCTTGGCCCTCGAAAGGCTGGTTCAGGCGCAGGCAAAAAGCATCCACGTCCTGCTCGTCGTGGCCGACGAGCGCCCGGAAGCGGCGTATCACTTTGACCTGGTCGGCGCGTACCCGAAGAGCGAGACTCGGGATATCGAGGCGTTCTACGCGGACATCGTGCTGCGGATTGTCACCACGCTCAGCACCCACGAGGTGACCCAACATCAAGTGGTCGGCGACGCGATTCCACGCGCAACTTGGAAGAGTCTAGATGCGCCAAAAGCCATGTGTGTCGCGGCAAGGGAGCTGGGGCAACTCAACTTTTTCACCGACATGGTGCGTATCTCCGACCTGGCTCACGTACCCGTGGTCAATGACGCCGTGGCGAGCCAGTACAGCGAAGGCTGCTTCGCCACCTGGGATCCGATTCTGGCCGGTCTTGTCGCGACGGTGACGGGAAGCGCGCGCCCGGTCGATAAGGGAAGCATCACAGAAGATGACTTGGCCGTGCTTGTTGGCGTCCGTGAGGGGGGCTTGGGTGTCCTGGTGCGCCATGTCGAAGGGCAGCCGAACGACTCCCCTTCGTCCGAATCCGTGGAGATGATGCAAGTCGACAATCAACTGCCGCGTATTGAGCTTGATCGAAGCTGGAATAACTTGACGAGCGTGCCCGTGATCCGCTCCAAACTGCATGGGCACCGCGGTGTCGCCGCATTTGATCCAAGCCGAGTAGAGTTCGTGCCTTTAGATCCCCCGTACTATCACTACCTGGTCTCTTGTGCGACTGCAGCGCAGGCTCAGGGGATCACGGCCGCGTTCGCGCGCTCTGTGGCGCTGCAGAACCCGAATGACCCGCGCCAAATCGTCTTCACAGTTCTGCCAGGACATGGAGCCGTCATTGCGGAAAAGTGGGTTTCCGGCATGCGCCCGTTTCAAGTCGTGTGGGAATCCATGGAAGCCGGCATACTGCAAGTGGCAAGCCGCATTCCTCAAGGTCCAATGTCGTATGTCCCCGCCGCCGACGGGCGGATGGTGTTGCAGGAACAAGACGAGCAATAACGAACTACACATGTGCCGCCGCGGCCTTTACCTTCACGAAACCTGGCACATGATGATACCCGCGAAAACACAGCCAAACCCAAGACGGATCAGGTTTTTGGAAATGACAGGCAACAAACCACAGGTGAAGTTGGGAAACGAATATGGAAAAGCCGGCGAAGGAGCTAGGCTGTACCATGTCAAAAGCACTCTCAGGGAATCCAACGAGTCCAGATGAAGCACTTCTTCGGCAGTGCCTGCGGGCTCAGGACAAGAGCGCTGCGACCGTAGACGACTACCAGAACGGCGCGCAGCAACTCAGCCGCGTGGCTGACCCAGACGCGCGACGAAACGTAGCCGAAGCTACCGGAGTTTGTCCGCGCTGTGACGCCAACGGACATGCGCGAATACCGCGCCCGCCCCCTGAAAGTTCAGCGCGTCAGTTCCGCGACGATCAACCGCCGACTGGTCGTGCTGCGTCTCCTTCCGCACTGGGAGCGGCACGAAGGGATGATCGAGGGCGATTCCGTGAACGGCATCCAGCTCGTGCCGCAGGTCAAGCCCGCCCCGCGCTTGCTCGACCGTCAGGAGCAGTACGCGCTGCGCCGTCTCGCGGAGAAAAATGGCATCCACGCAACCTCGCGATCCTCCTGCTTTTGCTCGACACGGGCTTGCGCGTCTCCGAGGTCGCGGGCTTGAAATTCGACGATCTCACGCTCCAGGAGCGCGAGGGCAAGATCACCGTGCGCGGCAAGGGAACGAAGGTGCGAACCGTGCCGCTAAACGCGGACATCCGCAAAGCGTTGCGCGAGCATCTGGCAAAGCGACAGAAGGCCGAGCACGCCGCGGTCTTCGTCGATCGCCCCACACACCCTTGCATTACCTATGTCCCCGCGACTACTGTCGCGGCGATCCAGCCAAGTTGCTGGCGGAGCGCGAAACCAAACTGCGCCAAGCCGCAGGAATGCGACGAGAGTACTCGGAGGCGGAGGAGCATCGGAATGTGCGACGCATCTTTCAGCAATGCGTCGCACGTTTATCCTCACGCGCCGACTGCTTGCATTTCGGCGATCCGCTCTTCGACGCCTTTGGCTTCGGCTTGTAAATCCTTGAGGTACGCTTCCAGACCCGCAATGCGTTCTGCGCGGGTCACAAACCGTCGCCCAAAGTGAATCTCGATGTCGCCTTCATGACAACCGCACTCGTCCCCATATCTGCCTTCGTGACAGCCGCATTCGCACCCCTGCCCGTGATGGCCACCGCACTCGCACCCTTCGTGGTGCTCTCCGTGTCCGCCTCCATGACAGCCACACTCGCCGTGATGACCGTGGTGATGTTGCCCTTGTCCACACATCGAAATCTCCTCATCTCACCTTATGAATTGGGCATGATGAAAAAATGAGCCTTCACGCCCGAAGGTGCAACCGATCGTTGGCTGAAAGATCCGCCATCCTGGCCTTATGCGCCTATGCGCATAAGCCGGGGTAAAAAAAGAGCACCGCTACTCTCTGGCGCAATGAGGACAGTGACAGCCATGGCCGCGCCCGGCGTGCGGCGCACACCGCGTGCTCGCATGGCCGCACTCGCAGGGGCTGGATCCAACGGCGAGCGCCTTGATCTGATCCAGCAGGTCGAAAACCCGTGGATCGCGCGCGCGATAAATGACGGTCATGCCCTTGCGCTCGTCTTGGACCAGACCCGCGTCTCGCAAAATCGCTAGGTGCTGCGAGACGTTCGCTTGCGGACGCCCCAACATCGTCGTCAGATGCATGACGTATGCGCCCTCATCTCGCAGTAACTCCAAAATAGCCAGTCGCACGGGGTGTGCCAGGGCGTGCGCCACCCCCGCGCCAGTTTCGATCCAGTCCTGCTCTTCCATACCCTGAGCCTTATTCGAGTCTTCGAATAATATTATACTGTGCGGGTAGCTTTCTGTCAAATCCGAAAGTTCGGGGAAAGGGTGATGTCGTGTTCACTGAAAGAGAGGGATGGGCCTTCACTGCCGCAATGCCTCCGCCGGTTTCATTTTCGCCGCGCGGCGCGCCGCGAACCAACTTGCCACTGCGCCGCCGATTGCAGCAACGCTCAATGCCAAAACCGCGGGTCCGAAGGCGAGCCGCGCCGGCAACGTGAGTGTTGTTGTTGCCGAAGGCGCGACTGCCATTCCGATTGGCGTATTCGAATTCAATGGTCCCAGGTCAATCGGGATCAAACCGAGCGCCAGGGTTGCCAGCCAGCCCAACGCGATCCCGACCAATGCACCGAGCAGACTCAGCGCCAAGCCCTCGGCGATGAAATAGCGGCGGACATCGGCACTGCTCCAGCCCACCGCTTTCATCACGCCAATCTCGCGGCGGCGTTCCGCCACACTCGCGGAGAGAGCCAAGCCGGTCAGCACGAGCCCGCCCAACAACGCAACCAGTGACACCATGCCTGCGAAACGTTGGGAAACCAACGCGATGCCCCCCATCACTTGGACGATGCTTTGTTCGGTCGTCGCATTCACGTCGCCCAGCGCGGTGCGGCTTTGCTGCACCACATCGTCCACCGCCGATGCGTGCGCGACGCGCACGTAGATTTGATCGACGTTGTCCGCGTTCAAATGGGCTAGGGTTTGCGCGTCCGTCAGCGGAATATAGAAATTCGCCGCCGCCGCTTGGCTGCCCTCTTGCGCTTGTACGACCCCGACGACTTGAAACATCTCTCCACCGATGGATACCTGGCCGCCGGGTTTGAGACTGAAGAACGCAGCATAGTGCTTGTCCACGACCGCCACGCGCGAATCATTTGGTTGCAGAAAGCGTCCCGCGACCACCCATTCGCGGGCTTTGGCAGGACCGACCGCGGGTTGATTCACATCCACGCCCAGCACCGTCTGGTAACTCGTCGCTCCAAAATCCCACAGCAGCAGGCCACCCGCGACCGCGTCCACGTCTCTGATTTGCTGCACCTTCGCGGCATTGCCGAGCGTCAGGGTCGAGAGGCCGAAGGGCAATCGCACGCCGCGCGTCGTTTGCACGGCCGCGGCGGTCTCCTGCCCCGTCGCCGGATGGCTCAGCAGGATATCTGCGCCGACACCCGCGAGCGGACGCCGCGCGGCCTCCTGGAATCCCACACCGACGGCGGACAACGCGATGAACAACGCCACGCCGAACGCGACGCCTAGCGCCGTAGAGACGGTGCGCCCCATACGTCGACCCAACTCGGAAAGCAAATAGTGGCTCACGCTATTTCGCCATGATCTGTTTCAGAACCGAGTCCAGGTCCGCCACCGACCAGGCCCCGTCAGGCACCATCCCGGTCCCGCCGCCTTGCGGGAAACTGTTGAACGTCACCGTGCGACCATCGAGCTTGAACGATTGTGAGCCGTTCACGAATATCGCGAGCGGGTCATGCCCCGTCAACCCTTTCTTCTGCGCGAACGCGGCGCCCTCGGTCGTATCGAAATCATAGCGTGTGACCTTCACCTTGTCGCCGTAGGGTTTCAGCACAGAATCAATCTCCTTGAGAATCGGAAGCACGGGGGGATGACTGAGGTACACTATCTCCACCGTCGCCGTTCCCGTGGGTGCGGGAACCACCGGCGCGGCAGTGGACGCGAGCGGGTTCATTCCACACGCCGTCAATCCAAACAACACCGTCAACGTGAGCACGATCCATAAGCCTTTCATCGTTCTATCCCCGTTCCGTCGGCCAGCACGCCGTCCGCCATATGGAGCACGCGGTCGGCCGCCGTCGCCACCTTGTCATCGTGCGTTATCACCAGAAATGCCGCCCCTGTTTCGGCGCGAAGCTTTTTGAAGAGCGCCAGAATTTCATCGCCCGTTGCGCTGTCGAGATTGCCAGTCGGCTCGTCCGCGAGAATGAGTCTGGGGCTATTGACGAGCGCCCGTGCAATCGCGACGCGCTGCTGCTCCCCGCCCGACAAGCGTGAGGGTCGATGTTGGGCGCGGTCGGCGAGTCCCACTTGGGCGAGATGCTCCGTAGCACGTGTACGCCGTTCTGCGGCGCTCAGCCTCATCGGGTAGAGCGGGAATGCGACATTTTCGAGCGCTGAAAGCGTCGGGATGAGGTGAAATGCCTGAAAGACGAGCCCGATATTCGCACGCCGCCACAACGCGAGGGCCTCTTCGTCCAGCCGGCTCACCTCTTGGTCGCTATAGAGGATCCTTCCCGAGGTGGGCTGCTCCAACCCCGCCAGCAAATGAAGCAGGGTCGTCTTGCCCGACCCTGAGCGTCCCACCACGGCCACAATCTCGCCGGGCGCGAGGCGCAGGCTTGCCGCACGCACGGCTTCCAAGGGACCGAACGATTTTCGCAATCGCTCGGCGAACAGTAGATCACTCACTGCGTAATACCTCCGCGGGATGAATCTTGGCAATCCGTCCGGGCAGCCACAACCCAACGAGCGACGCGCCGACGATGGACAGCGCCAACGCCGACGCCGCCAACTCGAGCGTGAGATGCGCCGGGAGCGCAATCGTCACGGCTTCCGCTTGGGCGCCGCCGGGCAAAAAATGCGGCGATGGGGAAAGCTCCCACGGCACGGGCACCGTGACGAGCACGTGGCTCATGCCCCATGTCGTCAGCGCCGCGAATACCAATCCGACGAACCCGCCGGCCACGGCCAAGGCCAGGGTTTCGCTCCACAGTTGCAGCATTACGTCGCGCCGCCGCCAGCCGACCGCGCGCATCACGGCCACCTCGCGCCGCCGTTCCCACATGCTGGAGGCGACGACACGCAGAAGCAGTGCGGTGGCAAAGAGGAACGCGATCAAGCCGACGAGCAAGCCAAAGCGATCAATCAAAGCAAAGAGCGAACCGAGTTCGGCGGCGAACGACTGTCCGGAAGAGACGATGGCTTTGTCGCCCAGGATCGTTTTGACGCGCGCCGCGACCTCTTCCACGCGCGTCTGGTCGGTCTTGAGAAAGAGCAGGTTGGCGTCGTCGGGACGAATGTCAAAGACCGAGCGGACCTGCGGCGCTGCGTTCGCCAACGTGCGCGCGTCGGCGAGGGGAATATAGAGGTTCGCGCTCGCCAGTTGTCCCGCGCGCGAGGTATCGGCCAATCCGACGATGGTGAACGATTCACCATCCAGCGAGACGACGCTGCTCACGCTGAGTCTGTTTTGCTGGGCGTAGGTCGTGTCGGCGACCGCGACGGCGTGGTCGCCGGGCTGCAAGAATCGCCCCGCCGTGACTGCCGCTTTGAGCCGACCCGGCCCAAAGGTGTCGGAAGGATCCAAGCCCAGTCCGGCGACAAAACCGCTCGGCTCGAACGACCAGAAGAACAGCACCTCGGCCACGCCCTGGACGCCGGGCAACTGCCGAATCTGGTTGATCTCGTCCCGATGGATGGGCGCGGTCGAATGCGGAAAGACCATCCCTTCGAACTTGGCGGGGACCGTGCCCTGCCGCTGTGCTGTGAGGTCGGCGCCCACTTGGACCAGCGGAGCACGGGCCGCTTGGCGATAGCCATCCGCATAGGCCTGCAGGCTGACGAAGAGGGCGACGCCCATCGCGATACTGAGGATCCCGGTGAGGGTACGCGCGGGGCGGTGACGTAGTTCGGTGATCAGATAGTGCAGATTCATGCTGGAACTCGTGATGTTGGGAATAATATTTGGCGCATTGTTCGACACTGTAGCACAACTACCGACAAAGATGCCCCGGCGGGCAAATTGAGGTAAACTGGGGGCATGAAGAAACCTGCCTCCCGCACCTCAGCCAAA
>JAMCRS010000193.1 GCA_023380675.1 Chloroflexota bacterium
GCTCTTCCGATCTGACGATGACGGTGACGGATACGATAACTGCGACCGGGGTGCTGTCTCCGACCGAGACATCTTCAGCTCCCTGACCGCCAGCGAGCCGAGTCTCCTCTTATGTTGTCGCTTGTTATCCGGCGTTTTGAGGATTAGATTGAAGCCTAACGTTCTCATCAGACGTCCCGAGACCGTTCAGGAAATGCTTGTAAATGCGACGCGTGTCCTCGGCGCGGCGATGGAGTATCACGAGGCGCGCTTGCAGGCGGAGTTGCTGCTCGCGCACGCGATCGGGACGACGCGGGCGGGCGTGCTGACGCGGCTCGACGAGCCAGTCGCGCCGGAGCTCGCCGCAAGGTTTGCGGCGAACGTCGCGCGCCGCGCAAAGCACGAACCGCTCGCATACATTGTTGGCCGCCAGGAATTCTGCGGCCTCGAGTTCATCGTCGATCGGCGAGTGTTGATCCCGCGCCACGAAAGTGAGCTCCTCGTGATGCTCGCGTTGGAGCGGATGAGGAGCGTTCCGCACGTTGCCCCCACGGTCGTCGACGTGGGCACCGGTTCGGGCGCGCTGGCGTTGGCTCTTGCGCGGCGGCTGGAGCGTGCGAGCGTCATCGCGACGGATGTCGCGGCGGATGCGCTCGTCGTCGCAAGGCTGAATGCGAGCAGGCTCGGACTGGAGCGGGTTGATTTCCGTCAGGGCGACTTGCTCGAGGGGTTGAGCGAGCCATTTGACGCACTGGTGGCGAATCTGCCGTACATTCCCAGCAGCCGGTTTCGCGACCTCCCGAGAGAAGTACGCGTATTCGAGCCGCGTACGGCGCTCGATGGCGGCGTCGACGGGCTGCGGGTCATCCAGCGCCTGTTGGGACAGCTCGCGACGCGCGCATCCCCGGGCGCCGTGGCGTTTTTCGAGATATCGGAAGAGCAGGGGGCGGCCGTATTGCAGCTTTTCGAGACGACGCTGCCGCGTGCGCGTGTGATCCTCCACCGCGACCTCGAAGGGCTGGACCGCGTGATCGAGGCGCAGTTCCAGGGACGGGATTGATGGCGTATCGACTGATTGCGGCCGACCTTGACGGGACTCTGCACGCGGAGCGGCAGCCGTTCTCGCCACGGGTTCTTGCTGCCGTGCGCAGCGCCCAAGAGCGCGGCGTCCACGTCGTAATGGCGACCGGCAGAATCTATCGGACGGCAGAGCCGTACGCTCGCGAGCTAAACCTCCAGTCCCCCATCGTCTGCAATCACGGAGCGACCATCCACGATTGGGAAAAACGGAGCCTGATGTTCGAGCGAACGTTGCCGCTGGACGTCGCGCGACGAATCATCCGATGGGCGCCGCCGGATGTTTCGGTCGTCGTTTGCTTGGGTGACGAGTTTTTTGCCCCGCGGCCCTCCGACGACGTCGATCGCTTCGCGCATGGCTACCGTCAAGCCCTTCATTTGGATGGCAATTTGGCTGAAACGCTCCACGGCGAGCCGCAGAAGATCGTGTTTGTCAACGAGATCGATGTGTCGGACCGGCTCTTCGACGAGCTCACGAGGCAATTCGGGATGGAGGCGCAGGTCGTGCGTTCGTACTCCCATTACGTCGAGTTGACACACCCGGCTGTCTCGAAGGGAAAAGCGATCGAGTGGTTGGCGAGACGCTGGGGTATTGATCGAGATCAAGTGATCGCGATGGGTGACCAGGACAACGACAGGTCGATGGTCGAGTGGGCGGGACTGGGCGTGGCGATGGGGAACGCCATCGACAGTCTAAAGAATGCGGCCGCTTTCGTGGCGCCAAGCGCAAGCGAAGACGGAGCCGCTCAGGTGATCGAGCAATTCGTCTTGGGCGCGTAACGGGCGGCAGCACCGTTTGGATCTGTGCTAGTTTCCGTCCGTCATAACACAGGGTGCTTATGAGAACACGTATTCTTCCAGCGGCGGATACCGAGGCCTTTGCGCATGCGGTCCGGCTGCTGCAAAACGGCAAAGTCGTCGCATATCCAACGGATACGGTTTACGGTCTGGGTGCCAATGGCTTTGACGAGCGGGCGATAGAGCAGTTGTACGTGGTCAAAGAGCGCCCACGCGAAAAGGCGATTCCGTATCTGTTAGCAAACGCGAGCGACCTCGACCTGGTGGCAGAACGCGTTCCCAAAGTGGCGTGGGAGTTGGTTGCAAGGTTTTGGCCGGGCGGATTGACGATCGTCGTACCTGCCTCCGGCCGCGTCCCTCGGATTCTGGCGGCCGGTGGAAGCAGCGTGGCGGTGCGGCTGCCGAACCAACTGATCACCCGGTCGTTGATCGATGCCGTTGGGGCGCCGCTCGCAACGACCAGCGCCAATCTATCAGGCGCCGACGATCCGTCGACGGCTGGTGAGGCGTTTGCTCAAATGAACGGGCGCATTCCCCTCGTCCTCGACGGCGGGGCAACCCGCGGGAACGTCCCATCGACCGTGGTGGACGTGACGACCGATCCTCCGACCGTAAGACGCGTTGGGGTGATAGCCGTCGAGGAAATCGAGCGGGCGCTAGGGAGGTCTGTCGTCCGACCTCAGCCAACCGGCCAGTCAGAATGATCGGACGTACCGCTTAACCATGCTGATCGGAATCGACGCTTCGCGCGCCACCGGCGCCGCACCCACGGGGACCGAAGTATACTCGCGCGAATTGATACGATCTCTGCTGGCAGCGGACCGCGAAAACGCGTATAGACTCTACACGCGCGACCACGTCGCGCGTGACTATTTTGGCGCGGGATCAACTTATTCGATTGAGTTGCTTCGTCCGAGGCGTCTATGGACGCATTTGGGGCTGTCGGCGGAAGTGTTGCGCCATCCGCCGGACGTCTTGTTCGTGCCGGCGCACGTGTTGCCTTTAGCGCATCCAAGGCGTTCAGTGGTGACGATACACGACCTCGGTCAGCGGTATTTTCCGGAATCGTACCCGTCGCTCCAGCGCTTGTATCACGACTGGGCGGCCCGTTGGAACGCGCGAAATGCAGCGCGCCTATTCGCAGATTCAGATTCCACGCGCGACGACGTCATGCGGATGTATGGCGTCGAAGGCGGCCGGATTAGCGTCGTCTATCCCGCGTACGACTCTGAGCAATATCGGCCGTCGAGTCTGGACGAGCAGATGCGTGCCCGGGAGTGGCTTCGCATAGGCAAAGACTATATCCTCGCGCTCGGAACAGTTCACCCGCGAAAAAACTACGCGCGCTTGATCGAGGCATTTGCGGCATTGGACAGGCCTGATCTGTGTTTGGTGGTCGCCGGCAGGCGCGGATGGATGTACGAACCGATTTTGGAGCGCGGTCGATCGTTAGGAATTGCTGACCGGGTATTGTTTCTAGAGTACGTTCCAAGCGACGTGTTACCGTTCCTCGTTGGAGGGGCAAAGTTGTTGGCATTCCCGAGTTTGTATGAGGGATTTGGCTTGCCGGTGCTGGAGGCGCAGGGGTGCGGGACGCCCGTCGTTTGCTCCATGACTTCGTCGTTGCCGGAGGTGGCGGGAGACGCGGCGCTCTTTGTCGATCCGCTGGATGTGGACGCCATAGCCGGAGCGATGGAACGGCTTTTGTCTGATGCGAGCCTGCGCGCAAAGCTTGTCTCGCACGGATTTGAAAATATAAAACGTTTCTCCTGGGAACGATCGGCTCGGAGCGCGCTCGAGGTTTTTCGGTGTTTGCAGCGCGACAGCTAAGAAGGCGCGTTTCATGTACGGGTTGAGTGCGTATCGACCGGCGGGGTGGATAGTTCTTTCGCTCGCGCTGGCAATTCTCTTGGGCTGGGCGACGGTATCGAGCGGCGCAGCCAGCCCTGTACGCGTGCGGGTCGATCCGCGTGTCTTGGCTGATACGGCCAACGGAAACAGCGCGCAGTTCATCGTCGTGCTAAAGTCGCAGGCCAACGCTCGCGCGGTTGCATCTCAAGCGCCTACGCGCCGCGCGCAAGGCCGACTAGTATTCGGTGCCTTGACGCGGGCTGCGTCGGCTACGCAATCCGGGTTGCGCGCGGAACTGGACGGACTGGGGGCCAAATACCGCTCCTATTGGATCATCAACATGCTGGTTGTAAAGGGGGATCGCCACGTGCTGGATGCGGTCCTCGCGCGGAGCGACATCCAGGAGGTAGAGTCTGACGATCCGTTTCGCGTCGCGCTTGAGCAGCCTGTGAGCGGCGCAAAACCGCGCACTGCCTCCGGAATCGATTGGAACATCAGTCAAATCCGGGCGCCGGAGGTGTGGGCGCTGGGGGACACCGGTCAGGGGCGTGTGTATGCAAATAGCGACACCGGCGTGCAGTGGGACCACCCCGCGCTCAAGTCACACTATCGGGGCTGGGATGGCACGACGGCTGACCACAACTACAACTGGTGGGACGCGATCCACGAGGATATTAACGGAAATGGAAGCAATCCATGCAACCCCAGCGGCTTTACGGCGCTGCCCGCTTCTGGAAGCGCTGCACCGTGCGACGATTATGGGCACGGAACGCACACGATGGGCACCGGAATCGGGGATGACGGCGCCGGCAACCAGATCGGGGTTGCGCCGGGAGCCAAGTGGATTGCGTGCCGGAACATGGACGAAGGCGTCGGGCGCCCGAGCACGTATATCGAGTGCCTTCAGTTCTTTCTTGCGCCGACCGATCTGAACGGCGACAATCCAAACCCGAGTCTCATGCCGGACGCGGTTGGCAATTCGTACACTTGTCCACTTGGGCTGCCTCCGGGCGGCGAGACCTGCGAGATCGACAGTCTCCAGATGGCGGTGGACAACATGCGCGCGGCCGGAGTATTCATGGCACTCTCGGCCGGAAACTCCGGCGCAAGCTGCTCGACAATCGACGAGCCGCCGGCGTTTTACGACTCGGGGATCGCGGTGGGAGCGACTGACTCTCAGGACAACATCGCAGCATTTAGCAGCCGAGGTCCCGTGACGATTGACGGGAGCGGCCGGAAAAAACCGGATCTGTCGGCTCCCGGCGTAAGCGTTCTCTCGAGTTTTCCGAATAATTCGTGGGCCACCCTGTCCGGGACGTCGATGGCTTCACCGCACGTGGCCGGCGCCGTGTTGCTTTTGTGGAGCGCATACCCGGCGCTAGCGCGGGACGTCGACCGGACCGAGTTTCTGCTCGAGCAGAGCGCGGTTCGCCGATTTTCTAGTCAAGGGTGCGGCGGAGACACCATTGGTGAGTCGCCGAACAATGTGTACGGATTCGGGCGGCTCGATGTCAGAGCCGCATACGATCTTGCGGCACACGTGCCGACCCCTTCGCTTTGGCTCTTTCCGTTTGTCCAGAAATAGCATTGAGGGAACCGACTGGGCAAAAACCCGGCGCTAGTGCACAGGCCCTTGTGACCGCGAGAAAAATGTGCTATAATGTTTATCGTCAGAAACATGCAAATCCGGCAAGTCTCCGCCGCCCGGTTTTGTGAGTCGGACGGCTTTTTCATGTCGTAACGGATGTGCTGCGGAATCTGCTCGATCAGGATTGCGGCGGCAGTAACCGTGAGAGGAGGGATGGATTACGTGCTGGGGATTGCGCATGACCAGCACCACGCGGATTGCGAGGCAGACTTGTCGAGATCCGCGTCAACGGAATTCGCGGCGACCGCAGCCAGAGACCGGATGTGACGTGCTGTGAATGACGATGTGCCAACGACGGCACGATACCACGCGCACCAAAGCTGCCCTGCACTCAGCGAGCTCTGAGCTCGTGCACAGGTGACACCAGCCGATGCCCAAACGGTACGTCGGGTCGAGTCGGCGGCGGGGCAGAATAACGATCATCGGACGTGCCAATTATAGGGAGACTCAACTATGGAATCAAAGCTCTACGTCGGAAACCTGTCTTACAACATCAATGAGGAGCAGCTTCGGCAGCTCTTCAGCCAGGCCGGGGAGATCAAGGAAATCTCGTTGATCGTAGACCGCGATACCCGGCGCCCCAAAGGTTTCGGCTTTGTGGAGATGACGACCCAGGCCGATGCCGAAAAGGCGATCCAGATGTTCAACGACTACGAGCTCGACGGGCGCAAGTTGATTGTCAACATGGCGCGCCCGCGCGAAGAGCGCGGGGCCGGCGGCGGCCGTGGGGGCTACGGCGGCGGCGGTGGTCGTGGGGGCTACGGCGGTGGCGGTGGACGCGGCGGCAACCGTGGCGGCGCCTTCACCGGCAACCGCAAACGCTTCTAACACCTTACGATTCAACCGGATCGAATCACGCGCGGCGTCGGATCCTTCTCCCCACCTTGGGAGAAGGCCCGCCGCGCGTTTCGCTGTACGCGCGGTGCGGGCAAAACTCAGCCTCCGCGGGATGGAACTCCTCTCCCCAAGATAGCGTCTACTCTGCGAGCCTTGTCTTACGCAAGCCACATCTTCGCAGAGGAGCCTCAAATGACATCCCCAAAGCGTTCTGACATCCGGTTCGCAGTACTAGCGGCGGCAATGGTCGCGGTTGCGGCGCTTGGACCGGCAGTCGCTCGTGCCGACGGGCTGATCGTCGTCGATTGCCCTCCGATCGTAATATACCCGGCGGATATCCCGCCCGCGCCGACGAATGGCCCGCTGGCGGTTCCGCCGATCTTGACACGGGTGCCACCGACGGTTATCGCACCGCGCCGCGATTGTCCCAACTATCTTTCGGTCAAAAACCACAATGTCACGGTGACGATCGACGATCAGGTCGTCCGCACACGGGTCGACCAGACTTTTGTAAACGACAGCGGCTATCAACTCGAAGGCACGTATGTGTTCCCGCTCCCGTCGGACGCGTCGATAAGCGATTTTGCAATGTGGGTCGACGGCCAGCGTCTGGAAGGACAGGTGTTGGACAGCAACCAGGCGCGGCAGACGTACGAGGATATCGTGCGGCGGCAGCGCGACCCCGCGCTCCTGGAATACGCCGGTCAGAACGCGTTTCGAGCTAGTATCTTTCCAATTGCCCCACACGGTGACAAACGGGTCGAGATCGAGTACTCTCAGATCCTCAAGGCGCAGAATGGACTGGTGCGGTACGTCTATCCGCTCGACACCGAGAAATTCTCGCCGACGCCGATCGGGAATGTGTCGATCGACGTTACGCTAAAGTCAAGAGCGGGACTCAAAGCCATATACTCTCCAACGCACGACGTCTCGATCACACGGAACGGCGAGCACGCTGCGACCGTGAGCTATGAGGCCTCGCAGGTCACGCCCGACCGAGATTTCGTCCTCTACTACTCGGTCTCCGAGGACAGCATCGGCCTCAACCTTCTCTCGTTCAAGGCCGGCGGTGACGACGGATTCTTTGTAATGCTCGTCGCGCCCAAGGTACAGATCGACGCGGCTCAAGTTGTATCCAGGGACGTCGTCCTGGTCCTCGACACCTCCGGTTCGATGCAAGGCCAAAAGATCGCACAGGCAAAGAGCGCCTTGAACTTTGTTCTGGATCATCTAAACCCCGGCGACCGCTTCGACATAGTTGCGTTCAACTCGACCACGCGGACGTTCGCTTCCTCGCTGCGCGGCCTGTCGAGTCTGAACGACGCGCGAGACTTTGTTGCCTCCTTACGCGCCGAAGGTTCGACGAACATCAACCGAGCGTTGTTGGAAGCGTTGTCGACGGTTGACCCGTCGCGTCCGACGGCCGTGTTGTTCCTTACGGACGGACTGCCGACGACCGGAGAGACGGACACGCAGCGAATCATCGGAAACGTGACGCGCGCTGCCGGCAACAACGTGCGCCTGTTTGCGTTCGGCGTCGGCAACGACGTCAACACGTCGCTGCTCGACACGCTGTCCGAGCGCCTCAAAGGCGCCAGTGACTATGTCCGGCCCGACGAGCGGATCGATGAAATCGTCTCCACCTTCTACGCTCAGGTGTCGACGCCCGTTCTCTCCGATATTTCGGTCGACTGGGGCGGCATCCCTGTGAGCGATGTGTTTCCCTATCCTCTGCCCGATCTCTTTGCCGGGTCGCAGTTGGTGATCGCCGGTCGGTATCAAAGAGGCGGGGCCGCGACGATTACGCTCAAAGGCGTGGTGAACGGCCAGACTCAGGCCTTTCGCTACCCAGACGTTACATTCAGCTCGTCCGACGAACGCGATAGGGGCGCAACCGCCACTGATTTCGTGCCGCGGCTCTGGGCGACCCGCAAAATTGGCTATCTCTTGAGTCAGGTTCGATTGGATGGCGAATCGAAAGAGGCGGTAGACGAAGTCGTTTCGCTCGCCGTGCGTTACGGAATCGTGACACCTTACACGTCGTTTCTGGTCGACGACCGGTCGGATGTGCTTACCGAGTCTGGACGGAATGACGCGGCACAGGATTTGCTCAAATCGTTTGCGCCGAGCGCGATGCCGACGAGCGGGGCGAGTGCGGTCCAACAGAGTCTGCAGCAAAGCCAGCTGCGCGGTGCCGGCGCACCGCCAGCCGTCGCTCCGCAGCCAGCCGCGCCGGGCTCGCCGAATGCCGCCCCCGCCGTTCAAACCGTAGGCGACAAGACGTTCTTGCTCCGGGGCGGCATTTGGAGTGACACGCAATTCGACGCTGAGAAAATGAATGCGCAGGCCATCGCTTTCGGCAGCGACGCGTATTTCGCGTTGCTCAGGAATCACCCCGAATGGGCCGGGTACATGGCGCTCGGGACGCACGTGATCTTTGTGGCGGATGGCTCGGCGTTCGAAATCGCCGACGATGGAAGCGGAGCGACGGATGCGGCCGCGGTGCCAACGCCGGCGCTGGGATCGCCAACCCCGGACCTCGGCGGACTGCACACCAACAGCGCTGGGAGCCAAACCTATTCAGCAAATGGTTCGGGAGAGCCTCAAAGCTACAGCGATCTCCTCGGCCCGGCGGTCGTAGGCGGTGCTTTGGGTCTTGGAGGCATTGGCCTGGCATGCGCTGTCGCCCTCGTCGCGCTTCGACGGCGATGATCCCGTGGTCGCTCGGCATCTCATAGACATGATTTCCGTTCCCGAACAGCATTGTTCTCGCCGGGACTGGCCGGTTGGCCCGGCAGTCCGGCGAAATAGAAAACCACGGAGGGACGTGTGTGCGTCGTCGACTCTATCGAAATCCAGGCCCTGCCGGATCGCGTCTGGTATGTGCTCGCACACGCCGACGAGTTTCAACTTCAGTCCGGCGGCACTCGTGAAGAGATCACGTCAGACCAGCAGCAAGGTGTCGGAACGGCGTTCGCCAAAAACCCGTTTTCTCGCAGAAAACGGGTTGCGGCCCACGCTCGCGCCGGAGATTTGGCGAGGGCATTGACTATCGAATGATGTTTCGAATCAGGCGTGGTGGCGGTGGAGGCTGGCGGCCCAACTCACAGGCAGCCATGAGCCGCTGCTCTGCCTCGTCGCACGATTCATGATCGCGAGCGTGCAGCGTCAAGAGCGGCTGTCCGCGGGTGACGTGGTCGCCCACCTTGCGCTCGAACACGACTCCCACATCGTAGTCTATTGGGGCATTCTTTTTCTCACGGCCCCCACCCAGCCCGACGACGGTTCGTCCCACCACTTCTGCGTCGATCGTCGTGACAAATCCGTCCTGAGGCGACAGCACCGGTCTGACTACCGGAGCGTGCGGCAGCAGCGCATAGTCGTCGACGACATTACGGTCGCCCCCTTGGCCCGCGATCCATTCTCCGAACTTGCCTAATGCGCGGCCGCTATCCAACGCGCCGCGCAGCTTGGAACGCGCCTCCGCCGTGTCGGCGGCCGCACCGGCAAGAAGGACCATTTGTTCGGCGATGACCATACAGTGCTCTAGGAGATCGGCCGGCCCCCGTCCTTTGAGCGTCTCGATCGCTTCGATCACCTCCAGAGCGTTTCCCACCGCGTTTCCGAGTGGCTGGTCCATAGCTCCGACGACGGCTGCCACGCTTCTATCCACTTGGTGCCCTATCTTGACCATGAGTTTCGCCAGAGCCGTGGCGGTCTCTTCAGTCTTCATGAACGCGCCTAGCCCGACCTTGACGTCCAGCACAATGATGTGCGCGCCGGCCGCGATCTTTTTGCTCATGATCGAGCTGGCGATAAGCGGTAAGGAACCTACGGTGGCGGTGACGTCCCGCAGGCCGTAGAGCTTGCCGTCCGCCGGCGCGAGATCGTGCGTTTGCCCGCTGACGACGATGCCGTGTTTCTTCAGTTGAGCGACGAATTCATCCTTGCTGAGGTCGGCACGAAACCCGGGAATGGACTCGAGCTTGTCGAGCGTTCCGCCGGAGAAACCGAGGCCCCGGCCCGACATTTTTCCGACAGGCAGGCCGAGGCACGCGACCAAGGGCGCGACCACGAGCGTCGTCTTGTCGCCGACGCCTCCGCTCGAATGCTTGTCGAGGACCTTTGGAGCCACGGAGGAAAGGTCGAGCACCTGGCCGGAATGCGCCATCGCGATCGTGAGCGCGCTCGTCTCTTCTTCGTCCATTCCTCGAATAAAGACGGCCATCGCCCACGCGGATGCCTGGTAATCCGGAATCTCGCCGCTCGCATAGCCCTGGATGAAATATTCTATTTCTTCACGCGAAAGCGCAAG
>JAMCRS010000194.1 GCA_023380675.1 Chloroflexota bacterium
GGTCACCTTCCTTGGCAAGGTTACCGGTCGGGTTGTTGGGCGAGGCGAGAAAGATGATCTTCGTGCGATCGTCGCAGGCAGCGCGAATTGCGGCGACGTCCGGACCGAAGTCCGGCCTCCGCTGCACCGTCGAGGTAGCGGCACCGGCGACGCCTGCCGCAAACTGGTAGTACCCGAAAGTAGGCGGACAGTTGATCACTTGATCTCCCGGCTCGATGAGCAGGCGCAGCGTAATTTCGAGAATCTCATCTGAACCGTTGCCAATAACGATGCGCTCGGCTGGCGCACCCGTATATTCGGAGAGCAGTGCGCATACCTCGCGGGACAGGACGTCAGGATAGGCGTGATAGCCGTCATAACGGGCCAGTGCCTCCCGCACGCGAGGCGAACACCCATAAGGGTTTTCATTCTGGTCGATCTTGACCAGCCGCGCGCCGAAGCGGGCCTGCAGCTCCTCTAGCGATGCTGGGGCCGCGTAACCCTCGACCGATAACAAATCCTTGCGGATCAGACGCTCGACACCAGCTCTTCTTCCGTCCACGCTCACCCTCTACGTTATTCGTTGCCGGCCAAACGCGCCCTGATCGCCGCGGCGTGCGCTGTGAGCCCCTCCGCCTCCGCGATTGCCGCCGCGGCCGGTCCGAGCTTCTGCACCTCGGCATCGCCCAGCGCGATCACGCTCACGACCTTGATAAAGTCCAAAATGTTCAGCGGAGAGGCAAAACGCGCCGTGCCATTCGTCGGCATGACGTGACTGGGCCCCGCGATGTAGTCACCCATGGCCTCCGGCGAATGTTCGCCAAGGAAGACGCCGCCGGCGTTGCGCACGTGCCCTAGCCAGGCCCACGGATCGGCCACCAACAAACAGAGATGCTCTGGCGCGTACTCATTGGCAAGGGTCAGCGCCTCCGCCACGTCGGCGACGATTACCGCGCCGCCGTTGCTATCGAGCGCCTGCCTAGTGATGTCGGCGCGCGGCAATACGCCGAGCAGCGCATCGACTTCCCGCGCTACCGCCTCCGCGAGCGACCGAGAGGTGGTAATTAGCAGCGCCGTGGCCAGCGGATCGTGCTCCGCCTGCGCCAACAAATCTAGCGCCACCGCACGCGGGCTGGCATTGTGATCGGCCACAATCACCGTTTCGGTCGGGCCAGCAATTTGGTCGATAGCGACCTGGCCAAAGACCTTTTTCTTGGCCAGCGCGACGAACAGGTTACCGGGACCCAGAATCTTGTCCACAAGCGGCACCGTTTCCGTGCCATAAGCGAGAGCAGCGATGGCCTGAGCGCCGCCCATCGCGAACACCCTGTCCACGCGCGCGATATCGGCCGCCACGAGCACCAGTGGCGAGATCTCGCCATCCGGGCCGGGCGGACTCGCGAGGATGACCTCTTCAACTCCCGCGACACGCGCGGGAATCGCGGTCATCAATACCGTAGACGGGTATACGGCACGTCCACCTGGAGCGTAGACGCCCACTCGCCGCAATGGCACGATCAGTTGACCGAGAGCACCGGCAGGGGAGAAGTGCGCCCAAGACTGCTGAACCTGACGGCGATGAAACGCCTCTATTCGCTCGGCGGCAAGCCGCAAGGCATCGACGAGATCAGGAGCCACCTCGTAATAGGCAGCCTGCACGTCGCCGTGACTTACCTCCAGCGAGCGCGGTGCCGCCTGGTCGATAGCCTCGGTGAGACGCCACAACGCGGCGTCGCCGTCCTGCCTCACCTCGGCGATGATACGATCGACCACCTGATCTGCCGTCAGCGGCGCACCGAAGACCTCGGCAATACGCTGCGTGACGCGTTCGGGCAGCGCCGTCTGTTCTAATGGGCGCCGCTTCAGTATGCCCTCGCGCGCCTCTTCCACGGAATCAACAATGCGCATGTCCCACCCTAAACCATCGGCATCGTCTAAAAGGGCCAAGCTGGAACCACCGTTACTGTCCCATAGCACGATACCGCTTGACCGTCCACTTCAAAGCGCTAGCAGCACTATTGGCTGCCGGCAGTGCCGCCACATGATAGCACATGGGATACCGTCGGGAAAGGGTCGGTGCTCGGTTGCAAAGGCCAAGCGCAATACCCTATACTCGCTCCATGAAGAGCGGTTTTGAGGAGCAACACTGTGAAAACAACCCCGCAAATATTAAAGGGTATGCGCGACTTCTTGGCGCCGCGTATGCGCTTGCGCCGATATGTAATCGACACGCTGACTACCGTCTTTGAACGCTACGGCTTCGAGCCACTGGAAACGCCAGCGGTCGAGTACGCCGAGACTCTCGAAGGGAAGTATGGCGAGGAAGCCGACAAGCTGATCTACAAATTCGAGGATCGCGGTGAAAGGCGCGTCGGCCTTCGCTATGACCTCACGGTGCCACTTTGCCGCGTAGTCGCCATGACCCCAGACTTGGTTAGGCCCTACAAGCGCTATCAAATAGCGCCAGTTTGGCGCGCAGAGAAGCCGCAGAAGGGCCGCTATCGCGAATTCTGGCAGTGCGACGTAGACATTGTGGGCAGCACCAGCATCCTCGCGGATGCAGAGGTAGTCAAGGTGGTCTACGAGGGGCTGACAGCGCTCGGATTCCAGTCATTTGTGATCAAGATCAACCACCGCAAGGTGCTCACGGGCCTAGCCATGTACGCTAACGTGCCGACCGACCAAATCGCGGCAGTCTACCGCGTAATCGACAAAATGGACAAGATCGGTCTTCAGAGCGTACGTGACGAGCTATCCGCCATGGGCATCGCGGCCGACACTATCGACCGATTGTTAGCGGTGTGCGGCACGCGCGGCAGCAACAGCGAGCTGCTGGCAAATGTGCAGGCGAAGCTGGGGAACATCCCAGTGGGAGCAGAGGGCGTTAGTGAGCTGAATGAGTTGGTGGCCTATCTTGAAGCGATAGGCGTCCCAGAAAGCTATTATCAGATCGATCTTACGATGGTGCGCGGCCTGGATTACTATACCGGACCGATTTTCGAGACCACGGTGGAGCGGCCGCGCATCGGCAGCATCAGCGGCGGCGGCCGCTACGATCGACTGGTCGGAATGCTCGGTGGTCGCGAATATCCGGCCACAGGAGTGGCCTTCGGTCTGGAGCGCATTGTCGACGTGATCGAAGAATTGGCAATGGCCCCCGCGGCGGTCACGGCGCCAGCGACCAAGGTATTGGTCACCATTTTCAGTCCAGAACTGATCGACCCATCGCTGGCATTGGCTGAGCAGTTGCGGTCGAAGGCCATCAATACCGAGACGTACCTCGGTGCCGACCGACTAGGAGCTCAGTTGAAATACGCGGACCGCAAGGGCATTCCCTACGTAATCATCATCGGCCCAGATGAGTTGGCGGCAGGCGTGGTCGTGCTGCGCAATATGCAGACGAAGGAGGAGCGCCGTGTGACGGCCTCGGAAGTCGTAGTGCTGCTGGGTGTATAATTTGGCGGGATAAGGGGAAGCCTAACTTGGTCTTTAGAGCACTTGCGCGCATCGCCACAATAGCCGCCTTGTGTCTATGGTTGATCGGCGCGGCGTGGGCACAGAGCGGGCAAGTCTACGTGCTCGAAGTGAGAGGCGCCATCACACCGGTGGTGGCAATGTACCTCGACCGAGGGATTGGTGCTGCCGAGAAGGCCGGCGCCCAGGCAGTGGTGATAGCGTTGGACACCCCGGGTGGTCTTGATTCGGCCATGCGCGAGATAATGCAGCGCATAATCGGCGCCCGAGTACCGGTGATCGTCTACGTCTCCCCACCAGGGGGACGCGCGGCCTCCGCCGGTCTTTTCATCACCGAGGCCGCGCACATCGCGGCCATGGCGCCAAACACCAATATCGGCTCCGCTCATGCCGTCTCTATCGGACTGCCCGGTACAGGCGATAGTCAGCCAGACCCCGTGATGATGGAAAAGGTGACCAACGACGCCGTGGCCCTAATCAGAGGGGTAGCGGAAACGCGCCACCGCAACGTCGACTGGGTAGAGAAGGCAGTGCGCGAGAGCGTCAACGTACCTGCTAGCGACGCCGTCGAGCTGAAAGTTGTCGACCTGATGGCGCCGAACCTGCCATCGCTTCTCCAACAAGTCGATGGGCAACACGTTGTGCTTGGCTCCGGTGAAGAGGTCGTCCTCGCCACGAAGGATGCCACGATCCACGAAGAAGGCATGAATTTCGTCGAGGACTTCTTGCACAAAATCAGCGATCCGACGGTGGCATCGATCCTCATGCTGATCGGCATCAACGGGTTGATCTTCGAACTGGCTAGCCCGGGCGCGATTCTGCCGGGCGTAATCGGGGGCATCGCCCTTCTGCTCGGGCTTTTCGCGCGCCGCACTGGCGCT
>JAMCRS010000195.1 GCA_023380675.1 Chloroflexota bacterium
TTTGCCAACTTGAAGCTGCCGGCACTCACCCTAGCGGCCCAGAGCCTGTCCCCATAGCAAAACGATTTCACTGTGGGATCGCCGATCAGTTCGTCCGTTCGCCATATTCGTTCATCGCGATGGGCCAATTGCGGACGATCACCGCGACGATGAGATCGCTGGGATTTGCCTTGCCGGCCTCGATCGTCAACACACCTTCTTTCACTTCGCCTGCCGGAATGCCTGGCGTTCTGGTCAGGATCTTTCTAACGTGAGCGTTTGCGTTTACGTCGTTGGGGCGTCGACGGTTTCGCTTCACCCAACCACTCGATTGCGCCTGGGGTGCGCCGCCAGTGGTTGAGGTGATCTGAGGCGTAGGCCATCGCCTCACTATCGTCACCCCAACCGATGAGTGACGGCAATCGAACCGGTATACGTTTTCGTCCGGTCAGGTAGGCGGTCACGTGCGGGTTCTCTTCGAGCGCGTCGGCAAGTGATTTGTTAACCTGCGCAGACGGGCCGCTCCGTCGAAATTCCAAGAGCGCGCGTGAATATAACCACACCGCCGTCCAATCGTCGGGATATTGCTTCAGGAGTTCCCGTGCCTCGTCCTCGCGGTCCATTTCCAACAGGAGCTCGATCAGCAGGTCGCGAATGCCTTGGTTGTCATTCGGATTCAGACGCAGCAGCTCACGGAAATGGTCGCGCGCTTCCTCTTTCCGATTCAACCGCCAGAGCGTCTGCGCCAGCCCCTGCCGCGCTCGCATGTATGGACGCGTCTCCAGAATACCCCAGAAATGTCCCGCGCTCTCTTCGAAGAAGTTTTTGCCCAGCGCGCGCTCACCTGCGATAACGCCTTGTTGGTAATACTCCAGCGCCCGCTGAATCGTGTCCGCTTCCTCCTCCGCCAAAAGCACGTAGGCGTCAGCGCAGTTCACCGAGAGGGCGAGTGCTTCGTGCGCGAGCGCGATCCGTCTCGCGGGATTCGTTTCCTCGAATGCCTTGTACATCTCTTCCTGGGCCCGCTCCAGGGCTGGATCGCCCCAGGTGTTCTCCGCCCCGAACTGCCGCGCCATTTGCTGCATCGGACCCTCCGTCATGCGGCGATCAAAGGCCGGCCTCTCCTCACCCCCTCGCTCTGCTTCCGGCCAATCGAGAGGCTGGGCCGGCTGTTCGCCGAGCGGAAGTTCGCCCGCCGGGTACTGGACGGCGAGTGAAACCATCCCGGCGTGGGTCGGCACGGGCAGAGTTGTTTCGAAAGCCTCATAATCGCTCCGGGCGTTCGATTTCAAGTGATCGCGCAGGATGAGCGGAATCGCACGCAGGGCCGCTTCGTACCACACGAGGTCCTGGCGCGAAGGTCGTCGCATCTGATCCGGCCCCTCGGCGATGATCGGAATCGGATAGGCCTCGGGCGATGCGATCTCGAAGCCGTATTCTTGGATCGCGTCGAGATCATCGAAAGGCACCTTGGTGATGCTGTCGAAGAAAAGGGAGTGGAGGCCGCCCGCGGGCAGCATGTCCATCGGGTTCTCGTCCTCGGTGAACTGGCGCACGACATCGGGCCAGCGCAGGTACGTCGCCAGTCCGTACTCCACGCCGGCCTGTCCCATGCTCATCGCATATCGATAGTCCTCCTCCATGGGATGACGAAGAGCCAGGACCTGGTAGTTGTTCAAGTGGACCCAGGGCGCCGCGCGATAATACTCGGCTGCGGCGGAATAAAAACCGCGCAGGAGTTCGGGCGTCACTCCGGATACGGAAATAAGCCCAGGATGCTCCGACTCGTCGCCGCGCATGTGGTTTTCAAGATCGCGAATGATCTCGTTGACTTCATCGGGCAGGGGCTGTTCATGAACGTCGATTTCAAGCTGGGCATCGGCGAGGAAGGGAAGCATGCCTTCGGCTAGCGTGGACTCCGCGACCACAATTCGCTGGGGCGTCCCGCGTTTGCCGCTTTTGGCAGCCGGACGTTGCATGGCTTGCACGAGCGTGTCCCACACCTCGCGTGGGGCGGGTGGCGCTGCCACAAGATTCGAGCCACGCACGCTCCCCTCGTCCGCGCTGAGGATAAGGATGACGAACGGGCGCTGAGGCGCTTCGCCCGGCGGAGCAATCCATGTCCGCAGCTGTGCGATCGCGATGATCCAGGTCTCAGGTAGACGCGGCAAGCGGGACAGGGCACGCGCGGTTGAGCGTGGCATGGTTCTTCCTTTCGTTTCAGGAATCGGCTTTGGGAATTATACTCCAGATTCATGCGTTGGCGGAAAGCTCGAGCGCTATGTTGGAGGCATCTCGAGTCGATCCATGCTGCCGTCTCGCGCTTGCTTGCGCGGTGAAGACGGCAGCTACGAATTCGCGGCAGATTGGAACCCGTGGATCAGGATTCCCGAGGCCTTGAAAAGTACCCTCCCCAGAGAAGCGGCGATTGAATTTGAGAACATCATTCACGGCGTGAGCCATTGTTTGATTAGCCAGGAAATCCACGCTATAATTCTCGTTGATCCCTTCAGGCAGGCCTCGGTCAGGCATATATTTCGAGGCGGTATCAGCCTTGGTCCAAACGACCAAGTCGATTGGAGCAAAAACATTTGAGCAAACATAAGCGCTCGCGCCCAGCGCATCCGATGCTACCGCATGAGCGATCGTCAAACCCAATGAGCGCTTGGTTGCATGCTCTGGCGGCCATGGGCGACGAGCGGTGGGAAGAGGCTATCACGGCCTGGCAGCATTTCGTTCGGCTTGAACACCGGTCGGAGAATCGCCGGACCGGCTACCAGAATCTGAGCGCTTGCTATCTGGCACTCGAGCGCTTCGACGAAGCATTAGCCGCCTTGGATCAGGTCGAACGCTTGGTCCCGGGCAGTCCGGATACAGTGCATGATCGGGGGGTGATCTATGCCTGCGCAGGACGCATCTCCGAAGCAATCGATGTCCTCAGCTTGTACGCTCGCCGCTGGCCGCAGGAGGCCCGCCGACTGGAAACGTCCAATGCGCTGCATCGGCTCCAGCAAATCCGGAACGGCGAACTGCCGGCCGGCGACTACCTGGTGGGGCACCTTCAAGAACAGATCAGCCACAATGTGGAGATGGGCGACTGGCGCCTCGTGGAGGGCAAAGCCCGACGCATGATCGCCGCCAATCCAAGTCGTCCTGAAGGGCATTTTGCGCTAGGGGTCGCCTGCGTCGAGCAAGGCCGCTATCGTGAAGCCTTGGAAGCTTTGTTCGCCGCGGACGCGCGTGACCAGGAGTGTGAGCCGACGCTATACAATATCGGTTACACCTTGCTGCAGCTGGGAGAGCCTGAGTCAGCACTCGGGTGGCTGGAACGCGCTCTGCGCCGTGATCCGAATCACCTGGCCACCCTGCAGCAATTGGCTCAGGCGTGCGACCAATTGGGTCGACGAGACGAGGCCGTGGCCTGGTGGCAACGCGCCCTGAACATAGACCCCCACTTTGAGCTGGCGCAAGAGCGCCTGCACGAGCTCGGACAGGGACCCAAGCCAGTCGCGGCGCCTCTCCCGCCCAGCGCCCAAGAATTGCGGGCCTTGGCGCCGGTTGTCAAAGCCTGCATGACCCGACCGGAGTCATACCGGAATGCAGAGGTGACCCTGACTTTGGATGGTCAGGTCGGGTATGTCCTCGAAGACGCGGGGAATCCCCTCAATGGCAGCGTCTATGCCGGCGGCCCGTTTCGGACGGCCTCTATGGAAGATCCCGACGTTCTGGATCTGATGGGAATCGTCAAGTTAGTGTTGAAGCAGATCAACGTCGAGAACACGCGGACTGCCGCCGTTTTGATCTATTATGCGGATCGCCCGAGTTTCCATTATGAGGCGAGCTTCAGGGGCAGCGAGCGGGCCGAGCAGAATGCGCACGGCCAGTTCGTAGTTACTGAGGTGCCGCGCTTATTCAAATTGCGGATTGACAGTGACCTGGGCACACCGTATGGGGATCCCATGAAGGGGACGATCATTTATCTGAAACGACCATCGGTTCCCGGCATCTTGGTCAGCACGCTGGGACTGGAACCGCGACGGCCGATGCCGGCCGCGAAGTAGAGTCAAACCGCGAGACTGAGTCTATTCGTTTGCGAGGACGCATGCGCACTCAACTAAAAGAATCCGTGCCGCCGTCGATGCGACCGCTTTACGAGCACGTCACACGCCGGACCGATGCCCTCTGCCACGAGCGCATTGACGAAGTATTCTCCGTGCTCTGCTGTCAACTCAATGGCAGTTTCATCCTCCGTCAGAGGGGGGGGCCGCATAATACCACTGTTGTCAAGCTACTCTTTAGCGTGCTTTGGAATTCTCCGCTGTCGGAAAGTCGATTACAGGCTGAGACGGGGTAACGACCAACAAGAATACGCCTGTCGAAAAAGCCAGAAACGCGACAGCGCACGTGCGGTGAAGAGGGACGCCCAAACGGTGTCCCTCTTGACTCGAGTCCGTGACGCCCTGCGGTCTCAGGCCGCGGTTTTTTATGACAGTCAACCCGCGCGCGGCCATTCCAAAAAAGTGATTAATGGTTGAGGTAGGAATCCAGTCTGGAGATCCGTAGCAGATCGCCGGCGCACGTCGGAACTGCACGGTTCTCAGCTGGGAAGCCGGCCCTCATTTAGGGCCTGACGGATGCTGAGCCGCAAGGCTTTGTAGGCGCTGTAGATTTCGCGCTTGTCTGTCCGCAATTCTTGGCAGAGATGATCGACAATCGCCCGGCGCACGAGCTTGCTATTGTGTGTGGGACGTCCAATGCGTGGGCGTCCGCGTTTCGGGGCGGTCAGTGGACCGTCCTCGTACTCGTCGATGCCGATTCCTTTCCCCAGATTTGCATTGTCGCGAAACATTGCCAGGATTTGATGGGCGTCGGCGAGGGCCTGGCGCGTGGAAAAGCGGAAACGGTAGTCGTATATCCCGACGAGAATCTCCTCGATCCGCCGGACGAAAAGCTCGTCTACAGCCTCGACGTATCGGGGGTCTTCGAGGTAGGGCAGCACTTCATCCAGGTACTCCTCAAAGTCCGACTCATTCTGAAGGTCGACGAAGTTGATCTGGCGACGCGTTTTCTTGACCTGCTGCAGCGCGTAGATGTACGCACACCTCGCGACATATGTGGTCAGTTTTCTGCGGCCGTCATATTTCTGCAACGCGATCAAGAGGCCGTGACTGAGGGCATCGGCGGGATCGCAGAATTGCTTCGGGACGACGAGGATGACGGTGGCCAGCAGGTGGGTATACTCGGCTTGCGTGAGCCTTTCCATCCTGCGTCTCCTCTCACGACCTGTTGCGGCGCGGCCTTTGGGCGTCATGAGGCTCTTGCTTGTCGTTGCGAGCAGGCCGCCCGTGGCTCCGCTCTCACTTTCCGAACGAGTCCTGGGAATCTCTCGCGATCTTGCCGAAGCATTGCGCGGTCATTCTAATCGCTTTACCGGATTCCGACTTGAAACAGCCCTACCAGCCGACTGAGAAATGCCTCACCTTGATGCAACGACTCGTAGCCCAATTGTCCTGGTTGGCTTAGTTGCTTTAGTTCGCCGGTTGCTTCGGGTTTTGCATTATGACCACTTGGATTCTGGTGCGACTGGCACGCCGGTGATCACGCATTTATAGCGGGCATAGTATTCCATCGCCCCGCGTCGTGCAGCGCCCTGGGAATTCTTACGTTGATTTCCGGTGGCATTCATCAATGATTAAAGTCTTCATGATGCGTGTAAACTGGTGGCAGGCCCATCAGATGCCGGCTGGGATGGCGGCGGCCGATCGTTTCGCCTTGAGCCGAAGAAACGTAGAAACCCGTTTTCTCGATGAAGAAAACGGGTTTCGTGTCTCAATCTGTTGCGGGATCGGCTAGTCTGGGTGGGCGCCGTTTCGCGCCAAACGGCGGCTTGTGGAAAACGGGCGGAGGCAGTTATGCCGCGACGGGATCTTTAAGGTGATGGGCAGGATCACACACTTCTTGGCATGCGCCCCCAGAACAGGTCCAACGGTCGCGGTGCCCATTTGATCCGACTGCGCCTTTAGCGGTACGAGCTAACGGGTTCCGGAATCCGTCGTCGATACACTTCGTCGACCTGGTCTATTTTCGCGACCTTCGGACCGGATCGACCCGCCTGAAACTCGCTAGCCAGCCAGATATCAATCAGCTTCTTAGCCACCTCTGGTCCCGTGATCTGACTGCCGAATGTGATGACCTGGGCGTCATTGCTGGCACGAGCTCTCTCCGCCGTATACGGATCGGTGACACAAACAGCGCGCACTCCCGGGATTTTGTTTGCCACTATGGCCATGCCGGCGCCTGTTCCGCAGACGAGTATGCCGCGCTCGAATTCTCCTCGACCAATCCGTTCGGCGAGAGCCTGGGCAATGTCTGGGTAGTCCACCGGCGTATCGGTGTCAACACCTACGTCGACCACTTGGTATTCCTTTGAAACCAAATAGTCTCGGACCGCATTCTTCAGCGGCAAGCCGAAATGATCGGCTCCGACGACGATCGGTTTGCTCTTGTCGGCCATGCCTACTTTCCTCCCTCAAGGGCGCTCCCGGTAATACGGATCAAATGCACGAAGGACGCTACCTGCCATGCCGCGCGCCCGACGAACAGCCCATTAATGTCAGCTTGGCTCAGAAATGCCGCCCCGTTGTTCGAATCGACGCTTCCGCCGTACAGCACGGGCAACTGCTGCGCGATGTCCGTGTCGTATGATTCCTCAACCGTGTGACGGATAGCGCGGTGCATCGCGCAGGCATAGCCGGGTTCCGATGGAACGCCTTTCTCCCCGATCGCCCAAACAGGTTCGTACGCGATCAGGACAGCAACTGCCTCCTCGCGCGAGACGCCGTGCAGCGCAATTCTGACCTGGCGCGCAACGGATTCCTTGGCGGCGCCATATTCCTTCTCCTGTGCCGTCTCGCCAACACAGATCAAGGGACGCAGTCCATGACGTAGCGCGGAGCGGACTTTGAGATTAACGCTAAAATCGGTCTCCCCAAAACTTGAACGTCGCTCAGAATGCCCTAACTCGACCAACTGCACCCCGCAATCCTTGAGCATGAGAGGAGAGATTTCTCCGGTCGCCGCTCCGCTTTCCTCCCAATGCATGTTCTGTGCTCCAACAAGGACCGGCGAATCCTTGAGCACGGCACACACGCGAGCAAGGGCGGTGAATGGCGGAACGATGAACACGTTTGCGCGCGGGGAGTCATGTTCGACGAAGTCGCAAAGGTTCACGGCATATTCTTCGGCCTCGGCGGTTGTCTTGTTCATTTTCCAGCCCGTGCCGATCCACAATCGTTTCATCGAATTCGCTACCCGGCGGCGTATTCTGACATGAACTTGAGTATCAAATACATGGACAGGGCGCCCGGGTCCGGATAGCCCCGCGATCTTTCGCCAAGCGTCTTCGCTTTGCCGACGGTCGCGATGAGCTCCTTCGTTTTCTCCATCCCTTGAAGCGCCGAATCCGCGGCGGCCGCAAGCGAGACGGATAGAGGTCGGGCGGTCATGTCGATCGATTTGAGCGCGGCGGGTTCGAGCGCGTCGACTATCGTCTTGTCCCCTAGCTTGGCCTTGCCGCGTTCCTTGACCGCCTGCAGCCCGTCGTTAAGCAGCCGTGAAAGCATTGCCGAGTCGAATACCGTCTGCCCAGTCGAATTGCCGGCTCCCCGGAGAAAGAGGGTCCCGAAGATCGCTCCGGCGGCTCCTCCGATTGAGGTCATCAGCGCCGTGCCGGCGGCTTTGAACAGGCCGTCGATCGTCTCGAAGGGCTGGTCGGACAACCTCTGTTGCACCACCGCGAAGCCGCGCGCCATTCCGATCCCGTGGTCGCCGTCGCCGATCGCTTGGTCCGCGTGAGTCAACACATCTTTGCTGGCGACCATTCCGGCAGCCACGTAAAGCAGCATGGCTTTGGTTTCTTCAACGGTCAGTTCGGCTTTGGTCATTTGATCACAGCTTCTTGAATCCGAGGGAATCGGCAGGCATATCGTAGTACCTGGTCAGCTCGTCGTTGAGTTTCATGAGGCTTATGGAGAAGCCGGCCATCTCCTGGCACGTGGCATAGCTGCCGATGAGAGTATCGTGAACGCAAATGCCACGTTTGGACAGGTCCTCGCGGACCTTTCGATTGACGATCAAGAGCTCCATCATCGTGGTCGATCCGAGGTCGTTAATGAGCAGAGCCACCTGGTCTCCAGACCGGAAGGGGAGGTCGGCCACAAGTCTTTCCATCATCTTGCCTACCAGCGGGTCGGCGGGCAAAAGCATTTCACGCGAAACACCTGGTTCTCCGTGCATGCCCATTCCGATCTCGATTTCGTCGTCGCCGAGCGTGAAAGTCGGCTCGCCGGTCTCGGGAATTGAACCGGCGGCCACCGCTACACCCATCGACCGCGTATTATCGCGCGCTTCGACGGTCGCGCGCGCGACCTCGTCCAGATCGCGCGATACGGCGGATACCCCGCCGGCAATCTTGATGACGAATAGGTCGCCGGCAATTCCTCGACGCTCTTCGATCTTCTCCAGCGGAGCGGACGCGACGTCATCCCAAATGCGAACGGTTTTGGTCTTGATTCCTTCCGCCGCCGCAAGCTCCGCCGCGATGTCGAAATTCATGTTATCGCCGGCGTAATTCCCATAAACGTAGAGCACGCCGTTACCTTGGTCCAGTACCTTTGTCGCGGCGAGGATGCAGTCCGGGGTAGGCGCGGCGAAGACATTCCCCGCGGCTGCGCCATCGGCCATGTTCTGGCCCAGATAACCATGAAACAGGGGCTCGTGCCCACTGCCGCCTCCGATGAGCACGCCCACTTTGCCTGTTGGGAGGGAGGATTTGACCAAGGCTTGCACGCCGGCGACGAC
>JAMCRS010000196.1 GCA_023380675.1 Chloroflexota bacterium
ATCGCGATCTGGACTCGATGGTCGCGATGGTGCCGGGGCTGATCCCGGTGGTATTGATCCTGCACTCGCTGGCGATCGCGCTCGCCACGTGTCGCCCTGCGCGCCCTCCCGCATCTGGTCGCGGCTCTGCAGCGCCACCTCCTTGAGAACGGCAAGGTAGAGCGCCTCCTTGTTCTCAAAGTGATGATAGATTGCCGACTTGACCACCCCGGCAGCGACGGCTACGTCGCTGACTGACACGCCGCGAAAGCCGCGTTCGGCAAACAGCACGCTGGCGGCCTGCAAAATTCTCGTTCGCCCTGCGGCAACTACGGTTTTGGTTGGGTCATGCACGAGTGTCACCTGGCACCCCCAGAAAATGCGAAAACAAAGACAAAGACTGACCGAACGTTCGGTCAGTGGATATTCTAGCCGATTGCGGAAAAAAGTCAATAATACTGGAGTACTAAGCGCCGAACGTGCTCAAGTGGCGGCTTAAAGACCATGCCGGCGTCCGCCGTTCCATGACGACTGAAACCGCCCCCGCGCGTTGCCCCTCGTCCCATTTTGAGTAAGGACACTGCAAAGGACGCTGCGAAGGACGCACCTGTGTTAGTCTGTGGTCAGTTCTTGAATCGCAATAGGAGGTGAATGAATGTCACTGAATCTTGGAATGCTCATACTTCGGGTTGTCCTTGGTGTTGTCTTTATCGGACACGGCGGACAGAAACTGTTCGGATGGTTCGGCGGGGGCGGCTTGAAGGGCACGTCGGCTTGGATCGGGTCGATGGGCATGCGCCCGGCGTGGTTCTGGGGCTTGCTGGCGGCGCTCAGCGAGTTCGGGGGCGGCGTTCTCACACTGCTCGGACTGTTGAATCCGCTTGGCCCGCTCGGCATCGCCGCAGCCATGTTGATCGCGATCGTCAAGGTCCATCTTTCCAAAGGCTTTTGGGCGTCCAAGGGCGGCTACGAGTTCCCCGTTATGAATCTCGCCGCGGCCCTCACGGTCGGATTGGTCGGAGTGGGCGCGTATTCGCTTGACGGCCTGTTAGGCTTCGCGCTGCCCGAACCGGCCAGCACCGGCGTCGGCATCGTTCTCGTGGTCCTCGGCTCCATCGTCGCCTTGGCGAGCGAGTCGGTCAAGCCTGTGCACGTGGCACAGCCCGGCCACTAGGGTTCTGATTTCAGAACGCCGAAACGCGGGCGAGGGGCATCCCCTTGCCCGCGTCGGCGTTCTGAATTAGAATCCTGGAAAGGAGGGCGAGATGGCCGTTCGCGGTTTGCACCACGTTACGTTGGTCTGTTCCAATGCTCAGCGCACCGTCGATTTCTACACGCGCGTGCTCGGGCTGCGTTTCATAAAAAAGACCGTCAATTTCGACGACCCGGGGAGTTATCATCTCTATTTCGGCGATGCGGTTGGCGCGCCCGGCACCGCGATCACGTTCTTCGAATGGTCCACCGCGCCGCGCGGCTATCCCGGCATCGGCGGCACGCAGCACGTCGCGCTCCAGGTCGCCGACTATGCGGGCCTGTTGAAATGGAAGCGCCGTTTGATCGATCTTGGGTTCCCCGTTCACGTCCCGATCGATCAGCGCTTTTTCAACTCGATCTATTTCAACGATCCGGACGGAGTCGTCGTTGCGATCGCGACCGTCGGTCCGGGTTGGGCGCGCGACGAGCACACGCAGATCGCCGATCAGGCCCGGCTCCAAGCCGACACCTGGGACGCGCCGGTCGAGGCCATCACGGCCGAAATGTCGTTGTGCCGCGGCATGCACCACATCACCGCGATCTCGTCCAACCTGGAGCGGACCGAGGCATTCTACACTGGCCTACTCGGAATGGCGCGCATCAAGGCGCTGTCCGATCTCGACGATCCCCGTTCCGGGCACTGGTATTGGGGCATCGACGATGGGCGGCCGGGAACGCTCGTCAGCTATGTCCAGCGTGACGCGCGCCGCGTCGCTCGCGCGCGCTACGGGGTCGGCCAGACGCATCACTTTGCTCTCGCCGTCCCGGACGCCGACGAACAATTGGTCTGGCGCGAAAAGCTCGTTCAGGCCGGGCTGCGCGTTTCGCCCGTCATGGACCGGATCTATTTCAAGAGCATCTATACCAACGATCCCGACGGCCACATCGTCGAGCTGGCAACACTCGGACCGGGTTTCTCCGTCGACGAAGAGACCGCTCACCTGGGCGGATGCCTCAAGCTGCCGCCCTGGCTGGAAAAATACCGGGACGAGATCGAGCCCACGCTGGCGCCGATCGCAGCGCCGGCCTGGCCGGCGACGCCGGCTAAGCCGGCGCTGCCGGCGCTGCCGGCGGCTGAACAGCCCGCGTGATCGAATTCGTCCGTTCCGCGGATCTCCGCGACACAATTCAACAGAATCGGATGCCCATGTTGGACTTTAGCCCCGTCCGTTCCAAGCAGACAAGCCTTTACCAACTCGTGCACGGCGTCGCGCCGAGCGACCTGCGCCAGCACACGAATGACGTGATCGATCACATGCTTGCGCTCATCGCCGACTGCCGCGATGCCGACGTCATTTTCGTTCCGGTCGACCCGGCGGCGAAGGACACCTTCGCGTCAGACGAATCGCTCGTCGGCCTCAGCTGGACCTTGGGCCACGTCATCGTCCATACGACCGCTTCGGCCGAGGAGGCCGCGTTCATCGCGGCCGAGCTCGCACGCGGCGTGCCCTACCGGCCCGGCCGTTCCCGTTACGAGGTCCCGTGGGCCGGCGTCACCACCATTGCCCAATGCCGCGCGCGACTCCAGGCGAGCCGCAAGATGCGACTCGCCAGC
>JAMCRS010000197.1 GCA_023380675.1 Chloroflexota bacterium
GCCAAACGGCGATCGAAAGCGGCGACCTACTCGCCGCCATGCTAGAAGAAAAGGACTCGCAGGCGCGCTATCTGCTGGAGCGGCAGGGCGTCACACGACTAGACGTTCTGAGCTATGTTTCTCACGGGCTCCCCCAAGACGAGGCGCCTGACCGGGACGCGAGCGAGGAGCAGTCGGAGTCAGCGCCGGCTCGAGACCCGTTGGGCCAGTTCACCACCGACCTGGTTGCCCAGGCGGCCTCCGGCCGGCTCGACCCGGTCATCGGCCGCGAAGCTGAATTGGAGCGGACAATACAGGTGCTGTGTCGCCGGCTCAAGAACAATCCCCTGTTTGTGGGAGACGCCGGCGTCGGCAAGACCGCACTTGTGTTCGGCCTCGCTCAGCGAATTCACCTGGGTCAGGTTCCGGACTTGCTAAAGAACGCCCGGATATACGCGCTGGACATGGGCCTGGTATTGGCGGGAACCAAATTCCGCGGCCAGTTCGAAGAGCGGCTCAAAGGCGTGCTCAAGGCGATAGAAAACAAGCCGGACGCGATCCTGTTCGTCGACGAGATTCATACGTTGGTGGGCGCGGGCGCGACGAGTGGCGGTTCTGTCGACGCATCGAGCTTGCTCAAGCCGGCGCTCGCTAACGGCGGCCTGCGCTGCATCGGATCGACCACGCACGAAGAATTCAAGACGCTGGAACGGGACCGCGGGCTCGCGCGACGCTTTCAAAGGATCGACGTGCTCGAACCGTCGGTTGAAGAAACGGTGCAAATCCTCCAGGGATTGAAGAGCCATTTCGAGGGCCACCATGGCGTCACCTACACCGACGACGCGCTCAAGGCCGCGGCGGAATTGTCCGCCAAGCACATCAACGAGCGATACTTGCCGGACAAGGCGATCGACGTGCTCGATGAAGCCGGGGCTCGACAGCGCATCCGGAGCGACGCGGACCGCAAGCGACTGCTCACGCGGATCGACATCGAGCAGGTCGTCGCCGCCATGGCCAAAGTGCCGGCCGAAAGCGTCTCGGGAGACGACCGCAAAAGACTGCAGGACCTCGAGGCTTCGTTGGTGCAGCACATCTTCGGCCAGGACAACGCCATTCAGGCCATCGTAGCCGCGATCCGACTCTCGCGTGCCGGCTTGAGGACGGCGAACAAGCCCGTAGGTTCATTCGTGTTCTTCGGACCCACCGGCGTCGGCAAGACGGAGCTGGCGCGCGTCTTGAGCCGCGCGTTGGGGGTCGAGTTGCTCCGTTACGACATGAGCGAGTATTCCGAAAAACACACCGTCAGCCGACTGATCGGCGCGCCGCCGGGGTACGTGGGCTTTGATCAAGGGGGCTTGCTTACCGATGCCGTGCGCCGGCAGCCGTACTCGGTCGTGCTGCTGGACGAAATCGAAAAGGCCCACCCGGATCTTTACAACATCCTGCTTCAGGTCATGGACCACGCGACCCTGACGGACAACACCGGCCGTAAGGCAGACTTTCGCAACGTGGTGCTCATCATGACGACGAATGCCGGCGCACGCGAATTGACCAGCTCGCCAATCGGTTTTCGCTTCGATCAGGGCAGCGATCCGGCCAAACGCCCGATCGAGCGGCTGTTCAACCCCGAGTTCCGCAATCGGCTCGACGCCATCGTTCGCTTCGACTCCCTTTCCGCGGAGACCGTCAAGCAGATCGTCGACAAACAAATTGGCGAGCTCCGAGAGAGCCTGCGCGCCAAGCACGTAACGCTCGAACTCAAGCCGGCGGCGCGCGAATGGCTGGCCGTGCACGGCTACGACAAGGATTTTGGTGCGCGTCCCATGTCTCGGTTGATCGACGACCAGCTGCGCAAGCCGCTGGCGGAAGCCATCTTGTTTGGCGCGCTCTCGCAAGCCGGTGGAGCCGCGACGGTCGACGCCGGAGATGACAGGCTGGTGCTGAGTTGCCAAGAAGGCTCACCGATCACATCGCTCGGCGAGCCGGTTTGACGTTGCTGCGTGACGACCGCCGTAAGAGGACCCGGCTCCGAATAGTACCTTTGCGGATACCAAGGTACTATTGTGAAATTACACACTAGTGATATGCTGGTCATGGCTGAGACTTGCGAGCCAATCGCCCCAACAAAAACCTACGAAGGAGTGACCAGCATGGCGGACTGTGAATGTATTGCGGGTTGTCTGTTCTTTAACGACCAGATGAAGGGGCTAGAGTCGATCAAGGAGATGATGAAGAAGAGGTACTGCAAAGGGGACAGCACCAATTGCGCTCGGCACATGGTCTTCAAGTCGCTTGGCAAAGTGCGCGTCCCATCCGATCTCATCCCGAGTGAGATGGACAAAGCCAAGAGCCTGATTGCGGCTGGCTAGCACGCCTCGTTCACGGTTCCTCTTGGATCGGCGGTTCGTCTGGTTTAGAGTGGGTGTCGGCGACTTGATGTCACTGCACCCGCTCATTTTGCCTAGTCCACCTTCGCGGCCGCAGCAAATCCTGTTCGCAATCCACACAATCGTCCACGCTCCTTTTTCGGTCCGGCACGCCTAACGTGAGCCTCCCCACCCGCCGAGTCACGCACAAGTGTAGCTGACGCAAATGGGCGCTTCATGCCGGCTTCAGCAAGCTTTTTCCATTCTGGTCTTGACAACAACATAATGTCGGCCAGCCTGACCTTGCATGAGCACTGCTTTCATGCATTCTTAGTTTGCAATTGCCAAGCCTGACGGGGTATAATGGAGATGAGAATAGAGCATGTCTACCGGCTATCCAGTTACGCTGTTCAATTTGAACGAGTCGCTCTGCATCGTCGTCGGCGGCGGGCTGGTGGCCGAGCGCAAGGTCCAGGCGCTGCTTGACGCGCAGGCTCGCGTTCGAGTCATCGCGCCGGCGATCACGGACGAACTGGCCCGCGCGGCTCGTGCCAGCGCGATCGATTGGCTCGCACGGTTGTACCAGCCCGGCGACCTCGCCGACGCGTTTCTCGTCATCGCGGCGACCGACGACGTCGACGTGAATCGTGCGGTCGCGCACGAGGCGCACGAGCGAAAGCTGTTGATCAACGTCGTCGACGATCCGGCGCACTGCAACTATATCGCGCCCGCCGTCGTCCGACGAGGCGATCTGACGATCGCCGTCAGCACCGGCGGCGCGGCGCCTGCGCTCGCCGCCTACGTGCGGGCGAGATTGGAGCGCCAGTTCGGCGGCGAGTGGGCTGTATTGGTTCCGCGGATGGCCCGGCTGCGCGAGCGGATCGCGGCGCGGGTTCCCGAATTGAACGCGCGCCGAGAGGTTTGGAGGCGCGTCGTCGACGCCGGCCTTGACGACCTTTCGGCCGGCCGGACCGAGCAAGAGACCGAATCGCGAGTTGACCGCATACTAGCTGAACGCTCCTAGCATTTCGCGAACGCGCGCAATGGCGCGTTCGACCAAGGCTCAAGACGGGTCCCCATACCGCATGACGACGTGCGGTGAGATTCGTCTTGAGTCTTTTTTGTTGCGGCGCTGGTGAATATGGAAAAATGCGGGATCGTCTATCTGATTGGTGCGGGCCCGGGCGATCCGGGCCTCATCACGGTACGGGGCCTAGAGCTGCTCAAGGCAGCCGAAGTTGTCGTCTATGATCGCCTGATCGCGCCCGAGCTGCTGCGGCAGGCGCGCTCGAATGCCGAGCTGTACTACGTCGGCAAGGAGTCGTCCCATCATACGCTACCGCAGTGTGAGATCAACGCGCTCTTGATCGACCACGCACGCCGGGGAAAGACGGTGGTTCGGCTCAAGGGGGGCGACCCATTCATCTTCGGACGCGGCGGCGAGGAAGCGCTGGCGTTGGTCGCCGCGCAAATTCCGTTCGAGATCGTTCCGGGCGTGACGAGCGCGATCGCCGTGCCGGCGTACGCCGGCATCCCGGTGACACATCGGGACGTCGCGAGCGCCGTCACCTTTATCACCGGCCACGAGGACACACAGCGCCGGGAGACCGGGCTCGACTGGCCGCGCCTTGCCGCATGTAAGGGTACGCTCGTATTCCTGATGGGCGTCACCAACCTCCCTACGATCGTCAAGGAGCTGGTGGAAAACGGCCGCCCGCTCGACACGCCGGTCGCGATCATCGAACGCGGCACGACGCCGGAGCAGCGCGTCGTCATGGGCACGCTGGGGGACATTCACGAGCGCGCGCGTGCCGCGCGCGTCGAGCCGCCGGCGATCACGGTCGTCGGCGAAGTCGTCGCCCTTCGGGACCAGCTAGGCTGCTGGTCGGAGGAGCGCCTCCGCGCGCTCGCCCGTCGATGCGACTAGGGTCGAGTCAAGTGGAGAAAGCCACGTCAAAGTCGCGCCGCTGGCGCGTGTGGACACGGCTCTGGCTGAGGTTGCAGTCGAGCCTAAGCATCAAGATGGGCGCGATCGTCGTCGTAGGCGTTCTGGCGCTCGTCGCGCTTTTCACCTACCTCGGAGAGGCGGCGCTCAACGATAACATCCAGCACTCGCTCCAGGCCCGCGTCGTCGTGGCGGAGAGCACCGCGCGGCACATCGACTATGCGCTGGACATTGTCAAAGCCGATCTCACGCGCGCCGCGCAGCAGTCCGATTTGGTCGACCCTAGCCGGCGGTCCGCGGCCGTCCGCGCCGCGTACGCCGAGCTCCAGGTCTTCGGATCGCCGGTCTTTATCCTCGATCGCACCGGCCAGGTGATCGACGCGTATCCCCCGATCACAAGCACGGTTTCCCTCACAGCGTCCCGTGCGGTCTCGTCGGTCCTGAGCGGCGAAGACTTTGCCATTTCGAAGGCCGCCTACCCATTGAGCGGAGCGGGCCGCTGGCCGCTTGCAGTCGCCGCGCTGAAGGATTCATCTTCGAGCGTCGCGGGCGCGCTCGGCGTCAGCATCGATCTCGACAGCCCGCACTTGCGCGTTTTTGCAGATCCGATCGGACTAGACGGGAGCGAGTATATGGACCTCGTCGACGACGACGGGACCATTCTCGCGAGCACGCGGCCAGACCGCGTAGGGACGGAAAGCGACCACAATGCGGTAATCTCCCGAATGATCGCGGCAGGGCAGCCGGTAGTTTCCCAGTGTCATAGCTGCCATGCCGCGGCCAGTCGGCCCGCGCCGAATCCAGAGGTCATGGCGTTTGCACCGCTCGGCGACATCCCGTGGGGCGTGATGGTGCGCCAAGACGAGGCGCAAGTGATGGCGGCCGCGCGCGAGCTTCAATTACGCATATTTACACTTGGAGCCATTGCGCTTCTTGGCGCGCTCTTGCTCGTCTACCTGACCACGCGCAGCGTCATCATGCCGGTCCAGGAGCTCACGCGGGCCGCGCAGCGCATCGCAGCGGGAGACCTGGAGACCCCGATTCAACGTCACGGTAGCGACGAGATCGGGCTGCTCGCGAGAGCGTTCGACACAATGCGGGCAAGGGTCAAGTCGTCGATAGCCGAGATCCAGTCCTGGAATCAGGAGCTCGACTCAAGGGTGCGTGAGCGCACGGAAGCGCTGGGCGCCGCGCAGCGCCAGGTCCAAGAGTCACGCGATCGGCTGCAGGCGGTGATCGACAGCCTCAGCGACGATCTGCTCGTCGTCGACCGGGATTTTCGCGTTACGCGCGTCAACGGCGCGGTCGAGCGGCGTTACGGTCAGGCCGTGAGCCTGGTCGGCGCTCGCTGCTTCCAGGTACTCCACTCCGACCGACGGTGTGAGCCCCCGAACTGTGAGTGCCCGATCACTCGGGTGTTCGAGTCCGGCGAGCCCTGCATGGTCACCCACGTCCACGAGGACCCTGACGGCGACAAGCGCTACCTTCAGGTAGCAGCCACACCGCTGAAAGATTCGCGCGGCGCGGTCGAAAGCGTGGTGGAACTGTGGCGCGACGTGACGGAGGAAAAGGAGCTGCAGGAGACGATCCTCCGGCGCAACCGCGAGCTTTCGGCGACGAACGCGATCGCCCGCGTCGTCGGCCAGTCGCTCAAGCTGGACGAATGCCTGCGCCTCGCGTTGGAGCAGGTCCGCGAGATCACCAAGCTGGACGTCGGATCGATATTTCTGATGGAAGGGGACGAGCGTCGACTCAAACTCCACTGCTTTTACGGCCTGCCCAAAGAAGCTGCGGAGGTGACGTATCGTTCCGCGCTAACCGATTCGGCGTGCGGGGGGGTACTCGAGCTCGG
>JAMCRS010000198.1 GCA_023380675.1 Chloroflexota bacterium
CAAGCAAGAAACCCGTTTTCTTCGACCGCGCTTTTGCCATGATGCTCGTCGGCCGTTCAAGCCGTACTTTGATCATAGTATTCGTTTGAGAAAACGGGTTTCTGGGCGTACACGGGGGATAGGGTAATTCCATGTCAACATCATTCATCACGCTGTGCGATGAATTGAAAAACAGGCTGAACGATACCGGCGTCACGCCGATCTGGACGACCGATCGGCGCAAGGCGTTCGTCAACGCCGCCGTCAGCCACTACAACGACACGGGGGGATATGTGGAATCGATCGACGAATCGCTCGTCGTCGTCGACGGGCAGGCGACGTACACACTCCCCGCGGCGATCATAGAGCCGCGGCAGGTGGTCGCCATCGCCGTACAAGGCGCGGCGCCGGGCGATCCCTACACGGAGTACGTGCGTTGGAGTGTGGCGGCGTCCGCCGGCGCGGCCGGCGAATGCCGCCTCCTCCTGGCCGAGCCCTTCTTCGAGTCCGCCGGCAAAAAGATCCGGGTGCTCTTCAAGGCGCCGCACGCTCCGCTCGCCGCCGACGGCGATACGACGACCGTGCCGGCCGAGTACGTTTATGCGTACGCCAAGTTCCTCGCGCACGACGAAGCCGCCGGGCAGGCGTCGCAGGCGAATCGGCAGTTCCATCTCGACGAAGCCAAGCGCGCGTTCGACCTCTCGAACGCGATGCTGCCGTTCGTTCTTCCCAAGCCGCCGGCGGTCCGCGCGCGGCCGGCGGAAGCGTGACCGGCAACTGAGGCGAGGCAAATATGGCGATAGTCAATCGAGACTGCGACCTGGTGACGAACCGAAACGGCGTCGTCTATCCCTGGATCTGCGAGGACTTTCGCACGACGCGGGCGAATGATTTTTCCGCGCGTATGAGCACCGGCAAGCTGACCCACTCGGACATGGACCAGTGGCCGACCGAGGAGCTGGTCGACTTTTCGCACGGCCTGGGGGTCGAATTTTACCGCGACGACCTGGCGGTGTTTGCCGACTCGGACGGTCTGGAGACCGCGGTGCAAGGCCAAGTCACCCTGCTCGCCCGGTGGCGCGTGTCGGACGCCGGCAAGGTCGCCAACTGCTTCAAGGACGCGGGAGACTACACCTTTGCCGGCGGCACCACCAGCATCCGCTATTTCAATCCGGCAACCGAAACGTGGGACAACGCGATCACCGGCCTGGCCGCACCGTGCGTCGATCTCGAGTTCTTCGGCGGCAAGCTTTACGCCGCCCTTGGCGACTTGGATACGATCAAAGTCTGCGCCGATCCGCGGGCGCAGCCCAAGGTATGGGTCGACGACCCGGGCACACACAAGGCGCATTGTCTCAAGCAGTGGAACGGCAAGCTGTGGTACGGCTTTGCCGCGGAGGTCTATAACTACGACGGCACGACCTGGGGGACGGCGGTCAAGCTCGGAGACTCGGACCCCAAAGACCCGGTCCAATGCCTGGAGGTCCAGGACGGCCTCCTGGTGGCCAAGAAGATGGACGGGATGTACGCGTCCCTGTCCGACGGGAGCAAGTTCTTACCATTCATGGTCAGCCTGCCGCGCTGCGCCAACGGGACGCGCGCGCTCGTATCGCACGTGGATGGGAATCTGTACTTTCCAAACCTTTCGGACGTCTACCGCGTGAGCGCCGTCACCGGCACGCCCACACTCTCCCGGGTCACTCCGGCCCGCGTCGGCGACACCCTCTTTGGCTGGGGCCAGCCGATCGCGTTCAGCCGTTCCTCAAAGTACGTCTACGCGTTGTTCGTCCACGTGGGGAACGAAGAGAATTCCGTGATACTCAAGTATAACGGGGATGGCTGGCACAAACAGTGGAAGAGCGACGAGGGCAAGCTGGCAACCGCGGTCTATTTTTCGCCTGTCTCGGCTCGCCTCTTCGTTTGTGATGGGACGGACACCCTCGCCCAGCGAATGAATACGCTGAACGACAGCAGCTATCCCGACTACGACACCGACAATCCCGGCGCGCTCTATTTCGCGCACCACGACGCCGTGCTCGCCGACATCGACAAGGCTTATCGCCATATCCGGGTGATATCGGAACAACTCGCGCCGGGGGTCGAGGCGGCGTTCTCCTACATTGCCGATCGCTCCACCGCGCCGCCGCCCTCCATGGGGAATGCGATCACGAGCCCGCAGGCGGAGGTCACGTTCGACGAAGAGAACATGGCGGTGCAGGCCAAAGACATGCAGCTCATCATGGAGCTGAGCACGAACGACGCCGCGGTTTCGCCCAAGATCAAAGGTCTCTACCTGTCCTACATGCCGCGCCCGGCGACCATCTACGCGATCACCGCGACGCTGCTGGTGGAAGACCATCTCGTCCTCCGCGACGGTACGGTGGCTGTCAACCCGGCGACGCATCTGCCGGTGACTGCGGACGAGCGGCTCGCCGAGCTGCGCATCCTTTCGGACACCGTAACTCCGTGGCTGTTGGACACGCCGGACAACCTGCAGCACCGCGTCATCCAGACGAACATCGGCTGGCAGGACGTGGGGATCGAGGAGAAACAACAGTAGTGGGAGACACACGGCGCCGCCTGGCGGTCCCAGTGACGTTCATTACGGCGGGCACGCCGGCCCCGGTCGACACGAGCGCGCAAACGCTCCGCCGGCGTTGGCGCGTCACGGCAGCCTGGGTCGACGCGTTCGAATTGGCCGGCATGATGCGTCCGTTTGTCGCCGGCCTCTCACTTGGGCCGGTCGCCGGCTCGGCCGAATCGCGCGT
>JAMCRS010000199.1 GCA_023380675.1 Chloroflexota bacterium
GGCCTGAAGCGTTTGATCATTCGCGCCTTCCTTTCTTATCGATATTATAGCCGAGGATTCGCAACTGCACAACGCGTGGCGCGCAGGGCAACTGCAAAGCGGCTTGACTGCGTTGGCCGACCTCGATGGAGCGACCATTACGCCCGGCCATTGGCCGGGCTTCAGAGACGCTCCATCGCCCCGGCCCCCTAAAGGCGAAGGGGGAGTTGCTCTCGCCTTAAGGTCGAAGATTCCCGAAGCCGAGAGGAAGAAGAGCCGGGGCAGAGGTCAGCGGCGGACTTGCAACAGCCCTGGGCTCTCCGTCCTCACGCGGGCGACACTCTATCGTGATTGTGGTATAATGCAGACTACGATGCCGTCAAAGGATTATGCCGACCGCGATGTGACAGACAAGCTTGGGCTCAAGCCGGGTCGCGCGGTCCGTGCGATCGGCATGGGTGATCCTTCACTCCTTACGCGCATCCGGCAAAAGGTGGGGCGCCCGTTCGCCAGTGAAGAGGAAGCGGCCGACGTGATCCTCTTTTGGCCGCGCAGAGCAGAGGAGATCGTCCCCACTCTGATCCAGCTGTGCCAGTCGATCCGCCCGAACGGCGGGATATGGGTTGTCACGGCCAAGCGGGCGCGGGTCAGCTCGAGCGGAATGGGTTATTTCAACCAGGACGCGCTGATCCCCCTTGGCCGGGAAGCGGGTCTGGTGGACAACAAGATCTGCTCCATATCCGATAACGAGAGCGCAATGCGTTTCGTGATTCGCAGATCAGACCGATGATCTCGATTCCGTAGGACGACGACCAGCGCCGGCGAACCGAGTGGAGGAGATGATACAAACCAAGAAGCTGCGCCCGTACCCCGCGCAGGGTTAGGAGACAGAATGCCAGGCGCTAAAGGCACCTTGATCGCCGAAGGTGCGTATTCGTACGAAAGCAGCGAATCGGCCACCGGGCACGAGTCGTGGTCGCTCGAAAAGCTTGGTCATGGCGGGCTGGTCATCACCACGCACGGTGAACGCAACGTCCCGAGCGCTAGGTTTCAATTCACGTTTGAGCTCACTCAAAATTGGGTGCCGGTCCAGTTTTCGGCTCGCATCGATTCAGGCGACCGCACCTTGATCACTGGGCAGCGCGTGGTGGATGCACGCTGGCTAGCGCGAGTCGAGTCGCCGGGACAGGAACCGGTCGAAGCGGCGCTCGATTTTACCCCCAAGCACGAGATCAGCTATCCTTCCCCGGTGTTCGAGATGGCTGCACTCTATCGGCTCAATCTTCAGGTGGGACAGTCGTCGCCCGAGATCGACGCCATTGCGATCGACGGATCGACGCTCGTTGCGCGAACGGCAAAACGCCAGGTGAGCTGCGTTGCGGAAGAAAAGATCGAGGTGCCGGCCGGGGAATTCGTCGCCTGGCGCTACTCGATCAAGACGGCCGACTCGCAAGCCCAAGACGAGTTTTGGGCCGATCGGAACGGGATTGTCCTCCTTTTCAAGGGGGCCGACGGGCACGTGGCAAAACTCCTGCGCCGACGCCGGGTGGAGCGGCGATAATCTATGCCAGGACTAGACGAACGACGGGAGTACCCGCGGATCCATACGGTGCACCAGATCACCTACGAGTGCTTCGATCCCAACGGGTTCAAGACAGACGTCGGGAACGCGCACACGGTCAATATCAGCGAACGAGGGGCATTGATCGAGATGGCGCGCGCGGTCGATCTCGACGCGAGCTTGATCCTCTGGATCAGAGAGCCCTTTCACACGATCCTCGTCAAAGGGAACGTCGTCCACTCCCGTGGAGTGGCCGACGGCCTGTTCCACGTCGGGGTCAAGCTGACTGACATGATCGAGGGAAGTTGGGAGATCTGGAAGCGTCTCATCGAGCTCCGGGATGAGGAATCGATCGAGTGAACGACGATGAGATACATTCTGCCGTATCGATCTTGCGCGTGGCGAGCCGAGCCTGGCCCACGCCGTACGTCACCGAAATCGCACGAGAACGTCGTGACCCTTTCCGCGTTCTGATCTCGACGATGTTGAGCCTCCGCACCAAGGACGCGGTCAGCGCGGAGGCCTCCCGACGTTTGTTCGCCCTCGCCGACACTCCTCAGACGATGCTGCGTCTCAAGACGCGGCAGATCGAGAAAGCGATCTACCCGGTCGGATTCTACCACAACAAGGCGCGCAGCATACTCGCCGCATGCCGTGAATTGCGGGAGCGATTTGGCGGGAGCGTGCCGGACGACCTGGACATCCTGGTTACGCTGCCCGGCGTGGGCCGCAAGACCGCCAACCTCGTCCTCACCCTTGGGTTTGGCAAACCGGGCATTTGCGTCGACACGCACGTTCACCGCATCACGAACCGCTGGGGCTATGTCGTGACCAAGACGCCGGAGCAAACTGAGATGGCGCTCCGCGCCAAGCTGCCGGCGGAATACTGGATCGAGATCAACGACGAGTTGGTCGCGTTGGGACAGAATATCTGTAACCCGGTTTCCCCCAAGTGCAGCCTCTGCCCCGTGGAGAAACTCTGCGATCGAGTAAGAGTCACGCGGAGCCGGTAGGGCTGCCGCGCCTTGGACCAATCTTGCGCACCGAGCATGAATCATGAGCAAACCGCAAAAGATTCTCGTAGACGTAGACAATGGGCTGCTGCAGATCAATTGGCCGGACGGCCACGAAAGCGTGTACGACCTGACCTATCTGCGCCGCGCATGCCCTTGCGCCGAATGCCAGCCGTGGAAGGAAGGCATCGGCAAGCCGGGCGAGTCGCCCGAAGCTGTGCTGAAAGCCGTCGGTAAGTTGAACGCCGTCGGCGACGTGTCCACGGTTGGGGGCTACGCCATCCAATTCAACTGGGCCGACGGCCATGCTTACGGGATTTACGACTGGGACTATATGCGCGATCTATGCCCGTGCGACACGTGCACGGCCCGGCGTCGCCAGGGCGGCTAACGTCGGTTGGATTCGTCGTCGACTCGTGGGGCGGCATGCGCCGCCTGACCGCTTGATCGACGACTAGCCGCGAACGGGCAAGTCGTTCTGACGAAAGGTGAAACGCTTGACCGACATCACGAAACAGCTCGAGCTGTGGGTCGAACAGATCAAGGCGATCGCGCAGACCGGGCTGGCATTCGATGGGCTGAACAATCCCTCGACGCTGCCGGCTTCTTCACACGTTTACGACTGCGAGCGGTACGAGGCTTTGCTCAAACTTGCCGCGACCATGGCGGCGTCGCTGAACGGAGCAGCAGTCGACCCCGTGCATGCAGACGCGATCCTCGCGCGCTGGCGCGCCGACATCGTTCCCGGCGTTCCCGGTTACGTTACCCCCAAAGTGGGGGTCGGCGCCGTCGTGTTCAACGACCGCGAGGAACTACTCTTGATCCAGCGCGCCGAAGGCGGCTGGTTTTATCCCACCGGCTGGGGCGACATCGGCCTCTCGCCGGCAGCGGTGGCCGTTAAGGAAGTGCGCGAGGAAACGGGTCTGGAGGTCACTCCCACGCGGGTGATCGGCGTGCACGACAGCGCAGGATGGAAAACGGACCTGAACCCGCACTATTGGAGCATCGTATTCGACTGCCGGTTGGACGGCGGCTCACTGCGAGCGCATCCGGTCGAGACGCGGGGAGCCGCCTTTTTCGCCCGTGTCAGTCTCCCGGAACCGATCTATCAGAACCGGCGGCTGCAGATCGATCGAGCGTGGGACTTGCATCGGAGCACGACCGCCGCGGCCTATTTCGACACGCCGTAGGACTAGGCGAGTTCCAATGCGAATCCGCCAGCGGAGCGACGCGCCAGGCGCGGATTTCAAGAAAAACCTCGCTGGCGCCCGCCACCGGAACGGCGACTCCCTCAATCTAAAGGTTGACATGCTGAGGAAACTGTTCTTCGATCTTCAATATCGATTCACCAAGCCGCGGTGGGACAGCGGCGTGACGCCGCCCGAACTCGTCGCGCTGATCGAAGCGGGAGGGGCGGCCGGTCGCGCGCTCGATCTGGGATGCGGCACCGGCACCAATTCGATTTATTTGGCAGAGCATGGGATGGAGGTAGTGGGGGTGGATTTTTCGCCCACTGCCATCACAACCGCACGGGCCAAAGCACGTCAGCGCGGGCTCGCAATCACGTTTCAGGTTGCGGACGTCACCCGCGTGGACGTGAGCGGTCCATTCGACCTCGTGCTCGACATTGGTTGCTTTCATTCGTTGGACGAGGCCGGCCGGGCGCGCTATGCGGCCAACTTGCGTCGACTGACGAGGCCGGGCAGCACGTTTATGCTGTCCGCCTTCGATTTGCGTCAGGCCGCGGGCGGCCCTCGGATGCAGATGCGCCGTGTCGGCATTTCGCCGGCGGTGACGAAAGAGGTCTTGGGAGCGCACTTTGAGCTGCAGCGAATGGAACACGGCAGCGATCGCGGAGACAGAGTCTCCACGTGGTACTGGTTCAAGCGCATTCAGGTCGCGGGGGAGTCGGCGATGGAGCACAGCGGCACGGCTTCTCAAAAGTCGCTTGACAGAGTGAAACCAAAAGGACCTTCCATTCGTACTTTTTATGTAACCCCACATAAA
>JAMCRS010000200.1 GCA_023380675.1 Chloroflexota bacterium
CATGACCACCTAACTGTACGCCTCCAAGGTTGGCGGGCTGATGCGAACAGGTTGCGATCTGGTTCGCTTTTGCCGAAGCGTGTTCTTGATTCAGAAACAAGCTTAACAGGCGCTGCGCGTTGGCCGACATATCAAAGTGCGCGAGCACCGTCTCACGTCCCGCTGTCGCCAAACGCTGGCACAGTCGCGGCGAATCCAGGAGCTGCGCAATAGCCGCCGCTAAAGCCGCACTATCGCGCGCGGGAACCAGCAAGCCGTTGCGCTCCGATTGAATCAGCTCGGGTATGCCAAACACCGGGGTGGAGATGACCGGGACGCCCATGTAGAGCGATTCGGCGAGCACGTTCGGAATCCCATCGCGGTCGCCGTTCTCGGCGACGATAGAAGGCAGCGCGAACAGCGTCGCTTGCCGGTACATTTCGATGACGCGCTCGTGCGTTTCAGCTCCACACAATTCCACCCGGTCGCCGAGAGCCAGGTCGCGGATTTGCTGCTCCAATGTCGCGCGCAGCGGACCTTCGCCGATAATGCGGCAGTTCACGTCATAGCCCCGGTCGAAAAGCTCGCGGCACGCTTGCAAGAGATAGACCAGTCCTTTTTTCTCGACCAGGCGGGCGACGGTGAGGATGAGCGGACGCGCGCGCGGTGCCGCGACCCCCGCGATACGGCGGGGAAAGACGCGGAGAGCCAAGCCGTAGGCGTTCTCTAACGCCGTCATGTGCGCTAGAGAACGCACACCCCTCATCTTGTACGCCAGCGATTCCCGACGCGAGAGGTAGATGTCTTTGGCGTGCGCGGTGAAGCTAAACGGAATACCGGCGAATTGATGCGCCAGCAACGCGACGGTCGCGGGCGTGTTGGCATAGTGCGCGTGGAGGTGCGTAATGCTCGCTTGCTCCAACTGCTCAGCGAGATACGCCGCGTAGAGGATGTGCCTGGGCGTCGCGATATCGTGAAAGCGGATCATTGCCGCCAGGCAGACCTTGAGAAACAACCACGGGTTCTTGAGAAACCGCCGTAGAGCCGCAGCGATCAAGGTCAGCCATCCCATGGGGAACCCGCGCGGGAAGTAGGTGACGCGCGCTTGTACTTCTTGGGCGGCTTGATTCACTTTGCCGGTCGGTTCGAGCAGGGAAAAAATCCGCAGAGGCAGTCCCTGCCGCTCGAGTTCCAAGACCTCGTGCAAGATAAAGGTTTCGGAGAGACGGGGAAAACATTTGATCAGATACGCGATTTGCGGCGCATCGGATGGGCGCTCACGTTCCATTGCAACTTCCTTTTCTAACGTAACTACTTTGACAATGTCAGATTTGAGGGGTGTGCGTTCTCTAGCGCACATGACGGCGTTAGAGAACGCCTACCTCTTCCTTTTCTAACGTAACTACCCAGCCTTGCGAAGGTTTTAAGATCCATTCCGTAGAAAATCGTCGTTGCGAAGAAATCTACCTGCGTCGACGAGCATTGTCGCAACCTTCGCAAGGGTTGGCTGAGTCATTTTCTAACCCGTGTACGTTTCCATTCTAGGCGCGCGAGGTTGGGAGCAAGATGGGGAGAGGTTGGAGAAAAGTTGCAATTTCGCCGGCGAGCATGACTAATTCGGACGTGGCGTGAACCGAACAAGAGGTGACGAAAGGGGGCTTGCAAGATGGGCGTACATGAAAACAGGGCGGCACCGATAAGGCACCGCCCTGTTATTTTTTCGATTGAGCGTTTACCGCTAAATTTGGATCACCTGCGCTCACCCAAATATCGCGTCCGAAATTGCCTTCAGCGACACATCGTACCGATATTGGGTGCCGAAATGCCCGTCGTCGAATTCCTCGTGAACGCACGGGATGCCGCGCTCTTTCAGCCGCTTGGCAAAGATGCGCGCGCCGTACTGCAAGTTGAACTCGTCGCGCAAGCCCGCGTCGAGGTAGATCAGCCGCAGCGAACGCAGCGCGTCGATGTGCTTGTCGATAAGATACACCGGATCCCATTCGAGCCAGCGCTGCCAAACGTCTTCGCGCAGTTCGCCGGTCTCGGCGTCAAATGGCAGATCAAAGCCGTGCGGCGCGGCGGGATTCGGCGAGTAGCACGCCGCCATCGCGACGACGTTGAGCGCGTCGTGAAAGTCTTTGCCCTTTGGACGAATCGTCGGTATCTCGTCCCAGAATTTGTCCAAGCCGCCGAGTTTTTTCAGCGCGCCAATCGCGCGAACGACATCCGGTTTATAGCAATACTCGAAATACATGTCGCCGCTGTGCGACGCCATCAAACCAAACACGTCCGGATGCCGCATCGCGAGAACGACGCTGCCGTACCCGCCGGAACTTTTGCCGACGACCGCGCGATGGTCGCGGTCCGCTATTGTCCTGTACTTATTATCGACGAACGCGACCAATTCTTTCACAACATGGTCTTCGTACTGTCCGACCGCGGACGAGTTCAGGTACTGGCTGCCGCCGATGCGCGTGAAACAGTCCGGCATGACGAGGATCATCGGCTGCACCTTGCCTTCCGCGATCAAGCGATCCATCCGCTGCGGCAGCGCCTCGTCCCACGCCGCGTCGTTGAGCAGCATCGTGCCGCGCCCGGTAAAACCGGTGAGCACAAAGACGACCGGGTACCGCGCGCGGCTCGTCTCGTAGCCGGGCGGCAAGTAGACCGGCACACGGCGCACGAACGGATCGCCAAGCGGGTTGCCGCGCAGCGCGTCGCTGGCGACGTTTTCGACGATGACGGTGCCCTCTGACATTTCTGGCTTCTCCCTGCCGATGGACCAACTCGGTCCAATTGCCGAGTATACCAACCAAACTTGCCCGCGTCAAACATGCGAAATGGATTTCGAGGGAACAAAAATGCCGATGCGTAGAGTAGCATCGGCATTCATGTTCTCGCGGTAGATTGTGGGAATTCCCCACATCGGGTAAGGGCACCGGCAATGTCTTCTTCGGACCAGGCAGAACCGGGATTGACAGCGTAATGGTCGGTACTGGCGTAAACGTTGGCGCCGGAATGGTCAACGTTGGCTGCAACGGTAACTCGGGCGCTTGCGGTGTTGGTTTTCCATGCTCTTGATCAGACCCGCGCGGCGTTTCGGTCGCCTGGGGTGGCGCGACCGCCGGCGGCGTCGCGGTGTCTGCGGGCTTGGGTTTGGTCGTTGGATGCTCCGCCGGCGCGGCAGTGGGCTGAGTCGAAAAATGTTCCATCGCTTTCTTGGACACGCCAATCGCGTCTTCGACCGTTTTCTTCATCGACGCCGGCACCTGGATCGCGCGCAGCTCTTCCTGCTGACGCGAGAGCGACTTGGCGAGTTCCCGCGCCGTCGAAGCGGATGCTCCCTTCGGCGGCGTTGGTAAGACCGCGAGCGCCGCGTCGACCTGCGCGCTGTACTCCTTCACCGCCTGTTCCGCGAGCTGCTGCTGCCCACTCTTGGCAAGCGCCGCCGCTTCGTTGAGCCGCTGGTCCGCCAGCGCCATGTGAACCTGCGCCTGGCTCTCCGGAGTGGTCGCCATCGCGAGTTCCACCTGCTCCACCGCGCGCTTGACCGGATAAAGCGCGCTGCCCGGCAAACTGTTGCTTGCCGCGTACGCCACGCCGCCGGAGAACGTGGCGAAAAGCAGGACGATGACGATCGCCGCGGCAGCGTACCGCAAACTGCCTGGTCCGAAGAAGA
>JAMCRS010000201.1 GCA_023380675.1 Chloroflexota bacterium
CGATTTACCCCTCACGAGCCAGCGCATCGTAGCTATTCTGAGCACGAATGAGGACGATTCCTTGTCCCCGTTCCGAAACGGTCACCAACGAGGGCTCGAAAGGTCTCATCGGCACGCTCCACTCGCGTGGCCCAATCACCGAGCACGTGTGCGCTACGCCGCTGTGATAACCGCTCCACGTCGCATCAGTGTAGTGATTTGGTTCGGCTCGTCCGCGAGTAGAGTTCAGTCGCCGTCAGGTCCAACTTGAAAAGAATCCGCCTAATCAAGTCGCCATCAAAAATCGCCTTGTTTTATCGAGTCGTTTACAGGCCCCAAATCAACTTGAAAACCCTTGAAAAGAATCAAGTTGCGAGCCCAGAAACATTTGTTTTTCAGGGATTTTAGGCCTTCAATTTAGCCCCAACTTGATTTTCTTGAAGAGTCTTGTCCAGCGACTGCTTGCCGAATCGGCTTGCAGGGCATTCTTAACACGCACCTGAAGATCCGTTAGCGCTTACGCATGGCCCATTACGCAGAACGGGCTCTGTGTGAACCGCGCCTGGCTCACGGAGTGACGACTCGCAATTGAACGGGCACGACCGTCCAATCTTTGACATCGCGTCACGCCGATGGTAAGATGCGCGGCGGCATTGTCGGATACCCGGATTCGGAGGCGGAACGATGAACCTGCAATTCCTGAAAGACAACGAGCTGGTGGTGCCGGCGCAGACGAAGATTGCTATGGTGGTCATGGATGGGCTGGGCGGCCTGCCGATGCAGCCCGGCGGTAAGACGGAGCTGGAGAGCGCGCACACGCCGAACCTGGACGCGCTCGCCGCGCAATCCGCACTGGGGCTCGCGGACCCGGTCGCGCCGGGGATTACGCCCGGAAGCGGACCCGGCCACCTGGGCATTTTTGGCTACGACCCAATGCAGTACGAGATCGGACGCGGCGTGCTGGAGGCGCTGGGGATCGACTTTGACCTGGATGCGAACGACGTGGCCGCGCGAGGGAATTTCTGCTCGGTCGACGCCGAAGGCAAATTGACGGACCGACGCGCCGGCCGGATCGCGACGGAGCTCAACGCAGAGTTGGTCAAGGTGCTGCGCACGATCAAGCTGGAGGGGGTGCAGGTCTTCGTCGAAACGGTCAAAGACTATCGTTTCGTGCTTGTGCTGAGGGGTCCAAACCTGGGAGATGCGTTGAGCGAGACCGATCCTCAGCGGCTGGGCGTGCCGGCGCTGCCGGTACTGGCGCACCGCCCGGAATCGCAGAGGACGGCGGACCTGGTGAACCGGTTCGTGGAGCAAGCGCGCAAGCTGCTGGCGGACAAGCACCCGGCAAACATGGTCTTGCTGCGCGGTTTTGCCAAGCGGCCGGCGATTCCGGCGTACGAGGACGTCTTTAAGCTGCACGCGGCGGCGATCGCGGTCTACCCGATGTATCGGGGACTCGCCAAGCTGTTAGGCATGCGGACGCTCCCGGTAGTAGGCGATACGATAGCCGACGAATTCACGACGCTCGAAAAGAACTGGAACGATTTTGATTTCTTCTACTTGCACGTGAAAAAGACTGACTCGTCCGGGGAGGACGGGGATTTCGCGCGCAAGGCACACGTGATCGAAGAGCTGGATGCGCAGATACCGCGATTGATGGCGCTCAAACCGGACGTGGTCATTGTCGGCGGCGACCATTCGACGCCGGCGCTGTTGAAATCGCATTCCTGGCATCCGGTGCCGGTCATGCTGTATTCCAAGTTCGTTCGGGCCGACGGGATCGCCGAATACGGCGAGAGCGCGTGCGCACGGGGTAGCCTGGGCCGGCTGCGGTCGAACGAGCTGATGCCTATCGCGCTCGCGAACGCCGGTCGATTGACGAAGTTCGGGGCGTAGGCTGAGAGATCATGAAAATAGATCGCATTGAGCTGCGGCATTTGAAAATGGGGCTGATCGCCCCGTTCGAAACGTCGTTTGGCATTGAAAAAGACGAAGAGCACATCATCGTCCGCGTAGACGCCGGCGGAGTGACGGGCTGGGGCGAGTGTCCGGTGAACCCCGGCCCGTTCTACTCGTACGAGACGACACAGACGGCGTGGCACGTTCTGCGCGATTTCGTGGTCCCGTGGGTGCTGCACCAGGAGCTGGCGGACGCGGAAAGCGCCATGGCCCTCTGCTCGCGTGTCCGCGGACACAACATGGCCAAGGCCGGGCTCGAGTTCGCGCTTTGGGACGCGTTTGCGAAAGGCCGCGGCGTGTCGCTATCCAAGATGCTGGGCGGGACTCGCGAGCAAATCGCCGTGGGCGTGAGCGTAGGTATTCAACCGTCGCCCGATGTGTTGGTCGAACGGGTGCGAGGCTTTCTTAGGCAAGGGTACGGCCGGATCAAGATCAAGATCGCGCCCGGCCGAGACATTCAGTACGTCGAAGCCGTTCGGCGGTCGTTTCCGGACGTTATGCTCCAGGTCGATGCTAACTCGGCGTATACGCTAAAGGATATCGACCGGCTGCGATGGCTGGACGACTATAACCTTTTGTTGATCGAGCAGCCGCTGGGGAACGACGATATTTTCGATCATTCCAAGCTGCAGCGGGAGCTAAAGACGCCGATCTGCCTCGACGAGAGCATCCATTCGTTGGAGGACGCGAAAGCTGCGCTCGAATTGCACAGTTGTCGGGTGATCAACATCAAGCCGGCGCGAGTGGGCGGCTATGGGGAATCGAAGCGGATACACGACTTGTGTGCGTCGCAAGGCGTACCCGTGTGGCACGGAGGGATGCTCGAGTCCGGCATCGGCCGCGCCGGCAACGTCGCGCTGGCGTCGCTGCCGAACTTTACGCTGCCCGGCGACATCTCAGCGAGCAAGCGTTACTATCACCAAGACATCGTCGAGCCCGAATTCACCGTGGACGGGAAGGGTATGATGGCGGTACCGGCGGGAGCGGGGATCGGCGTGGAGGTGCTGGTCGACCGGCTAGAGCGAGTGACGGAAGCGAGAGCCGAGTTTCGCTAAGCGCGCGGCTCGACGTTTTGTTAAGTGTTCGCACTCTTCGCATAGGCACAGCACTATCTAACAACCACAAAAACGATTTCAGAGCGGTCAAGTCGCTACGCGAATTAGTGCTTTTGCCGGCGCGAATTGTTCTGGTGCGCTCGCGGCATGTACTTGTCCAGGAGTAGCGCAAGGTTGCGGCGCGATCGCGGCGGAATACGGTCGCGCGCGGTAAGGATGGCGTCGTGCAGAGCGGTAGGGCAGGGGCAGTTGGCGCGTTCGGCGGGTATTTCGCTCGCCGCGTAACGCACGATCCGCTTGCCCATCTCGGCGTTCTTAAGCAGGTTCTGGACGACCATTTCGACGGTGACGGGCTCGTGGGACTCGTGCCACACGTCGTAGTCGGTGATCATCGCGATTGTCGCATAGCAAATCTCGGCTTCGCGGGCCATTTTCGCTTCCGGCAGCGCCGTCATGCCGATTATGTCCATCTTCCAGTCGCGGTAGAGGTTCGATTCGGCCTTGGTGGAAAAGTGAGGCCCCTCGATGACGACCATCGTCCCGCCTTTGTGAACGCGAGCGCCGGCCTTTTGCGCCGCCTCGAAGAGCACCTGACTGAGCTCGGGACAAAAGGGATCGGCGAAGGAGACGTGTGCGACCAGGCCTTCGCCGAAGAAACTGGTGGGCTGACGACGGGTGCGGTCCAGAAGCTGGTCCGGGATCACGATGTCGAGAGGCGGAAAGTCTTCGCGAAGGCTGCCGACGGCGCTGATGGAGATGATGCGCTCGACGCCGAGCGATTTCAGCGCGTAGATGTTGGCGCGCACGGGAAGCTCGGACGGCATGATGCGGTGGCCGCGTCCGTGCCGGGGCAAGAAGGCGATCCTCTGGTTACCTAAGGCGCCCACGACGATCTCGTCGCTGGGATTGCCGAAAGGGGTCCGCACCTTGACCTGCTTGACGTCGGCGAGACCCTCGATCTGATACACCCCGCTTCCGCCGATTACGCCGATGGTCACACGGTCCATTCTGCTGCTCCTTGGGATGTGTTGATACCGCGCATTATAAGGCAAAGGGGACAAAAAGCAAAGCGGTTTGTAAGCCGAGCAAAGCCCTCGAGCTGACATCGAACAAAAAGAAGACACACCATGCTAGGTGTGTCTTCTTTTTTTGGTGGAGATGGCGGGAATCGAACCCGCGTCCGAAGAGTTCGTCCCAGAGTCTCTACAAGCTTAGTCGGTCTTTGAGTCTCGCGTCCGCCGGCTCGACCGACAGAGTTGCAGACGCAGAGCCGTGTTGGCTTTCGCCTCTTTGGCGGCCGTTACCGGCGTGGCGGCCGCCGCACCCCAACTTGGTTGCGCCCAGCACGCGCCCTTCGGGGGAGAACGCGCGTGGACGTCGCAGCTCTAGGCCGCGAACCTTACGACTGATCTAGCAGCGACTTACGCCGCGACCGGAAGAGCCGCGAGGTTTGTGCGAGTGTTCGCACTTACGTTTTGCCCGTTTTATGGCGGACAGGCTCCGCCGCTTGCCGCTCCAGCACAGCCCTCCCCGTCGAAGCCATGCATCCCCTCATCTGGGTAACTCGATCGGCGACAGTAAGTGCGTATGTCACCAACCTCTAGGCATTATAGCATTCAACCGACCGGCGGGCAAGTCGAGAAAGCTATTCACGCAGGAGATCAATCTGCCACGAGGTTCAAGATGATGGTAGTCTTTCAACGTTCATCGCACCTCCTGCTAACAGACCGATTCCTTGCTTAGCAGTATAGCGCGCCTAGACGCTCTGCGCAGCGGGCCCACCGTATTTTGCGCGGCCGTTGCAGAGTCCATCGTCTTTGACTTGTTTGCCAGGCCGCCCGCCAAGCGGTGCTCACCGTGCGCACCGCGACGGTCACGATTCAGCCGCCGCGTCACCATCTCAAGCGGGCGCAGTTGGCGCCGGTCATTCTGAATGTCCTCTTGGTCCTGGAAGTTCCGCCGCCGCACACCGGCGAGGCGATTTGCTGGATGCTTCTGACGACGCTGCCGATCGAGACCTGGGAGGAGGTGCAGCAGTGTATCACTTGGTACACGTATCGGTGCGGTGGTTGATCGAGCGGTATCATTTTGTCTACAAGAGTGGGTGCCACCTGGAAGACCTGCAACTCGAAACGGCCGCCCGGTTGCACCGAGTGTTGGCGACGTACAGCCTCGTGGCGTGGCAGCTGCTGTGGCTGACTTACCAGGCGCGCCGTGGCCCGGAGGACAGTTGCGAGACCGTCTTGGAGCGGGCCGAATGGCAAGCCCTGTATGCGAAACATCATGCCACGACCGAGATGCCGAGTAACCCGCCTTCGCTGCACGAGGCCGTCCGTTGGATTGCCCAACTGGGTGGCTTCCTGGCTCGGCGATCGGATGGAGAACCCGGCGTCAAAACCATCTGGCTGGGTCTGCGCCGTCTCAGCGATCTCACGGAGATGTGGCAACTTCACCATCCCAGTTCCTCCCCGCCCCTCTCCACTTCTGGGTAATGACAAGCGCCCTTGGGGAAGGGGGCCGGGGCGTTAGGTCGGCTGGCAGCGTTATTAGTCAGTTGGGCGAAAGCGGCCGATCGTCTTTACTCTCCACCTCGCTTGAATATTGACTCAAGCCAGTTCCGCGTAAGAACTGAATGTCGCGCCAGTCCCAAAGTCTCGACGTGTTTTCGCCAACCTCTGTCGGCTGCTCATTCCATGCGTACACTTCGTTTGAAGTCACGCCTCGGAAATGGATCAAGCAACTCACAACAAGCGCAGTGACAAAAACCGAAACATAGATCAGTTTCTTGCTACCTACGAGCCTGGGAATTCGCCCAACCGCAGGAATTACCATGTAGATCAAGTATGGGATCATATCGGTAAACAGTCGAGGTCCAAACCCGTGCCCGCCCCACCAACTCGAATTTGTCGAGATCAATATCCAATGAAGAGATAGAATTGTCAACACGCAATAGTCTGGACCTTCCAAGCCCACCGTTTTCCGTTTAACTCGGAGCCCAAAGACGAAGAACAAGAGTACTGGCGAGAAAATGAACAGCCCACGTGATGGGCTTACCAATGTCCCGGCAAGCGCTTCCGGCAGGTTCTGGGGGGAGCCGAGTGTCTCGGGGCGATAGTATGGAGATAGCAAGCTATGATAGATCGTTAGATTGTAGGACAAGAAGAGGACGGCAATCGGAAGTGCCCAACATAGATAATGCCGAAACCATCGCCTGTATCGAACGAAGACGAAAAGGGTCCAGACGACCACTGGGATTATATTGGTCGGACGCATCACATAGGACAGCGCAAGAGGAACGCCTACGAATTGAATCAGACGGGGAGTATCTCTTGCGCGTAGGATCAGGAGGAGACTGAGAGTCAAGAAGAACATGGAGGGACCGTGAGACCACAAAGCCATGCTCGCCGTGGACCAGGCTGATGTCCCATATGCAAAGACCGCGGTCACCAAAAGGGAGTACTTTTGATCCAGGTAACGCCTCGCGATAAAGTAGATGCCGACAGCGGTAAGAGCGACGGTCAGCGAGGCCACGAACATTTCAATGATCATTACGATCGGTCCAGGCGGATCGTGTCGCAGGTAATCATAAAGATCGCTTGGCCATGCACAGTCATGACAATGGTCGATGAGAAACACGACCGGTATGGAGACGAGCGCGGGTCCGATCGGATAGCGAGAATATAGATGGCCTCCTACAGTCTCAATGCGGTAGTCCCCCTGAGGAATTACCTCCGAGTAAGCATCTAGATTGGTACTGCCCTCCCTGAGAATGCTCAAGGCAGTATGGATCGTCCAGATCGAGTCCATTGGGCCGGGGCCGCTCCCTAGCAAATGCGTGAGCCATATCGTCATGAAGATGAAGGGCACGGTCCCCAGACGTTCGATGCGCTGCAGACTGTTGGTCGTCATATTTGAGATCTCCGAGTCCACCGAACTCCCTTCAGCCAGACGTGGTTGGCGAAGGATTCAATTGGATGAGTCGTAATCTGTGAAATCTGTGGCAAGTCCCTTTCTCCAAACAAAAAGCACCTCCGCGACGCGAGTGCGCCGAACGTGAGGTGCTTCGTCTTTCGTGAATCGATTCTATCCCAAGATTGTAGGGCCCCAGCCGTGATCATGCGCCGCCTCTGCCATGAAGCGAGCCGAACTCAAACGAATGCCGGGGACAAAGTAAGAAGTGCTAATCCAAATCGTACGCTTCCATTATAAGGCCAATTCCCGCGTACAACAAAACAGGCGAACATCGCTGCCTGCCCGTTCTATTCCTGAAACGCACATTCTCGCACGTTCTCTAATTGCGCCGCGGCGCCAAGCTTACCGCGTCCGCTCTTTCGCCGCGCGCTCGATCTCTCTCGCGCTATCGCGCTTGGCGATCGCCTCGCGCTTGTCGTACTGCCTTTTGCCGCGCACGAGGCCGAGCTCGACCTTAGCGCGGTTCTTTTTCAGATACATGCGCAAAGGCACGACGGTGAGGCCTTTTTCCTGAACGCGCCCGGCCAGCTTGGCAATCTCCTTGTGGTGGAGCAGGAGCTTGCGCTCGCGGTACGGATCGGCGTTCTCACGACTCGCCGGCTCGTACGGCGCGATGTGAACGTTCATCATCCACATCTCGCCGTTGCGCATCAGCGCATACGAGTCACGCAGATTCACGCTGCCGGCCCGCACCGACTTGATCTCGGTGCCGGTGAGCGCGATCCCAGCCTCGTGCGTCTCCTCCACGAAATAGTCCTGGTACGCCTTGCGATTGCTCGCCAGGACTCGGACGCCCTCTGCCATCAATTGGCCTTGCCTTGAAGCACCTCGACCGCCTTGTCCAACTGCGGGTCTTGATTGTTTGCCACGTTGTCCGGTGTGAGCTGAATGACGATGTCCGGGGTCACTCCCACGTCGTTGATCTCATTCCCCTTGGGACTGAAAAAGTGTGCGATCGTGACGCGGAGCTCGGATTGATCGCTCAACGTATGCACGTTCTGGACCGAACCCTTGCCGTAGGTCTTGGTCCCGATCAACGTCGCCCGACCATAGTCCTTGATCGCGGCCGTGACGATCTCCGAGGCGCTGGCGGACCCTCCGTCGACGAGCACGACCATCGGGATACTGGTTGCCATTCCGCCCCCTTTGGCCTTCAGCACCTGGGTGTTTCCGAGCTTGTCTTTCTCGATGACGACGGGCTGACCTTCCTTGATAAATTCGCTCGCGACGTCGACTGCTTCGTTAAGGTAACCACCCGGGTCGCTGCGCAAATCAAATATCAGGCCGGTCGGGTTCTGCGGCAGCAGCTCGCCGAGCGCCGTCCGAATATCGTCGTCCGCGGTCGCTCCAAAATCGTTCAAGCGAAGATAGGCGATCTTGGTACCTTCGATCATCCGCGATTCGACGAACGGCGTGCGAATGGTGTCGCGAACGATGCTGACGGTGAAATTGGGCTGCTTGGCGCGTTGGATGAGCAGCGTAACCGCGCTCCCCTTGGGGCCGCGAATGAGCAGTACGGCGGCGTTGACATCCATGTTCTGAATGACCGTGCTCCCAACCTGAAGGATGACGTCGTTTGGCAGCAGCCCGGCCTTTTCGGCCGGCGAGCCTTTCAGCGGCGCGACGATTGTCAGCCGGCCTTCACGCATCTCGACGGTGGCGCCGATGCCTTCGAACGATCCCTGCAGTTGTGAGGAGCTGAGGGCTGCCAGCTTTGCATCGGTGAAGCCGGTGTGGGGGTCGCCGAGCGAATCGACCATTCCGGCTACCGCGCCGTTCACCATTGCCTGCTGGTCGGGGACCACGTAGAAATCGTGGACGACGTAGCCCCAGGCCTCCCAAAAGACGCCAAACGAGGACTTCCAGTCGGCGGGCGTATTGCTGTCCTGGGTGATCGCGGGTGGATACAGCGTCCGGCTGGTAGCAAAGCCGCTGGCAAAAGCGCCGGCGACGACGACGATTGAGAGGACCGCGATGACCGTAACCCGTAGAATAGCGCGAATCATTCTATGCACCTTTCTTCAGATAGTCGATCGCACGATTCAGTTGCGGGTCGATCGATTTGGCGATGTCGTCGTCGGTCAGCGGTACCGCGATGTCCGGCTGCAGGCCGGTGCCTTCTATCTCGGTGTGCTTGGGGGTATACCACGTTGCGATCGTGATGTGCAGTGCAGAACCGTCGCTGAGTTGTTTGATTTCTTGCACGGACCCTTTGCCGAACGTCGGCTCCCCGATCAGGACGGCGCGTTTATAGTCCTTGAGAGCGCCGGCGAGGATTTCGGCTGCGCTGGCGGTGCCGCTGTTGACGAGGACGGCCACCGGTAGATCGGTCGCGCCGCGGCTGCTGCCGGCGTTGTAGGATTTTTCAGAGCCGTCGCGGTACTTTTCGTAGACGACCACGTCGTTGTTCTTGAGGAATTGCCCGGCAATGTCCAGGACCGGATCAGGGAACAGGCCGCCCGGATTGTTTCTCAAGTCGAGCACGAGCCCCGTCATGTTCTGCGATTTGAGAGTGTCGAGTGCCTTGGAGAATTCGTTGGCCGTCTCGGCGGTCTCGAGCGAGACCTTGATGTAGCCGTACGACGTGCCGGGAAGCATTTTCGAGTCGACAGTGGGCAGGGAATAAGTCTCACGCGTCAACGTCTGCGTGATCGGAGTATCGACGCCGATGCGGTGGATCGTCAATGTGACGGTGGTGCCGGTCGTGCCGCGCAGCTGCGCAGCGGCCTCGACGGCTGTCATGGGCTGCTGAGTCAGATCGCGGTCGTCGATCTTGAGGATGATGTCGCCGGACCGAATGCCGGCCTTGTCGGCCGGTGAGTTGGGCACCGGCGAGATGACGGTCAGCAGATCGTCCCGCACGTCGATATTGAGCCCGACGTCTCCGGTATTACCCTGAAGGTTCGCCTGCTCGTTCTTGGCTGGCTCGGGCTCGACCAGCACGGTGTGCGGGTCGCCCAGACCGTGGAGCATCCCTTGGATCGCGCCGTGGGTCATCACCAGTGGACTGGGAATGGTGCCGTAATACTCGCCCTTGATTATGTTCCAAGCTTCCCAAAAGATGCGGAATTGACTAGGGACATTCGTTGCCGGCTGGTTCTTGACGAGATAATAGTTGAGTCCGAAACCGGCCATGTAGGCGACCGACATGACGAGGCCTGCCACGACCACCATCGTCGCCAAACGCACGACAGCGCGCATACTGGTCCTCTCTCTCACTTACGAATATGTCGAACATTCTAGCACAAAAGGGATGAGCCGACAACAGGCGACCTCTCTCTCCTCGGTTTCCCTTCGGGGATCTTCGACCCGTCGGGGAGAGGAGGCTCGCGACACAATTCGTGGCGAGGCGTCGCGCGGATGGACCTTTTTACAGAAGGGGTGCCAATTGATTGCGCTTACGTTGCGCTTCCGACCACGTGGTCGGTGTCAAGCGATATGGCTCTGCTTTTGATTTATCTGTGGAATCTGCGCAATCTGCGGATAAAGAGTTTTAGCCCGATGCTGTCGAGTCCTCATCCTGTTCCTTCGGCTCGTACTTGAACACGGTGCGGTGCGCGTCTCTAAGCCGCTTACTCGAAACCTTGGCATAGATGCGCGTGGTCGCCGGAGACGAGTGGCCGAGCATGTCCTGCACGAGCGCGAGGTCGCCGGTCGCCTCGAGCATCTTGGTGGCGAACGCGTGGCGGAGCGAGTGGGGCGTCATGGCGATCTCGATCTCTGCATCGCGCGCCAGCTTGCCAAACACCAGCCGCACCGAGTCAGTGGTCAGAGGCAGGACTCGGCTGCCGGCGCGTCGATCGTGCCGGGCGAATAAAGGGAGCTCGTACATGGCGCGGCCGCGGGCTCCATCGGCGCGCGCTTTGAGGTACGATTGCATGGCATTCCACGCCTCATCGTCAAAGTAGACGACACGCTGCTTGCCGCCTTTGCCCGTTACGCGCGCAGTGTGCTGCCGATAGTCGAGATTATCGCGTCTCAGGCCGACAAGCTCCCCGACGCGCATGCCGGACGACCTCAGCGCCTCCAGCATCGCAATGTCCCGCAGACGGGCGAGGTCGAGCCGCGGCCGCCGGGGTTGGACCTTGACGCGGCGTGCCGCAGCGAGGAGCGCCCGGACTGCCTCCTCGGGCGGGAGCTTGGGCAGCGGACGATGAAATCCACGACGGTAGAGGCGATATGCTTCGCGCATTCTCTCCATGTCGGACGCAGAAACGTCCACGATGCGCTCACGTAGAAGGTAGGAATAGAACCGAGAGGCGCTCGCGAGATAGGTCCGCAGCGTCGATTTAGCGATCGGGCCATCGGCATTGGCCAATGCGCCCGGCCTCGCCTCGCTCAACCACCTGGCATAGTCGAGTGCGTCGTCGACGCTCAGACGTGAGGCCGGAAATGCAGCAGAGCGGCGGGTAGTTGAAATGAACTCTATGAACCGCTTCAGTCCTTGAGAATACGTCTCGACCGTCTGAGCGGATTGCCCAACTGCAAGATCCCGCAAATAGTTGGCGATGGCTTGTTTGATCGTTAGCATAAGGTGATTTGCTCCGGCGGGGCAGTGGGGGACAGCTCCTAAAGACTCCCCGGGAATAGCATGTGCCTTTACTCGTCTGAATCTACATTAACCTGAGTATAGCACATGTTAGTTCCGCGGTCAAATTACCTTGACGTAAAGAAAGATTGGCGATATTCTGCATGTGCTGAATTATGCCCTCTTCGCAACGGATCCACGAACCGTTCGTTCTAGCTGCTCTTGGAATCGCACTGACCGCCGGCTTCGGGTATGCTGCGATCATCGCGGCAACGCTTGCGGTCAGTAATGCGACCGGAGGAGGCGTTCTTCTTGGAACCTGGTGGATCGCATTGGTCCAGGCGCACGGACATGCCCAGCTGTTCGGCTGGGCTGGTCTTTTCATTGCCGGCGTCGGTCTCTTCTTCCTTCCTCGCCTGCGCGGCACGACGCTGGCGCGGGCTGGAGTTGCTCCGTGGGCGCTGGGTCTTTTGGCGTGCGGGATCTCGTTCCGTGTTGTCTGCCAGCCTCTACTTGCCGTTGCAGAGACATCTATCCCTCCTCAGCTCACTTTTGTGACTCTGGGACGACTTGGGCTCGCTTCGTCGGCCGTGCTTGAGCTGGTCGGATATGCGCTGGTCGTCCTGATGCTTGCCAGCTCTTTTCGCCGCGCCCCGCGATTAACGCCCAGCTCGCCGTTCGTCCCGGTGCGTGGTTTCCTCGTCCTCTCGTTCGCATCGATTACCGCGGCGGTTCTGCTCGACGTGATCCTGTGCGTTGGCGCTGCCCTACAATCCACCTACATTTTTCCATCGAGCCTGGACGATGCGCTCAATCATTTGGCGATCTATGGGTTCGTCATACCGATTGCGATCGCTCTCTCGATCCGAAATCTACCGCTCTTTATGCGGCTCGCGTTTCCACCCAAGGAATTGCTCGGTCCTATTCTGTTCGTCTATGCGGTCGGATTGGCGTTGCGAGTGGCATCGTTGATAGAACAACAGTTCACTTACCTTGCCGTTTCGTCTCGTATCGGCGGCATCGGTCAACTGCTCGAAGGGACCGCTCTGCTCTTCTTTGTGTGGGAGTTCGATGTGCTGCTTCGACGGAAGACGTCCTGGCTGGTGAGCCGAACTCCACCACCCCCAGGCTATGTCGAGAGTCGCAGACCGACACGCGCCGGATATCCCGACTATGGCGAATACGGGCGATTCGAGCTGCTGGTTATCAGCGCGTTTGCCTGGTTGGCGTTTGCTGCAGCCGTCATGACGGCGACCGGTATTGGAGCGGTACTCGGCCTCAATCTGCCGGTCAACCCCGACGTCGAGCACCACGCGATCACAGTGGGATTTGTTACTTTGTTGATCTTTGCGATGGCGGCGCGGATGCTGCCGGGATTTTCGGGCAAGCGAGCCGTTGCGAGCCCGCGTCTCGTTCTGGCAACAGCCTGCCTGGGAAACCTGGCGGCGATCTTTCGAGTCCTGCCGCTGTTTGCGACGGCGTTCGTACCGGCCGAAGCGGCATTCGGGATTTCCGGCGCAGTGGGCTGGGCGGCGGTAGCTTGTCTGGCCGTCAATTTGTGGCGGACGTGGCGGTTGTAACCATACGGCGTGTACGGCATCCAAAGCAAGACACTCTACTGTGGAGGCGTGACTGGATGGAACTAACGGTTGACTTTCCCGGCGGCGCGCGGGTCGACGCGCATTTTAGGGGCCATGACCTGAAAACGGACCAACTTCCGGCTGACACGGCGCCGATGCCGTTCGAGCTTTTCCTCGCTTCGATCGGCACGTGCGCTGGAATCTACGTTCTGGGGTTTTGCCAGCAGCGCAAGATCCCAACCGATGGTATACGGATCGTGCAGCAGATGGAGAACGACCCGGCAACTGGACTGGTGGGCAAGATCTATCTCGATATACAGCTGCCCCCGGACTTTCCGGAAAAGTACAAGGGCGCGGTCATTCGCTCGGCGGAACAGTGCAAGGTCAAAAAGACACTCGAGCACCCGCCGGCGTTCCAAGTGACGACGAGCGTTCGAGTCCCGGCCTAAATGGCAGCTCCCGGAGGTCCGTTTGCCCCCGGGAGCTGCTGCAAGCTGGTTGGAATCCAGACTATTCCTTGTTCCTCCTTGCCGATTCCTAGCGAACCGTGATCTGGTCCAACCCCTCGGCCGGCTTGGGGTACTCCATCTTCAGGCTTTTGAGCGCGTCGACGATCACGTTGGAGACGACCAGATTCCGATACCACTTGCGGTTGGACGGAACGATGTACCACGGCGCCCACGCCGTACTCGTCTCACTCAATGCATCCTGGTACGCCTTCATGTACTCTGGCCAGAGCTTGCGCTCCTTGAGGTCGTCCGGGTTGAACTTCCAATGTTTGCTCGCGTCCCTCAGCCGGTCCTCCAACCGGTTCTTCTGCTCGTCGGCGTCGACGTGCAGAAAGAACTTGCGAATCATCGTGCCCTCGTTCGCCAGCATTTCCTCAAAGTGGTTGATCTCGGAGTAGCGGGCGCGCCACACCTTGGGGTCGACCAATTTGTGGACCCGCACGATGAGGACATCCTCGTAATGGCTCCGATTGAAGATCACCATCTCGCCCTTGGCCGGCGTCTGCGCGTGGATTCGCCACAAATAGTCGTGATCCAGCTCTTCGGAGGTCGGCGTCTTGAAGCTGGCGACGTGCACGCCTTGCGGATTCACGCCCTGAAACACGTGGCGGATCGTCCCGTCCTTGCCGGCCGTGTCCATTCCCTGCAGCACGATGAGAAGTCGATGCCGGTGCTCGGCATATAGGAGCTCCTGCAAAGTGTCCAGGTCGGCGCAAAGCTGGTTCAGTCGTTTCTCGCCGCTTTTTTTGCTCCCCTCGAACGCGCTGTTGTCGTTCGGATCGAATGCGTCGAGATCGACCGGGGCGCCGGGCTTGACGCGATAGCGTTCCACGATGTCTCCTCCGATCATTCGGGCTTGCCGGCTAGCGATCTCACTACGCGGTAGCGCATAAAGCGCTTGGCGAGGCTGGCGGCGATCCGACCTTCGATGAGCGTTCCCTGATCGACGAACTCTTCCCGCTCGACGATTCCGCGCTGATGGAACAGCGACGTGAGATCGCCGGCTGCATACGGGATTCGCACGTGCAGCGGGACCATCGCTTCGCCGAGCACGCGTTCGACCTGTTCGAGCAGGGGCGCCAGCCCCTCCCCTGTAAGAGCCGAAATGCGAATCGCGTCGTAGCTGGACGTGGGGTCGTCTTGGGTAACCAGCCAGCTCCGCCGGGCGGCCGGTGCACCTTCCGGCAGCAGATCGTTCTTGTTGAGCGCGAGGATCACCGGCTTGTCCCCTGCTCCGATCTCGTTCAGCGTCGACTCGACGGCGCGCGCCTGCTCGCGCACATTTGGATGGGTCGCGTCGAGCACGTGCAAAAGCAGGTCCGCCTCGCCGATCTCCTCCAAGGTCGCGCGGAACGCCGCCACCAGCTGGGTCGGCAGCTTTTGGATGAAGCCGACTGTGTCGGTGAACAGCGCCTCGCCGCCCGCCGGGAGCTTGACGCGCCGAGTGGTCGGATCGAGCGTGGCGAAGAGACGGTCCTCGACAAGCACGCCGGCGTTCGTCAGTGCGTTCAACAGCGTCGATTTACCGGCGTTGGTGTATCCGACGATGGCGACGGTCGGCGAGCCCTCCCGCCTTCTTTTTCGCCGGTATTCCCGTCGGTGCGTGCGCACCTGCTCGATCTGTTTTTTCAGGGTCGAGATCCGGGCGCGAATCTCGCGGCGGTCGACTTCGAGTTGGCGCTCGCCCAAATGAGGCAAAACTTCGTTGTAGTAAGCCGCCAAAGAGGTGTCTCTCACGTTGCGAAATTGTGGGTTTAGGGTTTTCATCTAAGTGCACGC